>NZ_JABFAY010000017.1:121028-129949 GCF_017168495.1 Micrococcus sp. KRD096 | reverse complement strand
CGCCCGGCCCGCCCCCGCCGACTCCGCCCTGCGCCGGATCCTCTCGGGCAACGGCACGGTCACCGCCCTGGCGATCCTGCTGTCCATGCTGATCTCCGGCCTGCTGATCATCGCCGTGGACGAGGACGTCCGCGACGCCGCCGGCTACTTCTTCGCCCGCCCGGGCGACCTGCTCTCCGCCGCCTGGGCCGCGTTCGCCGGAGCCTTCGCGGCCCTATTCCGCGGCGCCGTCTTCAACTACCGGGCCTCGGACGCGACGGGCATGCTCTACCCGCTCACCGAGACCCTCACCGTGGCGACCCCGCTGATCATCATCTCGCTGGGCATCGCCATCGCCTTCCGGGCGGGCCTGTTCAACATCGGCGGCCAGGGTCAGTTCATCTTCGGCGCCATGTTCGCCACGTGGTTCGGCGTGCACCTGCACCTGCCGGCCGGCGTGCACCTGCTGCTCGTCGTCGTGATGGGCGTGCTCGGCGGCGTGCTGTGGGGCTCCGTCGTCGGCGTGCTCAAGGCCTGGACGGGCGCGCACGAGGTGATCCTCACGATCATGCTCAACTACGTGGCGGTGAACCTGCTCGCCTACCTGTTGAACACCCCCGTCCTGCGGGCGCCCGGCACCACGAACCCGGTGTCCGCGCCGCTGGACCGCTCCGCCATGTTCCCGCGGCTGCTGGGGACCGACTTCCGGCTGCACTGGGGCTTCTTCGTCGCGCTGCTGGCCGTGCTCTTCACGTGGTGGCTGATGCAGCGCTCCACCCTCGGCTTCCGCCTGCGGGCCGTGGGCGCCAACCCGGACGCCGCCCGCACGGCCGGCATCTCCGTCAAGGGCTCCTACCTGGCCGCCATGGCGATCTCCGGCGGCCTGGCCGGCCTGGCCGGCGCCACCCACGTGGCCGGCACGGAGAGCACGCTGAACACCTCCGTGGCCGGGTCCTTCGGCTTCGACGCGATCACGGTGGCGCTGCTCGGCCGGTCCCACCCGGTGGGCGTGCTGTTCGCGGGCCTGCTCTTCGGCGCCCTGCGCGCCGGCGGCGTGACCATGCAGACCGAGACCGGGGTGCCGGTCGACATCGTCCTCGTGGTGCAGTCCGTGATCGTGCTGCTCATCGCGGCCCCGCCGCTGGTGCGCGCCATCTTCCGGCTGCCCGCCCCGGGCGCCGCGCGCGCCCGCCGCGCGGCCGACCCCGTGACCCAGCCCGCCGTGGCCGGCGCCGCGCTGACCGGCGCCGGCGGCCACGCCGCCGCCCCGTCCACGGGCGTCCAGGAGGCCGCGGCCGCCGCCGTCGCGGACCCGCAGGCTCCGACCACTGCACCCACGGACACGGCCCCGACCCACCGCCCGCACGAGCAGAAGGGGGACGCCCGATGAGCGCGACCGCCGCCCGGCCCCACGCCGACGTCGTCCGCCCCGAGGCCGCCGAGCCCGCCCGGGTCGTGGTCCGGCACTGGACCACCCCGATCGCCCTGACGATCCTGACCCTGCTGGCCCTGGCCGTCTTCGCCCTCGGCGCCCCCGAGGCGGCGGCGACCTTCCGACTCTCGAACGCGTCCGACGCCGTCGTGCTCCCGGACCTGACCGCCGACCCCGTGCTGGGGGGCTGGCTGCTCGTCGGGCTCATGGCGGTGCTGACCGCGGTGGCCTGGCTGGCGACCCTGCGCTCGGGGCGCACCCCCGGCTGGGCCGCGGCCCTGTTCGCCGTCGCCTTCGTGGCCGCGTTCCTCATCTGGGTGATCGGCTCGGCGGACAACACCACCGTGTTCCTCACCGGCCTGATCGCCGGCTCGTTCGCGCTGGCCGTCCCGCTGATCTTCGGCTCGATGGCCGGCATCCTGGCCGAGCGCTCGGGCGTGGTGAACATCGCGATCGAGGGTCAGCTGCTGGCGGGCGCGTTCACGGCCGCCGTCGTCGGCACCGCCACCGGCTCGCCCTGGGCGGGCCTGGCCGCCGCGATCGTGGCCGGCGTCCTCGTGTCCTGGCTGCTCGCCGTGTTCTCGATCAAGTACCTGGTCAACCAGGTGATCGTCGGCGTCGTGCTCAACGTGCTCGTGGCCGGCCTGACGAGCTTCCTGTACTCCACCGTCCTCACCGGCGGGGACACCGAGCTCAACGCGCCGCCGCACTTCCCGAACCTGCGGATCCCGGGCCTGGCGGACATCCCCGTGCTCGGGCCCATCCTGTTCAACCAGACGATCCTGGGCTACGCGATGTACCTGCTCGTCATCGCGCTGTGGTTCGCCCTGTTCCGCACCCGCTGGGGCCTGCGCGTGCGCGCCGTGGGCGAGCACCCCAAGGCCGCGGACACCGTGGGCATCGACGTGAACCGCACGCGGTACGCCGCCGTCCTGCTGGGCGGCGCGGTGGCCGGCATGGGCGGGGCGTTCTTCACGCTCGTCTCCGCGTCGTCCTTCACCAAGGAGATGACGGCGGGCCAGGGCTTCATCGCGCTCGCGGCCGTGATCTTCGGCCGCTGGAACCCGATCGGCGCGTTCTTCGCGGCGCTGCTGTTCGGCTTCGCCACCAACATGCAGTACGTCCTGGCGATCCTCGGCACCCCGGTGCCGAGCCAGTTCATGGCGATGCTCCCGTACCTCGTCACGGTGTTCGCCGTGGCCGGCCTCGTGGGCCGCTCGCGCGGCCCGGCCGCCTCGGGCGTGCCGTACGTGAAGGAGTAGCCGTGGCGGACGGGCAGCACACGACGACGGCGCCGCGCGTGGACTGGGACCGGCTGCGGGCCGCGGCCCTGGCCGCCACGGAGCACGCCTACGTGCCCTACTCGGGGTTCCGGGTGGGCGCCGCCGCGCTCACCGACGACGGCCGCCTCGTCTCGGGCTGCAACATCGAGAACGCGTCCTACGGGCTGACCCTGTGCGCCGAGTGCGCGCTGCTGGCCGACCTGCGCATGGGCGGGGGCGGCCGACTGGCCGCGTTCGTGTGCGTGGACGGCGAGGGCGTGCTCACCATGCCCTGCGGGCGGTGCCGCCAGCTGCTGTACGAGTTCCGCGCCCCCGGGCTCGTGCTGCTCACCCCGGCGGGGGAGCGGGGGATCGACGCGGTGCTGCCGGACGCCTTCGGCCCGGCCGACCTGGAGCGGGCGGACCGTCCCTGACCTGCGGCGCGCTCCCGGGCCCGCTCGCTAGAGTCGGAGGCTGACCGTCGCAGCCGTCCTCCGAGGAGAACCCCATGACCGCGCAGCCGCAGGCCGAGCCCTTCGACGCCGTCGAGGTGATCCGCACCAAGCGGGACCGGGGGACGCTGTCCCCCGAGCAGATCGACTGGGTGGTGGACGCGTACACCCGCGGCGTGGTGGCGGACGAGCAGATGTCCGCCCTGGCCATGGCGATCCTGCTCAACGGCATGGACCGCGCCGAGATCGCCCGCTGGACGGACGCGATGATCGCCTCGGGCGAGCGCATGGACTTCGGCGGGCTCACCACCCCGGACGGCCGCCCCCTGGCCACCGCGGACAAGCACTCCACCGGCGGCGTGGGGGACAAGATCACCCTGCCGCTGGCCCCGCTCGTGGCCTCCTTCGGGGTGGCGGTGCCGCAGCTGTCCGGCCGCGGCCTCGGCCACACCGGCGGCACCCTGGACAAGCTCGAGGCGATCCCCGGGTGGCGGGCCGACCTCAGCAACGAGGCGATGCTGCGCCAGCTCTCCGAGGTGGGCGCCGTGATCTGCGCGGCCGGCTCGGGCCTGGCCCCGGCGGACAAGCGCCTGTACGCCCTGCGCGACGTCACCGGCACGGTGGAGGCCATCCCGCTGATCGCCTCCTCGATCATGTCCAAGAAGATCGCCGAGGGCACCGGCGCCCTCGTGCTGGACGTCAAGTGCGGCTCGGGCGCGTTCATGAAGGACGAGGCGTCCGCCCGCGAGCTGGCCCGGACCATGGTGGACCTCGGCCGGGACGCCGGGGTGGACACCTCGGCGCTGCTCACGGACATGTCCGTGCCCCTGGGCCGGACGGCCGGCAACGCCCTCGAGGTCCGCGAGTCGGTGGAGGTGCTCGCCGGCGGCGGCCCGGCCGACGTCGTGGAGCTCACCGTGGCGCTCGCCGCCGCGATGCTCGCCGGCGCCGGGGTCACGGACGTGGACCCGGCCGAGCACCTGGCCAACGGCCGGGCGATGGACGTGTGGAACCGGATGATCGAGGCCCAGGGTGGCGACCCGCGCGCGGACCTCCCGACGGCGGCCCACACCGAGGACGTCGTCGCGGAGACGGACGGCGTCCTCACCGAGCTGGACGCGATGGCCGTGGGCCTGGCCGCGTGGCGCCTCGGCGCCGGGCGGGAGCGACAGGGCCAGGCCGTCCAGGCCGCGGCCGGCGTCGAGGTGCACGTGCGCCCCGGCGAGCGCGTGGCCCGGGGCCAGAAGGTGCTGACCCTGCACACGGACACGCCGGAGCGCTTCGAGCGGGCGAAGGCCGCGCTCGCCGGCGGCTGGGCGGTCGGCGAGCTCGACGACGACGCCGCCCGGACCCTGCGCGAGCGCTCCGTGATCCTGGACCGGATCGGCTGACCGGATGCTCGCGTGGCTCGAGGGGGCGATCCTCCACGCCTCCGCGCAGTGGTGGGTTCTGCCGCTGACGCTGCTGCTGTGCCTGCTCGACGGCATCGTGCCGGTCTTCCCGTCGGAGTCGGTGCTGGTGGCCCTCGGCGCGATCGTCCGCGACGGGCATCCGTTCTCCCTGTGGGCGCTGTGGGGGGTCGGCTTCGCGGGCGCGTTCCTGGGGGACGTGGCCGCGTACGCGATCGGCCGTGCCGTGGGCGTGGAGCGGTTCCGGTGGATGCGGCTGCGGCGGGTGCGGGCCACGGTCGAGGTCGCCCGTCACCACCTGCACAGTCACGGCGCGCTGCTGCTGTTCACCGCCCGGTTCATCCCCGGCGGCCGCGTGGCCCTCAACTTCACCGCCGGCGCCACCCGCTATCCGCCGGTGCGGTTCGTGGCGCTGGACCTGCTCTCCACGGCCAGCTGGGCCGCGTATTCGATCATGATCGCGCGCCTGACCGCGGGCTGGCTGGAGAACCCGGTGCTGCAGATCGCCGTCTCCGTGACGGGTGCCGCGCTCGTGGGCCTGCTGCTGGACCGTCTGCTCAAGGCCCTGCTGCGCCGCCGGCTGGGCGCCGGGGTGAAGGGCCTCACCCTGGCCGAGCAGGAGGCCCTGCGCTGAGCGCCCTGCCGTAGAGTGACGCCCGTGACGACGACGCAGCTTCCGGACACCGCATCCCCCTCCCCGCTCGAGGTCGACCTGGCCGTCCTGCCCAAGGTCTCCCTCCACGACCACCTCGACGGCGGCCTGCGCGTGGGCACCGTCCTCGACCTGGCCCGCGAGGCCGGCGTCGAGGTCCCCGCGGACACCGTCGAGGGCCTGGCCGAGTGGATCGCCGAGCACGCCAACGGCGAGTCCCTCGAGAAGTACCTGCAGGTCTTCGCCCTGACCACCGCCGTGATGCAGACCCGCGAGCAGCTGCGCCGCGTGGCCCGCGAGTTCGTCGAGGACCTGGTCGCCGACGGCGTCATCTACGGCGAGATCCGCTGGGCCCCCGAGCAGCACCTGGCCGGCGGGCTGAGCCTGGACGAGGCCGTCGAGGCCGTGCAGGCCGGCCTGGACGAGGCGGTCGAGGCCGCCGACGCCGCGGGCCACGTGATCCGCGTGGGCCAGCTGGTCACCGCGATGCGGCACGCCGACCGGGCCCAGGAGATCGCCGAGCTGGCCGTGCGCCACCGCGAGGCCGGCGTCGTGGGCTTCGACATCGCGGGCGCCGAGGCCGGGTTCCCGCCCTCCCGCTTCGCCGACACCTTCACGTGGCTGGCCGCCCACCACCTGCCCGTCACCGTGCACGCGGGCGAGGGCGACGGCCTGGACTCCGTCCGCTCGGCCCTCGTGGACGGCCGCGCCCTGCGTCTGGGCCACGGCGTGCGCCTGGCCGAGGACATCTCGGTGGAGTACGGCGGCGTGGACGAGGACGGCGAGCAGCTGGACGAGCTGACCGGCATCGTGGACCTGGGCGAGACCGCCGCGTGGGTGCGGGACCGGCAGATCGCCCTGGAGGTCTGCCCGTCCTCGAACCTGCAGACCGGCGCGGTGGACGCCGCGGCGGGCATCGCGGGCCATCCCATCGACCTGCTCGTGCAGCTCGGCTTCCGCGTCACCGTGAACACGGACAACCGGCTCGTCTCGGACGTGTCCCTGACCGACGAGCTCTACCTGCTCGCCGAGACCTTCGGCTACTCGCTCTCCGAGCTGCTGGACCTGCAGCTCAACGCCGCCGAGGCCGCCTTCCTGTCCGTGGACGAGCGCGAGGACCTCGCCGAGATCCTCGTGGCCGGCTGGGGCGAGGTCATCTCCGGCGACGCCGTCGGCCCGGTCCTCGAGGAGCTGGACGACGAGGACGAGGACGACTGATCCGCCCGTGAGCGCGAGTGTGGACCGTCTGGTGGCGGTGGTCGAGGCCCTGCGCGACCACTGCCCCTGGACGGCCGCGCTCACGCACGCCGACCTCGCCGAGTACCTCGTGGAGGAGGCGTACGAGGCGGTGGCGGAGATCGAGTCCCGCGACGCCGCCGCGTGGGCCGACGTGCCCGCGCGTCGGGCCGACGGCGCGTACCCCGCCCTGGCCGCCGAGCTCGGGGACGTCCTGTTCCAGGTGGTGCTGCACGCCGCCGTCTCCCGGGCGCCGGGCGCCCCGGCGGAGACGGTCGGGTTCCGCCTGGACGACGCCGCCGACGCCCTCACGGCCAAGATGATCCGGCGCAACCCGCTCGTGCTCACCCCCGAGGGCGGCCTGCGCCCGGCCGAGGAGCTCGCCGCCGTCACGCCGGAGGCCGTCGAGCTGGCCTGGGAGCGGGTCAAGGCGCAGGAGCGGGCGGCCGCGGGGCTCTCGCCCGCCGCCCCGGCCCACGACGACGGCGGCACCGGCCCGGGCCTCGACGTCGGCGACATCCCGGCCCGGCTGCCGGCGCTGGCCGCCGCCGCGAAGGTGGTCGACCGCGCGGCCCGGCAGGAGCCGGACCCGCTCGCCGCGCACGTCCCGGCGCCGGCCGCCGAGGCGGGGGAGCGCCCGGCGGCGGTGTGGCCCGACGAGGCCGCGCTCGGGGCGGAGCTGTTCGCGCTGGTGCGCCGGGCCCGGGCGGCGGGGCTCGACCCCGAACGGGCCCTGCGCACCACGGTGGCGCGGGTGCGTGCGGGGGACTGGTCGGCCCTGCGCCCGTCCGGCTGACGCGGCGCCGCTCCGGCCCGGCCGCAGCCCCGACCGCGCCCCAGCGACATCGCAGCAGGGGGGAACGGCGGTCTTGTCGCCGGCGCGCGGCCGACTGGAACCTGAGGTCCCAGCTAGGCTGAGGCCGTGTCCACGCCGCGGGCACGACTTCCGACTTCGATTGAAGGAGACCCGTCCATGGCCCTGATCGACGCCATCCACGCTCGCGAGATCCTCGACTCGCGCGGCAACCCCACCGTCGAGGTGGAGGTCCTGCTCACCGACGGCTCCCTGGGCCGCGCGGCCGTGCCCTCGGGCGCGTCCACCGGCGAGTTCGAGGCGGTCGAGCGCCGTGACGGGGACAAGAAGCGCTACGGCGGCAAGGGTGTGCTGGACGCCGTCGCCGCCGTCGAGGGCATCGCGGAGGAGCTCGAGGGCGAGTTCGCCGCGGACCAGCGCGCCGTGGACCGCGCGATGCGGGACCTGGACGGCACCCCCAACAAGGGCAATCTGGGTGCGAACGCGATCCTGGGCGTGTCCATGGCCGTCGCGGCGGCCGCCGCGCAGGCCTCCGACCTCTTGCTCTACAAGTACCTGGGCGGCCCGAACGCCCACGTGCTGCCCGTGCCGATGATGAACATCCTCAACGGCGGCGCCCACGCGGACTCCAACGTGGACATCCAGGAGTTCATGATCGCCCCGATCGGCGCCCCGTCCTTCCGCGAGGCCCTGCGCTGGGGCACCGAGGTCTATCACGCCCTGAAGACCGTGCTGCAGGAGAAGGGCCTGTCCACCGGCCTGGGCGACGAGGGCGGGTTCGCCCCGTCCCTGGAGTCCAACCGGGCCGCCCTGGACCTCATCGCCGAGGCCGTGACGAAGGCCGGCTACCGCCTGGGCGAGGACATCGCGCTGGCGCTGGACGTCGCCTCCTCCGAGTTCTTCGACAAGGGCTCCTACACCTTCGAGGGCCAGCAGCGCTCCGCCGAGGAGATGGCCGCCTACTACACCGAGCTGGTGGACAACTACCCGATCGTCTCCATCGAGGACCCGCTCGACGAGGACGACTGGGACGGCTGGCAGCACCTGACCGCGC
The DNA here is from genome assembly GCF_017168495.1 of Micrococcus sp. KRD096. NCBI lineage: Bacteria > Bacillati > Actinomycetota > Actinomycetes > Micrococcales > Micrococcaceae > Micrococcus > Micrococcus sp. KRD096. The sequence goes on along the minus strand of NZ_JABFAY010000017.1, from coordinate 121,659 downwards.
AGCTGGGCGATCGCGTCCAGCTGGTGGGCGACGACCTGTTCGTCACCAACGTGGAGCGGCTGCAGCGCGGCATCGACGAGAAGGCCGGCAACGCCCTGCTCGTGAAGGTCAACCAGATCGGCTCCCTGACCGAGACCTTCGACGCGATCGCCCTGGCCCAGCGCCACATGTTCCACTGCATGATCTCGCACCGCTCGGGCGAGACCGAAGACACGTTCATCGCGGACCTCGCGGTGGCCACCAACGCCGGCCAGATCAAGACCGGCGCCCCGGCCCGCTCGGACCGCGTGGCCAAGTACAACCAGCTGCTGCGCATCGAGGAGGACCTGGACGACGCCGCCGTCTACGCGGGCCGCTCCGCCTTCCCGCGCTTCCGCGGCTGACCGTCCCCGACGACGACGCGCGGGCCCGCCCGGATCCCTCCGGGCGGGCCCGCGCCCGTCCCGGCGCGACCAGGATCCTGTCAGGGGCGGGCAGTAGGCTGGGAGGGTCCCCGCCACGCGTCCGAAGGAGTCCGCGATGAGTCCGCGCCGCCCCCGCGTGCCCCGTGTCGACCCGACGACGGGCGCCCCGCGCCGGACCGCCGTCGCGGCCCCGGCGGCCGCGGACCTGATCGTGGTGAAGGTCCAGC
>NZ_JABFAY010000017.1:120486-120928 GCF_017168495.1 Micrococcus sp. KRD096 | reverse complement strand
CCGTCGGGCCCCGCTGCCGGAGCCGGTGCCGGCCCGGCAGATCACGGGCCGCTCGCTCATCGTCGTCGCCGTGCTGCTGGTGGCCGCCGTCCTGGTGGCGCCCACGCTGCGCGCGTTCCTGAACCAGCAGCTGGAGATCTCGGCCGCGCGCGAGGAGATCGCCACCATGCAGGCCCAGCGCGAGGACTACGAACGGCGGATCCAGCTGTGGGACGATCCCGCCTACGTGACCCAGCAGGCGCGCGAGCGCCTCGAGCTGGTCATGCCGGGGGAGACCCTGTACTCCGTGACGGGACGACCCTCCGAGACCGAGACCGAGACCGAGACCGAGACCGACACCGAGGCCGAGGACACGCCCGCCGCCGGCGCGGACGAGGTCGTCAACACCCGCCTGCCGTGGGCCGAGGGCCTGTGGGACTCGGCCCACGGCAGGCGGGTGTTG
>NZ_JABFAY010000017.1:103902-120386 GCF_017168495.1 Micrococcus sp. KRD096 | reverse complement strand
GCGCAGGCCCTGTGGATGCGCGGGGCCAGCCTGACCATGCTGCACCAGCCCACACCGCGCACCGACTTGGCCGTGTGGCCCGAGGACACCATGACCGTCAGCCCCCGCCCCGCCCAGGACCGCACCGTCACCGAGCAGGACCTGGACACCCTGTCCCGCCAGCTCGGCCGCCCGGTCCGGGACGTCGTGGAGATCGGTGCCCGCTGCGTGTGCGGCAACCCCCTCGTGGCCACCACCGCGCCGCGGCTCTCCAACGGCATCCCGTTCCCCACGACCTTCTACCTGACGCACCCCGTGCTGACGGCGGCGGTCTCGCGCGTGGAGGCGGACGGGGAGATGGCGCGCATGAACGACCGCCTCGCCCAGGATCCCGCGCTCGCGGCCGCGCACCGCGCGGCGCACGAGGCCTACATCGCCGAGCGGGACCGGGTCGGGGCCGAGGCCGGCACGGGGCCCGTCCCGGAGATCGCCGGGGTCTCGGCCGGCGGCATGCCCGAGCGCGTGAAGTGCCTGCACGCCCTCGTGGGCCACGCGCTCGCGGCCGGGCCGGGGGTGAACCCGCTCGGTGACGAGGCGATCGCCCTGGTGGCCCCGTGGTGGACGCCCGAGGTCTGCGCGTGCGAGGGCGCGTGGGACGAGGCCGCGGCGGTGCCCACGAAGGACCTGTCCCGGCACGTGAGGCACCTCGAACGCGTCGCCGCGCTCAAGGAGGTCACGGTGGCCGGCGTGGACTGCGGCACGAACTCCATCCGCCTGCTGATCTCCCGGCCGGCCGGGACGGATGAGACCACCGGCGCCGTGGCCGACCCGACGGCGCCGCTGGCCGACGTCGTGCGCGAGATGCGCGTGGTGCGCCTGGGCGAGGGCGTGGACGCCACCGGCGCGTTCTCCGACGCCGCGCTGGAGCGCACCTTCGCGGCGGTGGACGAGTACGCCCGCCTGGTCCAGCGCCACCACGCCGGCCGGGTCCGGTTCGTGGCCACCTCCGCCAGCCGGGACGTCTCCAACCGGGCCGCGTTCGTCGACGGCGTCCGGGAGCGGCTCGGCGTCGAGCCGGAGGTCGTCTCGGGCGCCGAGGAGGCCGCCCTGTCCTTCGCGGGCGCCGTCTCCGCCGTCGAGACCGCGGACCTGGGCCCGGAGGACCTCGTGCTCGTCGTGGACCTCGGCGGCGGTTCCACCGAGCTGGTCGTCGGCACGCCTGCGGGCGAGGTCGTGGGCGCGGTCAGCCTGGACATGGGCTGCGTGCGGTTCACCGAGCGTCATCTGCGCTCCGACCCCCCGACGTCGGACGAGGTCGCCGCGGCCCGCGCGGACGCCCGCCGCCTCCTCGACGACGCCGCCGCCCGCCTGCCGCTGGAACGCGTGGCGCGCGTGGTCGGCGTGGCCGGCTCGGTGACCACCGTGACCGCCGAGGCCCTCGGGCTCAGCACGTACGAGCCCGAGGCCATCCACGGTGCGCGCCTGCCGATCGCCGAGTTCCGCGCGGCGGCGGAGGGCCTCGTGGCGGCGACCCGGGCCGAACGCGCCGAGCGGGGGTTCATGCACCCGGGACGGGTGGACGTGATCGGCGCGGGCGCGCTGCTGTGGAGCACCGTCCTGGAGCGGGTGGCCGAGGTCGCGGGCGTCACCGAGGCCTGGGCGAGCGAGCACGACATCCTGGACGGGATCGTGCTCTCGCTGCGGTCCTGACCACGACGGCGGAGAGTGGAGGGGCCGGGCCCGTGCGTGCGTAGACTGGCGGTATGTCTCTCACTCCTGAACTGTCTCCCAAGCCGCGCCTGCTGATCGTCGGCGGCGGCTACGCCGGTTTCCAGCTCGCGAAGGAGCTGCAGACCAAGGTCAAGGACCGCGGCGGCGTCGTGACCGTCGTGGACCCGCTGCCGTACATGACGTACCAGCCGTTCCTGCCCGAGGTCGTCGGCGGCCACATCGAGGGGCGCAACGTCGTCGTGGACCACGCCACGCATCTCAAGGACGCCGAGGTGCTGCGCGGCACCGTCGTGAAGGTGGAGCACGCCCGCCGCGTGGCCACCGTGCGCGGCGAGGACGGCCACGAGTTCGAGCTGCCCTACCAGGACATCGCCATGACCGCCGGCGCCACCACCCGCGTCTTCCCGATCAAGGGCCTGGGCGAGCACGGCATCGGTCTGAAGACCGTGGAGGAGGCCGTGACGCTGCGCAACCAGATCCTGGAGCGTCTGGACGCCGCCTCCCTCATGGTGGACGCCGAGGCCCGTCGTCGCGCCCTGACCTTCGTGGTGGTCGGCGGCGGCTTCGCCGGCATCGAGACCGTGGGCGAGATGGAGCACCTCATCCGCACCGCCGTCGCCCGTGACCCGCGCCTGTCCCAGTCCGAGGTCCGCATCGTGCTCGTCGAGGCGATGGGCCGCATCATGCCCGAGGTCGGCGAGGACCAGGCCGTCGGCGTGGTGGAGCACCTGAAGGACCGCGGCATCGAGGTCCTGCTCAACACCTCGCTGGGCGACGCCACGGACGGGATCATGACCCTCGTGGACATGAAGGACAAGTCCGAGAAGGAGAAGTTCGGGGCCGACACCCTCGTGTGGACCGCGGGCGTGGCCGCCAACGCCGTCGCCAAGCAGACCGACTTCCCGGTCGAGGAGCGTGGCCGCATCGAGGTCACCCCCACCCTCCAGGTCAAGGACGGGGAGGACGGCGTGCTCGAGGGCGCCTGGGGCTGCGGCGACGTCTGCGCCGTCCCGGACCTGACCGGCGCGGGCCCCGGCGGGTTCTGCGTCCCGAACGCCCAGCACGCCGGCCGTCAGGCCAAGCAGCTGGCCGCCAACTACATGGCCGTCCGCCACGGCGAGGGCGAGGTGCAGGAGTACGTGCACAAGTCGCTCGGCGCCGTCGCCGGCCTGGGCTTCTTCAAGGGCGTCGGCAACCCGCTCGGCGTGAAGATCTCCGGCCCCGCCGCCTTCCTGGCGCACCGCGGCTACCACGCCTACGCGATGCCCACCCTGGACCGGCGCTTCCGCATCCTGTCCGGCTGGGTCGCCGAGACCCTGTTCGGCCGTGACTCCACCTCGGTGGCGGGCCTGGACACCCCGTTCAACCCGTTCCGCCGCGCCGCGGGCGTCGAGCTCGAGCCCGGCCGCTTCGAGCGGCAGCGGGCCCTCGAGTCCTCGAAGGGCTGATCCCGCAGCCAGCGGGCCGCCGGCCCCGTCCGAGCGCATCGGGCGGGGCCGGCATCGTCCGCACCCGGGCCCGCGTCCACGGGCCCGCCACGCCCCCGTGGCCCAACTGGCAGAGGCGGCCGACTTAAAATCGGCGTGTTGCGGGTTCGAGTCCCGCCGGGGGCACCACGCGTCTCCCCGCGCGCCTCGCTTCTGCGCCCACCGTGAACAGCCGGTGAACCGGCGCGGATCCACGCTCCGACCCCGCGCGCGGACACAGACCTCCCGATAGGATCGTGCTGAACCCCGGGGCACGAGCGCTGCTCACTGCGGCGGCGTGCGACCGGGCCGACTCGACCCGAAGGAGTGAGCCGTGGCGAATCCGGTCATGAACTCTCAGAACTTCCAGCAGCAGATGCAGGGCGGCGGACAGGCGCAGCCCGGTTGGTACCAGGGCGGGCAGCAGTCCGCGCAGTCCCCGTACGGCCAGCAGCAGAGCCCGTACGGCCAGGCCCAGGCGTTCGGCGCCGGCCAGGCGGCCCAGCAGTACGCGCACCAGCAGTCCATGGAGGACGCCTTCCGCGCGCCCTCCGCCGGCCCGGAGCAGACCGGCCGGATGACCTTCAACGACGTCGTCGGCAAGACCGGCCTGATGCTCGTGCTCGTCGTGGTGGCGGGCGCCGTGGGCTGGTTCTCGCCGGGCCTGATGATCATCGGCGCGATCGCCGGCCTCGTGCTGGGCCTGGTCAACGCGTTCAAGCGCGAGCCCTCGCCCGTGCTGATCATGGCCTACGCCGTGGCGCAGGGCCTGTTCCTGGGCGGCATCTCGGCGTTCTTCGAGGGCGCCTACCCGGGCATCGTGGTGCAGGCCGTGCTCGGCACCGTCTCCGTGTTCGCGGTGATGCTGGCGCTCTACACCTCGGGCAAGTTCCGCCCGACCCCGCGCATGACGAAGATCGTCATGGGCGCCATGATCGGCTACCTCGTCTTCATGCTCGTCAACCTGGTCCTCACCTGGACCGGCATCGGCAACATGCGTGAGGGCGGCCTGGGCCTGATCATCGGCGCGATCGCCGTGCTGCTCGCCGCGTACTCGCTGACGATGGACTTCGAGATGGCCGCCGTGGGCGTGAAGAACGGCGCCCCGCAGAAGTACTCCTGGTCCGTGGCCTTCGGCCTGACCGTGACCCTGATCTGGCTGTACATCGAGATCCTGCGCATCGTCGCCATCCTGCGCGGCAACGACTGACCGGCGCCCCGTCCCCGCACGGAGACCCGCACCGCCGCCCCGGTCCTGCACGGGGCCGGGGCGGTCTGCGTCCGCGAGGGCGTAGATTGAGGGGGTCCCTCGCCGCCACTCAGGAGGTCCCGTGACCGAGACCAGCGACCTGCCCGCCTTCGGGGCTCCGGACGCCACCGGCACCCAGCACCGCCTGCACCGCGGGTCCGCGGAGGCCGTCGTCGTCGGCCTGGCCGGTGCCCTGCGCCGGTACCGCGTGGCCGGCGTGGACCTGACCGAGCCGTACGGCCAGGACGTGGTCCCGCCCGCCGCCAACGGCATCCAGATGAGCCCGTGGCCGAACCGCGTCGCCGGCGCCCGCTGGATCCTGGACGGCGTCGAGCAGCGCCTGGACGTCACCGAACCCGCGCGCGGCCACGCCAGCCACGGCCTGCTGCGCAACACCCACTTCGTCACCGAGACGTTCTCCGCCCACGCGGTGACCCTGCGCGGTGAGATCCACCCCCAGCACGGCTGGCCGTTCCGGCTCACCCACCGCGTCACGTACGAGCTCGAGGCGGACGGCGGCCTCGCCGTCACCGCCGAGGTGCAGAACCACACGGACGCCACCGTGCCCGTGGCGGTCGGCGCCCACCCGTTCCTGCGGATCGGGGACGTCCCGACGGCGGAGCTGAGCCTGCGCGTGCCCGCGGACGCCTGGATCCGCACGGGGGAGGACCTCATCCCCGTGGAGACCCTGCCGGTGGACGGCACGGACCTGGACTTCCGCCGCGGCCGGGCCGTGGGCGAGGACGCCCTGGACGTGTGCCTCACCGGCCTGACCCCGGACGCCGACGGCCGCCACCGCCAGACCCTGCTCGCCGCGGACGGCCGGGCCGTGACCCTGTGGTCCGACCACGCGTTCGCCTACACCCACGTCTTCGTCACGGACCGGCTGCCCGGCCGGGACACGGCGCTCGCGGTGGAGCCGCTCACCGCTCCCGCGGACGCCCTGAACTCGGGGGAGGGCCTGCACCGGCTCGCCCCGCACGCCCGCTGGAGCGTCCAGTGGGGTCTGACCCCCCATGTCCCCGACCACCCACACGAGGAGGATCGCGCGTGAGCTCGACCCTGGCGGCCCAGACCAAGATCAACAAGGACGTGCCCTACGGGCTGACGGTGGCCGCGGCCTGGTCCTGGCGGCTGGTGGCCGTCGTCATCGGCATCGGCGTCGTGGTGTACCTGCTGGGCTTCGTGAGCCTCGTGGTGATCCCGATCCTCGTGGCCGCGCTGCTGGCCACCCTGCTGGCCCCGGTGTTCCAGGCGATGCGGCGCATCAAGGTGCCGGGCGTCGCGGCCGCCCTGCTGTGCGTGCTGCTGTTGGTCGTCGTCGTGGTGGGCCTCATGGGGCTCGCCGGTCAGCAGATCGTCCAGGGCTTCGCCCAACTGGGCGACCAGCTGGGCCAGGCCGTCGACGACGCGATCGCCTGGCTGGCCGGCGTGGGCGTGGAGATCCCCCGTTCCGGTGCCGGGCTGGAGGGCCTGTGGCAGACGCTGCGGGACAACTCCACCACGGTCATGAACAGCGCCGTCTCGTTCGGCTCCACGGCCGTCAACATCGGTGCGGGCCTGTTCATCGCCCTGTTCTCCCTGATCTTCTTCCTCTACGACGGCGACCGCATCTGGCGCTTCCTGCTGATCTTCGTGCCGAAGGCGCACCGGGCCACCGTGGGCCGCGCGGGCCGCTCGGGCTGGCAGTCGCTCGGCTCCTACGTGCGGGTCCAGATCTTCGTGGCGTTCATCGACGCCGTCGGCATCGGCATCGGCGCCCTGATCCTGGGGGTGCCGCTGGCCATCCCGCTGGCCGTGCTCGTGTTCCTGGCCTCGTTCATCCCGATGATCGGCGCCACCCTGACCGGCGCGATGGCGGTGCTCCTGGCGCTGATGTCCAACGGCCTGGTCAACGCGCTGCTCATGCTGGGCGTGGTGCTGCTCGTGCAGCAGATCGAGTCGAACGTCCTGCAGCCGCTCGTGATGGGCAAGGCCGTCGCGCTGCACCCGCTGGCCGTGTTCCTGGCCGTCGCCGCCGGCTCCACCGTCCTCGGTCTGGCGGGCGCCGTGTTCGCCGTGCCGGTGCTGGCCTTCGTGAACAGCTTCGTCCGCGCCCTCACCGCCGACACTCCCGAGGAGCTCACGGAGCGGACGGACCACGCCCTCGAACCGGGCGGCGCGGAGGACGAGACGGCCGGCTCCCACCGGTACCGCCCCTCGGCGCACGACGACGCCGCCCTCGCCTCCGAGGCCGACGCGGGCACCCGGCACGGGGACGACGCCTGATGGGCGCGACGCAGGCCACGGACACCCCGGACCGGACCGTCCCGACGCCGTCGCCCCGGTGGGTGCGGCCCGCCGGCGGCCCGCCGGCCCCGGCGGCGCTGCCCGTCACCCTCGAGGAGATCGAGCGGGCGCGCGAGACGCTGCGCGGGATCGCCGAGCGCTCCCCGCTGCAGCACTCCCGGGCGCTCTCCCGGGCCGTGGGCACGGACGTGCACCTGAAGTGCGAGAACCTGCAGCGGGCCGGCTCGTTCAAGGTCCGCGGCGCCTACGTGCGGATGGCGCAGCTGAGCGAGGAGGAGCGCGGCCGCGGCGTCGTGGCCGCCTCGGCCGGCAACCACGCCCAGGGCGTCGCCCTCGCGGCCGCCAAGCTCGGCATCCGCGCCCGCATCTTCATGCCGCACGGCGTCGCCCTGCCCAAGCTGCAGGCCACCCGGGACCACGGCGCCGAGGTCGTCCTGCACGGCTCCACCGTGGACGAGTCCCTCGCCGAGGCGCAGCGGTGGGCCACGGAGACCGGTGCCGTGTTCATCCCGCCGTTCGACGACCCGGCCGTGATCGCGGGCCAGGGCACCGTCGGCCTCGAGATCCTCGACGTGCTGCCGGACGTGGACACCGTGATCATGGGCATCGGCGGCGGGGGGCTCATCGCCGGCACGGCCGTGGCCCTCAAGGAGGCCGCCCGGCGTCGGGGGCGCACGGTGCGCGTCATCGGCGTGCAGGCGGCCACCGCCGCGGCCTTCCCCGGCTCCCTCGAGGAGGGCCGCGTCCAGGTGCTGGAGAGCGTGTCCACCATCGCGGACGGCATCGCCGTCGGCAGGCCCGGGGCCCTGCCGCTGCGGATCGCCGCCGAGCTGGTGGACGCCGTCGTGACCGTCACGGACGACGAGATCGCCGCGGCCCTCGTCCACCTCCTCGAGCGCTCCAAGCTCGTCGTGGAGCCGGCGGGCGCCGTCGGGGTGGCCGCCCTGCTGGCGGGCCGCACGGCGGACCTGGGCTTCGAGCTCGGCACCACCGCCGTGATCCTCTCCGGCGGGAACATCGATCCGATGCTCATGCTGAAGTCCATCCAGGCCGGACTGTCGGCCGCGGGGCGCTACATGACCGTGCGCATCCCGCTGCGGGACCGCCCGGGCGAGCTGGCCACGATCTCACGGATCATCGCGGACACGGACGCCAACGTGGTGCGCGTGGACCACACCCGCGTCGGCCCGGAGCTGTCCATGGGCGGCGTGCACATCACGATCGACATGGAGACCCGCGGCACCGAGCACTCCGCCCAGGTGCTGGAGGCGTTGCGCGCGGCCGGCTACAGCCCGGCCCCGCTGCCCTGACCGGGCCGGCTCAGGCCACGGAGCCGGCGGCGGCCGCGGTGACGGTGCCACAGGTCCCGCCCACCGCGCGGCGCACGGCCTGGACCAGGAGGTCCTCGCGCGTCAGCGTCTCGATGCGGCGGACCATCTCGCGGCGGTCGTAGCGCTCGTGGGCGCCCGGCAGGAGGCGTCGGGCGAGGTTGAGGTGCTGCAGCACGCCGAGCAGGAGCACGTCCTCGTCGGCGGGCTCGGCCTCGTCGAGGACCACGGCGGTCAGGTGCGCCAGCAGCTCGGTGCGCTCGGTGCCCCGGGGGACGTGCCGGGTGGCCAGGAAGGCCTTGCGCTCGGTGAGGCGGCCGGTCTCGGTCAGATGGGCGACGACGGCCTTGCGCAGATCCGGCTTGCCGGCCGCCACGGTGGACACGAGCGGTCGACCGGCCAGGGCGTCGACCTGTCCGAGGGAGGAGTCCAGGACGGGGTCGCCGGTGGTGCCGGCCGCGGTCACGAGCACGCGGGCCCGGTCCACGGGGACGTCCTCGAGCGTCACGATCCCGGCGGAGCGGTGGTCGGCCAGCGCGGCGGCCGCGAGGGCCACGCGATGGTGGGAGGGGCTCTCGGAGCGCCCGTCCTCGCGGGTGAGCAACAGGTGCGCCTTCTCGACGGTCAGCATGGGGCCAGAGTGTAGACGGACTAGACTGGCCCGGCACCGCGCTGGCCCCCGCCCGTCGAGATCGGCCGGACCCCGCCGGTGCACCCCTGTCCTTCCCTCGACCCCTGGAGTCTGACACCCCCATGCTGACCGTCACCGATGTCGAACTGCGCGTGGGCGCCCGTCTCCTCATGGACGAGGTGAACTTCCGCGTGGACAAGGGGGACAAGGTCGGCCTCGTGGGGCGCAACGGCGCCGGCAAGACGACGCTGACCAAGGTCCTGGCCGGCGGCGGGCAGCCCACGGCGGGCACCGTGACCCGGACCGGGCGCATCGGCTACCTGCCCCAGGACCCCAAGGTCGAGGACATGGACCAGTCCGGCCGCGACCGCATCCTCTCCGCCCGCGACCTGGACCAGACGATCCGCCGCATGCGGGAGGCCGAGGCCGGCATGGCCGCCGTCGACGACGCCGAGCGGGAGCGGGCGATGAACCGCTACTCCCGCCTGGAGGCGGAGTTCGGGGCCCGCGGCGGCTACGCGGCCGAGTCCGAGGCCGCCCGGATCACGTCCAACCTCGGCCTGCCGGACCGCGTCCTGGACCAGCCGCTGCACACCCTCTCCGGCGGCCAGCGCCGCCGCGTGGAGCTCGCCCGCATCCTCTTCTCCGACGCGGACATCCTGCTGCTGGACGAGCCCACCAACCACCTCGACCACGACTCGATCGTGTGGCTGCGCGACTACCTGAAGACCTACTCCGGCGGCCTCCTGATGATCTCGCACGACGTCGAGCTCATGGAGATGACCGTGAACAAGGTCCTCTACCTGGACGCGAACCGGCAGACCATGGACGTCTACAACATGACGTGGAAGAACTACCTCGCCCAGCGCCAGCAGGACGAGGCGCGCCGCCGCCGGGAGTTCGCCAACGCGGAGAAGAAGGCCTCGGCCCTCATGGCCCAGGCCGAGAAGATGCGTGCCAAGGCGACCAAGGCCACCGCCGCGCAGAACATGATCAAGCGCGCCGAGCGGCTCATGCGCGGCGTCGAGGGCGAGCGCGCGGTCGATCGCGTGGCCGCGATCCGCTTCCCCACCCCGCAGGCCTCCGGCAAGACGCCGCTGCGCGCCGAGAACCTCTCCAAGTCCTACGGCTCGCTCGAGATCTTCACGGGAGTGGACCTGGCGATCGACCGCGGCTCGCGCGTGGTGATCCTGGGCTACAACGGCGCCGGCAAGACGACGCTGCTGCGCATGCTCGCCGGGGAGGAGACCCCGGACACCGGGGAGGTGCAGGCGGGCCACGGGCTCAAGCTGGGCTACTTCGCCCAGGAGCACGACACCCTGGACCAGGACGCGTCCGTCCTGGACAACATGCGCCACGCCGCCCCGCAGCTCGGCGACACCCAGGCGCGCACGCTGCTCGGCTCGTTCCTCTTCCAGGGCGACGACGTCGACAAGCCCGCCCGCGTCCTCTCCGGCGGCGAGAAGACCCGCCTGGCGCTGGCCACGCTCGTGGCCTCGAGCGCGAACGTGCTGCTGCTGGACGAGCCCACGAACAACCTCGACCCCGCCAGCCGTGAGGAGATCCTCCACGCACTGCGCCAGTACGAGGGCGCCGTGGTGCTCGTGACCCACGACGAGGGCGCCGTCGAGGCGCTCGACCCCGAGCGCGTGGTGCTGCTGCCGGACGGGGTCGAGGACCTCTGGAACGACGACTACAGGGACCTCATCACCCTCGCCTGAGTCCGCGGGCCGCCGAGGCGGAGGGCCGGCTCAGTCGAAGAGCGCGTCCTCGGCCTCCTCGTCCGTGAGCCGCCCGTCGCGCCGCCGCCGGGCCGGCTTGGCGCGGGGGACCCGGTGCGCGGAGAGCAGCCCGTCGTCCGCGGCGTCGTCGAGGGCGTCGGCCCGGTCGTTGCGCGCGCGCATCCACGCGGAGTACCCCCACACCCCGAAGCCCATGGCCGCGAACAGGTACCACTGGATCGCGTAGGACAGGTGCGGGCCCTCGTCCAGGGTGGGCTCGACGAGCTTCTGCGGCATCGACTCCACCGCCGGGTCCTCCGTGACCATGATCCCGTAGGCCGTCCCGGCCACGGGCCCGCCCACGGTGTCGGCGATCTCGGTGAGGTCGATCGAGGGCACCTGGCCGTCCGGGGCGTCGCGGTCCAGGGCCGGCTCCCCGGGCTTGACCCGCACCACGACCTCGGCGTGGCCGGCGGGCGGGGCCGGCACGGCGTCCGGCTGACCCGGGGTGTTGCCCACCGGGAGCCAGCCGCGGTCCACCACGACGACGGGGCCCTCGTCCGTCCGGAACGGCACGATCACCTCGTAGCCGGGCTGGCCGGCGCGGGGACGGTTGCGGACGATGAGCGTCTCGTCGACGAGGTACTCGCCGGTCAGTGTCACGGGCGTCCACTCGTCCTCGGTCTGGAACGCGGTGAACAGCCGGGAGGCCTCGGCGAACGGGACCGGGTCGTCGTCGTAGTTCTCCAGGACGCGGTTGACGCGGTGCTGGACCTCCACGCGGCGGTCCCACTGCCACTGGGCGAGCGCGTGGCACAGGAACGCGAAGAGGATGCACACCACGAAGCCGAGGATCCACGGGCCGGTGGCGAGGAAGCCGAAGCGCAGGGGAGGCAGGCGTTCGGCGTCGCGGGCGGTCGGGGCGACGACGGCCGCGGTCCCCTCGAGGGGACCGCGGCCGTCGTCGGGGCCGGGGAGGGTCAGCCGGAGTAGGGCTGGACGTCCTTGACCTCGACCTTGATGTCCTTGCCGTTCGGGGCGGTGTAGGAGACCTTGTCGCCCTTCTTGGCACCGTTGATGGCCTCGCCGAGCGGGGAGCGCTCGGAGTAGACCTCGAGCGACTCGTCGTCCGCGGCGATCTCGCGGTTGCCGAAGAGGAACGTCATCTCGTCGCCGGCGACGACGGCGGTCACCACGGTGCCCGGGTGCACGGCGCCGTCGTTCTCGGCGGCCTCGCCGACGCGGGCGGTCTCGAGCAGGTGCTTCAGCTCGGCGATGCGGCCCTCGTTCTTGGACTGCTCCTCGCGGGCGGCGTGGTAGCCGCCGTTCTCCTTGAGGTCGCCCTCATCGCGCGCGGCCTCGATGCGCTCGATGATCTCCTGGCGACCGGGGCCGGAGATGTGCTCGAGCTCCTTGGAGAGGCGGTCGTACGCCTCCTGAGTCAGCCACGGGGCGTCGGACTGGCTGGTGGTCATGCTCTGTTCCGCCTTTCTGTCTCGGGTGATGCGGAGTCCGGGGCGCGGCGCACCGTATCCGGTGCGCGATCCGCGTCCGGCGGACGCGCCCGCATGCGAAAGACCCCGCCGACCAGGAGGACGCGCGTGACCCGAGGGCTCCGTGCGACGCCTGCCTGACTCACCGGCGGGGCGGGAATGCTCCGACGAGTCTATCCGGGCGGCGTGCGTCACACCAAAGGCGGCCGCTACGCCGAGGGCGGAGCGGCCGAGAGGGCTCAGACCTTGCGGCAGGTCTCGACGATGCCGGAGTCGCCCCGCACCACGGTGCGCACGTCCACGGTGTAGCGCTGCTGCGCGTCCGAGGGGGAGTCCCGCCGGTCGGCCGGCAGGGTCTCCAGGCGGACGGTGCGGAAGCCGACGGGGGCGGCGTGGGAGTCGGTGACGAGCACATCGCACTCGGCCTGCACGCCCTCCGGGACGGAGGCCTGGAAGGTGACGGTCGCGTGGCCGTCGTCCTCGATGGTGAAGCCGACGTCCTTGTACTCGATGGCGCCCACGGACATGTTCAGGCCGATCCACACGGACAGCAGCACGGCCACGACCAGCCCGAGCCCGCCGAGGCCCGCCCACAGCCGACGACGGCCCGGACGCGTGTGGTTCGTGCCGTACCGGTTGGCTAATGTGGGGTCCTGCGCGCGGACCGCGGGGGCGTGGTGGGACATCCCCTCCACCCTAGCCGCTGCCCGCCGCCGGAGGCCGATGACGACGTCGGCCCAGCCCCCTCACGCCGTCGCCCCCGCGGCGGCGGACAGGAGTGTGCGATCCCCGTGACCGATCAGACCCCCCAGGCCCAGCCCGCCGCAGGCACCGCCCTGCCGCCCTCCACCGGGCTGCGCCTCATGGCGGTGCACGCCCACCCGGACGACGAGTCCTCGAAGGGGGCCGGCACCATGGCCGCCTACGCGGCGGCCGGGGCCGAGGTCATGGTCGTCACGTGCACCGGCGGCGAGGCCGGCACCCTGCTCAACCCGTCGTTCGGGGACACCACCCGGGCCGACCGGGACATCGCGGCCGTGCGCCGCGAGGAGATGGCGGAGGCCGCGCGCATCCTCGGCATCCGGCACGCCTGGCTCGGCTTCCTCGACTCGGGCCTGCCCGAGGGGGATCCGCTGCCGGCCCTCCCGGCGAACTGCTTCGCCGAGATCCCGCTCCGGGATGCGGCGGCCCCGCTGATCTCGCTCGTGCGCCGGTTCCGCCCGCACGTGCTCATCTCCTACGACGAGGTCGGCGGCTACCCCCACCCGGACCACCTGCAGGCCCACGCCGTGACGATGGAGGCGTACCGGGCCGCGGGCCTCGCCGACGAGTACCCCGAGGCCGGGCCCGCCTGGGAGGTCTCGAAGGTCTACTACGACTGCGGCTTCAACCCGCGGAAGTTCCGCACGATGGCCGCGGTGGCCGAGGCCGACGGCGAGGACGTGCCGTTCGCCCGACGCCTGATGATGTTCGACGCGATGGACGCGATGCGCGAGGTGCTGCGCCGCCGCGAAGCCGGGGAGGACGTGCCCGACCCGGAGGTCATCCCGCCGTGGGTCACCGCGGACCACGACGTCACCACGCAGGTGGACGTCACCGGCTTCCTCGACGAGCGCGACGCCGCCCTGCGGGCGCACCGCACCCAGATCGACCCCGACGGCATGTTCTTCGACGCCCCCCATGATCTGCAGCGGCGCGCCTGGCCGTGGGAGGACTTCGCGCTGATCGACTCGCGCGTGCCCTCCGAGCTGCCGGAGCACGACCTCTTCGCCGGCCTGCGCTGAGCCGACCCGGCTCGGGCCGTGCGGCCGGGGCCGGTAGAGTGGGGCGGCGTGACACCCCTGTCTGGCCTTCCCCTCGTCCTCACCGCGCTCGCGGCCGCGAGCCCCGCGCCGGTGCCCGCCGTCCCGGAGCCGACGCTGCGCCCCGGGCTCGAGGAGGCGGAGGTCACCCCCGGCATCGAGGGGTTCCTGTTCACCGCGCTCATGGTGGTCATGGCGATCATCGTCTTCCGCGTCATGGTCCGCTCGGTGCGCCGCGTCCAGCAGCGCTCCCCGGAGGCCGAGGCCATGCTCGTGGAGCGCCATCAGCAGCACCTGCCGGACGAGGCGCGCGCGGGCGGCGAGCACCTGGACGCGGACTCCGAGGACCGGCTGCGCCGCCTGCAGGAGAAGTACCCCGGCTACCTCCAGGAGCCGGCCCCGGAGCCCCAGGCCCCGGACACCGGACGCGACTGACCGCCGTCGGGCCCGCGCACGCTCAGGAGCCGCCCGTGAGTCGACGCCCGATCCCTTGAGGCCCGCAGACGCGCCGCCACCTCCATGCCGTAGCGGCGCGTCTGCGGGCCTCGGCGCTGCCCGGCGGGCCGCAGACCCCCGTCCCCGACACACTCAGGCGACGACGAGCACCGCCCGGTAGATGGCGACGGCGTGGCACACGAAGCCGGCCACCGTGAAGGCGTGGAACAGCTCGTGGAAGCCGAACCACTCGCGGTGGATCGTGGGGGCCTGCAGCGCGTAGCAGACCGCGCCCGTGATGTACGCGACGCCGCCGGCCACGATCAGCCACCCCGCCGCCGCATCCGCGGCGAAGAAGTCGCCCAGGTAGAGCAGCGCCGCCAGCCCGAGGGCCACGTACACCGGCGTGTAGAGCCAGCGCGGCGCGTCCGTCCACAGCACCCGGAACGCGACGCCGGCCACGGCCCCCACCCACACCAGGGTGAGCAGCACCCGCGCCCGGTCCGGAGCCAGCAGGGCCAGGGAGAGCGGCGTGTAGGTGCCGGCGATGACCAGCATGATGTTCGTGTGGTCCAGCCGCTTGAGGACACGGGAGACCACCTCGTTCCACTGCACCAGGTGGTACGTCGCCGAGACCGCGAACAGCAGCAGGCCCGTCACGGTGTAGACCGCGCTGGCCCACCGCAGCGTCGCGGTCGGCGCGAGCACGATGAGCACGATGCCGGCCGCCAGCGTCAGCGGCGCCATGACCGCGTGGATCCAACCGCGCAGTCGGGGCTTGTACAGCGGATGGTCGGGGTCGCGGATGCGCTCGATGCGCCAGCGCAGGCGACGGGCGGCGTCGGTCTCGCGGAGGGGGGTCACAGGGTCCATGCCTCCATTGTCGTCGGTCGGCCCGGGGCCGGGGCACGGGATGGTCGCTGTGTGCCGCGCGCGTATCCTGGAGGCTCGCAGGACCGTCCGAGAGGGGAGCGCGCCGTGGGTCGACCCGAGGCCTTCTACCGCCTGTACGAACGGCGGCTGGCGCGCGGCCTGGACCCGGAGCGCCTGCCCCGGCACATCGGCGTGCTGGTGGACGGCAACCGTCGCTGGGCCCGCGCGTTCGGGGCGTCCACGCAGCAGGGCCACCAGGCGGGCGCCGAGCGCATCCTCGACTTCATCGGCTGGTGCGACGAGGCCGGCATCCCCGTGGTCACGCTCTACATGCTCTCCACCGAGAACCTGCTGCGCCCGGCGGAGGAGCTCGCCCCGCTCCTGGAGATCATCCAGACGACGACGGAGCGCCTCGCCCAGCCGGCCGAGGGCCGCGCCCCCGTCTGCGTGCAGCCGGTCGGCGCGGTGGACCTGCTCCCCGAGCCCATGGCGCGACGGCTCGCCGAGGTGGCCGAACAGACCAAGGACCACGACGGCGTGCACGTGAACGTGGCCGTGGGCTACGGGGGCCGCCAGGAGATCCTCGACGCCGTGCGCGAGCTGCTGCGGGACGAGCACGCCCTGGGCCACAGCGCGGCGGAGGTGGCCGAGTCCGTCACCGTCGAGCAGATCGCGGACCGGCTCTACACGCGCGGCCAGCCGGACCCGGACCTGGTCATCCGCACGTCCGGGGAGCAGCGGCTCTCCGGGTTCCTGCTCTGGCAGTCCGCCTACTCGGAGTTCTACTTCTGCGAGGCCATGTGGCCCGCGTTCCGCAAGGTCGACTTCCTGCGTGCCCTGCGCGACTACGGCAGCCGTCAGCGCCGGTTCGGCACCTGACGGTCGGCGCGGCCCCACCACAGGCCCAGCAGCACCCCGACGACGGCCCCGGCCAGGTGGCCGGTCCACGAGATGCCGGGTGCCGGCAGCAGGCCGATCAGGCTCGAGCCCAGGTGCGTGAGGGCAACGAGCACGGAGACGACGACCGCCCCGATCCGCCGCACCGCGACCCCGTAGACGATCAGGAACGCGATCAGCGCGTACACGATCCCGGAGGCGCCGATGTGCACGCCCGGGGTGCCGATCACCCAGGTCAGCAGGCCCGAGCCCAGCCAGGCGCAGACGAGCAGGGCCACCGGCCGGCGCGAGACCAGGGCGGCCAGCGGACCGAGGACGACCAGCGCCGTCGTGTTGCCGATCAGGTGGGCCCAGCCGGCGTGCAGCACGGGGGAGAACAGGACTCCGTCGAGGCCGTCGAGGCGTCGGGGGATCAGGCCCACGCCGGGGATGATCACCCGGCCGAGGAAGATCAGCACGACCTGCGCGACCCACATGGCCGCGATCAGCACGGCGGTGGGCGCGACGGCGCCCAGCAGGCGGCCCCCGGCGCGCTCGGCCAGGGTCGGGGCGGGGGCCGGGCCGCCCGGCAGATCGGGCAGGCCGGGGGA
>NZ_JABFAY010000017.1:99020-103802 GCF_017168495.1 Micrococcus sp. KRD096 | reverse complement strand
GACCCTGGCCGAGCGCGCCGGGGGACGGGCGGTGCATGCTCAAGGGCCCTCCTGGGGACGGGGAGCGGGCGGCCGTCGGGACGTCGGCGGCGCGTCTCCAGTGTAGGGAGCGCGGGACGCCGGGGCCGTGGCGGAGCCCGGACGGACCGTCACCGCGACTTCATCCCGGGTTCACCGTGCCGGGCCCCGGCGGACGACGCCGCTTCCTAGCGTGGCCCGTGGGCGGACCCCCGCCCGCATGGTTCACCGGCACAGGAGGCAGACATGGTGGCAGAGCTCGTGGAGCACGCGCAGACCCGGCAGGAGCCGTCGAGCCGGCCGGGCCAGGCGCGTGCCGAGGCGGGGCCGGCGGACGCGACCGGCCTGCGGACCTACGTGGTGGACACGTCCGTGCTGCTCTCGGACCCGCGCGCCCTGCTGCACTTCGCCGAGCACGAGGTGGTCCTGCCGCTCGTGGTGGTCTCGGAGCTCGAGGCCAAGCGCGCCGACCCCGACCTCGGCTACGACGCGCGCACGGCCCTGCGCCTGCTCGACGACCTGCGCGGCCGCCACGGCGCGCTGGACCAGCCCGTGCCGATCACCCCCGAGGGCGGCACGCTGCGGATCGAACTGAACCACGTGTCCGTGGACGTGCTGCCCCTGGGCATCCGCGGCACGGACAACGACTCCCGCATCCTCGCCGTCGCGAAGGCGCTCGCGGACGAGGGCGCCACGGTCACGGTCGTGTCCAAGGACCTGCCGATGCGCGTGAAGGCGGCGGCCATGGGCCTCGCCGCGGACGAGTACCGCCACGAGCTCGTGCGTGACTCGGGCTGGCGCGGCACCGTCTCCCTCAGCGTGGCGCAGGAGCGGCTGGACGCCCTCTACGACGACGGCGAGGTCGACCTGGCCGGCGTCCCGCTGGGGACCCTGACCGGCACGGGCGTCGAGACCGGGCCGGAGGAGGCCCCGGCCGAGGCGGACCGCCTTCCGGTCAACACGGGGCTGGTGCTCACTGCGCCCCGGGGCTCCGCCCTGGCCCGGGTCGGCGAGGGCGGCCGAGCCTGCCTGGTGCGCGGGGACCGCGACGTGTTCGGCCTGCATGGCCGCTCCGCCGAGCAGCGGCTGGCCATCGAGCTGCTGACGGATCCGAGCGTGGGCATCGTCTCCCTCGGCGGCCGCGCGGGCACCGGCAAGTCCGCGCTGGCGCTGTGCGCGGGCCTCGACGCCGTGATGGAGCGCCGCGAGCACCGCAGGGTGGTCGTGTTCCGCCCGCTGTACGCCGTCGGCGGCCAGGACCTCGGCTACCTGCCCGGCTCCGAGGGCGACAAGATGGGCCCGTGGGCGCAGGCCGTGTTCGACACCCTGGGTGCGCTGGTCTCCCCGTCCGTGGTGGACGAGGTGGTGGACCGCGGGATGCTGGAGATCCTGCCGCTGACGCACATCCGCGGCCGCTCGCTGCACGATGCGTGGGTGATCGTGGACGAGGCGCAGTCGCTCGAGCGGAACGTGCTGCTCACGGTGCTGAGCCGGATGGGCCGCAACTCGAAGGTCGTGCTGACCCACGACGTCGCCCAGCGGGACAACCTGCGCGTGGGCCGGCACGACGGCATCGCGGCCGTGGTGGAGCGCCTCAAGGGCCACCCGCTGTTCGGACACGTGACGCTGACCCGTTCCGAGCGCTCCCCGATCGCCGCGCTGGTCACGGACCTGCTGGAGGAGGGCCGGGCCTGAGCCGGGCGGCGGGGTCGGTCATGAAAAAGGGGCCGCTGCCGAAGCAGCGGCCCCCGGCGGGGGTGCTCGGCCCCGCGGAGGGGGGATGGGGGACCGAGGAAGCCCGCCACCATGGCCCCTTTGAAACGGGATTGAGGCCATGGGGTCTGTGTGAGCCCCGTACGTCCATGAGACGGCTGGAAGCTCGTGACTTCACAGTAGACCCACGCGAGGGCTCGTCGCAATGGGCGGCCCCGGTTGCGCTGTCGGCAGAACACCGGGTGGCCGGACCGTGAACGCGAGGTGGCCTGATCGCCTGTGGACGGCGGCCCGGCGGGTGCGCCGCCCGGCCTAGGCTGGGCGCATGAGCGGAGTGGGATGGGCGTGGACGCACGGCGCGCCGGCGACGGCGGTGCTGTGGACCCTGGGGCTGGCGTGGTTCGCGGTGTGCTCGGGCGTGCTCGTGCGCACGGACCTGCGGGAGCATCGGCTGTCGAACCGATGGACGCTGCGGCTGGCGCTGGGCGGGTTGGCGATGATGACCGGGGGAGCGCTGCTGGCGGGCCGGGGTGACCTGGCCCTCTGCAGCCTGCTGGGCGGTCTCGGCTACACCGTGGCGATGCTCGCGCTGCACGTGCTCAGCCGCGGCGGCCTCGGGATGGGGGACGTGAAGCTCGCCGGCGGCCTGGGCGTGTACACGGGGGTGCTCGGTCCGACGGCGGTGCTCGCCGCCGGGGTGGGCGCGATCCTGCTCGGCGGCGTCGTGGCGGGGCTGCTGGTCCTCGCGGGCCGGGCGACGGGGCGAACGGCGCTGCCGTTCGGGCCGGCGATGGTGGCGGCGGCCGCCGGAGTGCTGGTGCTGGCGTGAACGACGAGCGGCCGCCCTCCGCACGGGAGGACGGCCGCTCGGCGTCGTGGCCCGGGAGGCGGCGTCGCGCCGCTCACCGAATCCGCCGGATCACTCCGGGTGGGTCATGGACATGGTGTCCAGGGCCTTGTCCAGCTGCTCCTCGGTGATCTCGCCGCGCTCGACGTAGCCGAGGTCCACGACGGCCTCGCGCACGGTCATCTTGTTCGCGACGGCGTGCTTGGCGATCTTGGCGGCGGCCTCGTAGCCGATCACCTTGTTCAGCGGGGTCACGATGGACGGCGAGGCGCCGGCGAGGAAGGCGCAGCGCTCCTCGTTGGCCTCGATGCCGTCGATCATCTTGTCCGCCATGACGCGCGTCGTGTTGGCCAGCAGGCGGATGGACTCGAGCAGGTTGGCGGCCATCACGGGGATGCCCACGTTGAGCTCGAACGCGCCGTTGGTGGAGGACAGGGCGACGGTGGTGTCGTTGCCGATCACCTGGGCGCACACCATGATCGCGGCCTCGCAGATCACGGGGTTGACCTTGCCCGGCATGATCGAGGAGCCCGGCTGCAGGTCCGGGATGGCGATCTCGCCGAGGCCGGTGTTCGGGCCGGAGCCCATCCAGCGCAGGTCGTTGTTGATCTTCATGAGCGAGAACGCGATGTTCCGCAGCTGGCCGGAGGCCTCCACGAGGCCGTCACGGTTGGCCTGGGCCTCGAAGTGGTTGCGGGCCTCGGTCAGCGGCAGACCGGTCTCCTCGGCGAGCAGCTCGATCACGCGGGCGGAGAAGCCCTTCGGGGTGTTGATGCCGGTGCCCACGGCGGTGCCGCCGAGCGGGACCTCGGCCACGCGCGGCAGCGCGGACTGGATGCGCTCGATGCCGTAGCGGACCTGCGCGGCGTAGCCGCCGAACTCCTGGCCCAGGGTCACCGGAGTGGCGTCCATGAGGTGGGTGCGGCCGGACTTCACGACGCCGGCGAAGGCCTCCGCCTTCTTCTCGAGGGAGACGGCCAGGTGGTCCAGCGCCGGGACGAGGTCGTTCACGAGGGCGGCGGTGACGGCCACGTGCACGGAGGTCGGGAACACGTCGTTCGAGGACTGGGAGGCGTTGACGTGGTCGTTGGGGTGCACCTCGTCCTCGGAGCCGGCCTCCTTCAGTGCGCGGGTGGCGAGGGTGGCGAGCACCTCGTTGGTGTTCATGTTGGAGGAGGTGCCGGAGCCGGTCTGGAACACGTCGATCGGGTACTGGTCGTCGTGGTCGCCGGCGATGACCTGGTCCGCGGCGGCGACGATGGCGTCCGCGCGCTCCTGCGAGATGATGCCCAGCTCGGCGTTCGCCTTGGCCGCGGCCTTCTTGACCTGCGCGAGGGCGTGGATGTGGGCGGGCTCGAGGCCCTTGCCGGAGATCGGGAAGTTCTCCACGGCGCGCTGGGTCTGTGCACGGTAGAGCGCGTTCACCGGCACCTTCACCTCGCCCATGGTGTCGTGCTCGATGCGGAACTGCTGATCGGTGTTCTCTGCGGTCATGGTCACATCCTAGGACGGCGTGGGCGCCCGGTGCCGCACCGGACGCCCGACGTCGTCAGACCGCCAGGTCGCCGTGCACGCGGCCCGGTCGCGCGGTGCCCTCGGACAGCGAGTAGGTGAGCCCGACGACGGCGGTGCGCCCGGACTCGACGGCCGCGCGGACGGACTGCGAGGTCTCCAGGAGGTGGTCGCAGGTCTGGTCCACGTGCTCGGCCACGAACTCGTCGACCTCCTCCAGCCCGCGGCGACGCCCGGCCAGCACGGACGGGATGATGCGCTCCACGAGGGGGCGCACGAAGCCGCGCGGCATGGTGCCGGAGATGTAGGACTCGACCGTCGCCGTGACGGCGCCGCACGAGTTGTGGCCCAGGACGATGACGAGCGGGATCTCCAGCACGTCCACGCCGTACTCGATGGAGCCCAGCACGGCGTCGTCGATCACGTGGCCGGCCGTGCGCACCACGAACACGTCGCCGAGGCCGAGGTCGAAGATGATCTCGGCCGCCAGGCGCGAGTCGGCGCAGCCGAAGATCACGGCGACCGGGGCCTGACCGGCGGTCAGGTCGCTGCGCCGCTCGGCGTTCTGGTTCGGGTGGCTCGGCTCGCCCGCCACGAAGCGGCGGTTGCCCTCGGCGAGGACCTCCCACGCCTCGGCGGGGGTCAGGTCGGAGGTGGGGACGACGACGTCGGGGGCCGGCGTCGTCTCGGGG
>NZ_JABFAY010000017.1:98410-98920 GCF_017168495.1 Micrococcus sp. KRD096 | reverse complement strand
GGTGTGGGGGGTCATCGGGTCTCCTTCGCGACGCCGTGCGCCAGGTCTTCGAGGACGGCCTGGTCGCCGGTGGTGGTCAGCACCACGGTGCTGCCGTCCACCTCCGCCACGAGCCGTCGCTCCGGCTTCTTCGGATCGGCGTGGAGGTCCCACGCGATCCCGTCGATCCCGATCGTCTCCGACGTCGGGACCTGGTCCACCCGCAGGCTCACCCAGGTGGGGTCGACGTCCTCGGCCTGCTGCAGGCCCGCGAACACCGTGTCCGTGACCACCCAGCCGACGTCCCACGTGGAGACGCCGTCCAGCTTCTGCAGGCGGGCGTAGTTGGCGTACCAGGACTCCGGCACCTCGGGCGCCAGGGCCGGCAGGTCGCCGTCGTCGTGGGGGATCGTGGCGGCCTCGGCGGCGACGTCGACGCGGTCCTCGCGGGGCCGCTGCGGCGGCTCCGGGTTGAGCAGGAGGACCACGGCCACGATCGCCAGCAGAGCCACCAGGGAGAGCACCATGGCC
>NZ_JABFAY010000017.1:94161-98310 GCF_017168495.1 Micrococcus sp. KRD096 | reverse complement strand
AGATGGGTATAAGAGACAGGCATTGTGCCACCCGCGGGAGACCGCCCCCGTAGGATGAGGACCGGGGCAGAGCCGCCCTCACGCCCCGTCCCGTGCGGACGGAGCGCCGCGAGCAAGGATCGGAGCAGCGATGACCAGCGCGTCCTCGGAGAAGACCGGCTACGAGAATCACGTCCCGGACCGCAACCTGGCCATGGAGCTGGTGCGGGTGACCGAGGCGGCGGCCATCGCCGCGAGCCCCTGGGTGGGCTACGGGGACAAGAACAAGGCGGACGGCGCCGCGGTGGACGCGATGCGCGCGTTCATGGACACCGTGGCCATGGACGGCACCGTGGTGATCGGCGAGGGCGAGAAGGACGAGGCCCCCATGCTGTTCAACGGCGAGCAGGTCGGCGACGGCTCCGGCGCCGCCGTGGACGTGGCCGTGGACCCGATCGACGGCACCCGCCTGACCGCCATGGGCTACAACAATGCGCTCTCCGTCTTTGCGGTGGCCGAGCGCGGCACCATGTTCGACCCGTCGGCCGTGTTCTACATGGACAAGCTCGTGGTGGGCCCCGAGGCCGCCGACTTCGTGGACATGCGCCTGCCGGTGAAGCAGAACGTGAACCTCGTGGCCAAGGCCCTGGACAAGCCCGTCTCGCAGGTGACCGTGTGCGTGCTGGACCGCCCCCGCCACGAGGGCCTGGTCAAGGAGATCCGCCAGGCCGGCGCCCGCGTGAAGTTCATCCTGGACGGCGACGTCGCCGGCGCCATCGCCGCCGCCCGCCCGGACACCGGCGTGGACATGATGATGGGCATCGGCGGCACCCCCGAGGGCATCGTCACCGCGTGCGCGATCAAGGCCACCGGCGGCATCATCCAGGGTCGCCTGGCCCCCACCGACGACGCCGAGAAGCAGAAGGCCCTCGACGCCGGCCTCGACCTCGACGCGGTGCTGACCACGAACGAGCTGGTCACCTCCGACCACTGCTACTTCGCGGCCACCGGCATCACCGACGGCGACCTGCTGCGCGGTGTGCGCTTCGCCGACGGCCGCGTGCACACGCAGTCCATCGTGATGCGCTCGTCGTCCGGCACGGTCCGCACCGTGGACGCCGAGCACGACGTGAAGAAGTGGTCCAAGTGGCTGGGGGACCGCGACGCCCGCTGAGCCCGCGGGCCGGTCTGCCGGGCTCAGCCCCGCGGCAGGCCGGCCACGTGCACCGTCGCCGGGGCGCCGGCCGCGGCGCGGACGGCCAGCGGGCCGGACGCCGTCTCCGCTGCGGGCAGGAACACGGCCTCGCCCGGGCCCAGCTCGATCTCCTGGCCTGCCAGGGCCAGGCTCGCCGTGCCGCGGGTGACCACCGCGATCCCGGGCCCGTGCACGTCGAGCCCGTGGACGGCGTCGTCCTCGAGCGTGGCCTGAAGCAGCTCGAACTCCTCGAACGGCGGGCGGAAGGCCACCACGGAGTCGGCCACGCGCTCGGGCTCGGTGGAGGGCACCGGCAGCGCCTCGAAGGTGACCACGCGGCGCAGCTCGGGCACGTCCACGTGCTTCGGGGTGAGCCCGCCGCGCAGCACGTTGTCCGAGGCGGCCATGACCTCCACGCCCAGCCCGTGCAGGTACGCGTGCACGTTGCCGGCGGGCAGATGGATGGCCTGACCCGGGGCCAGGTCCACGCGGTTGAGCAGGATGGCCACCACCACGCCGGGGTCGTCCGGGTGGTGCTGGGCGACCTCGAGGGCCGTGGCCAGCGAGGGGTCGCGCTCGGCCAGGTCCGGCGCGGCCCGCAGCACGTCCACGACCTGCGCGACGGCGCCGGGGGAGCCCCACACGGAGTCCGGGTCGAGGATCGAGGTGAACGCGTCCTCGAGGTCCCCGGCGGCGAGGGCCTGGCTGATCCGGGCGGCGGCGACGGCGACGGCGGACGTGTCCCCGTCCGCCCGCTCCGTGAGGGCGCGGGCCAGGGCCTCGAAGCTGTCCGAGGAGACCTCGGGGGAGCGGAAGCCGCACATCGCCGCGAAGGGGGTCAGCGCGAGCAGCATCTCCGGCTTGTGGTTCGCATCCTTGTAGTTGCGCTCCGGGGCGTCGGCCGGCACGCCGGCCGCCTCCTCCGCGGCGTGGCCCGCGCGGGCCTGCTCCAGGGTGGGGTGCGCCTGGATGGACAGCGGGGCGCCCGCGGCGAGCAGCTTCATCAGGAAGGGCAGACGGCCCTCCGGTGCGGCGGGCCCGAGGCAGTGCTCGGGGTCCCCGGCCACCACCTCGTCCAGGCCGACGTGGGCGCCGTCCGCCACGACGGCGACGCACGGGGCGCCCGGATGGTCGCCCAGCCACAGCTCGGCCTCGGGGCGGCCGGTGGGCTCGCGTCCCTGCAGGTCGGCGAGGAGCGTGGGGGAGCCCCAGGCGTAGTCACGGATCACGGGCTTCAGGACGTGCATGCGCCCAGCCTAGGTCAGCCCGTCGGCCCGCGCGTCGCGCCTCACGGGGCGGGGACGCACAGCCCGTTCGTCGAGGACGCGTGGTTCAGCACGTCCTCCTGGCCCAGGTCCTCGGCCGTCATCAGGTCCTCGGCGGTGAAGGGCTCGCCGTCGGAGCGGGTCGGCGGGGCCGGCCACGTGGCCGGGTCGTCCTCGTCGACGTCGGGGGCCTCCGTCTCCTGCGCGACGACGGCCAGCACGGTGAGCAACGGCGTCGCCGAGACCCCGGTCGGCTCCGATCCGGCGGTCGCGGACTCGGCGGCCAGCATCTCGTCCACGCGGCGGTGGACGAGGTCGTAGTCGGGGTAGGTGGTGAAGTGGGTGCCCGTGTCGCCGAAGTCGGGCGGGCCGATGGTCAGCCGCCGCATCTTCTGGCCGCGCGAGCGCTCGGCGAGGTCCGCGAACGTGCCGAGCTGGGACTGCGGCAGGTCGGTGGTCACGATCTGCTCGCCCGCCGCGAGGATCCCCTCGAAGCGGGTGAGCACGGTGGCGGGGCTGAACTGCTCCAGCATCGCCGCCTGCATGCACTGCTGCCGGCGGATGCGGGCGTAGTCGGTGGACCAGTGCCGGGAGCGGGCGAAGGCGAGCGCGTCGTCGCCGTTGAAGTGGTGGGTGCCCGGCTCCCACCAGATGTTGCCCCAGGCGCCGTCGGGCCGGACGCCGCGGTGCACCACGTAGCCGCCGCTGACGACGTCCACCCCGCCCATGGCGTCGATCAGCTGGGCGAAGCCGCCCATGTCCATGAGGGCGTAGCCGGAGACGTCCAGGCCGAGGATGCCGCCGGCGGCGTCCTTCATGGCCTCGGCGCCGGGGTGTTCGGCGTCCGGGTAGAGGTCTGCGTGATGCTCCTCCACGTCCGTGTAGAGGGCGTTGAGGATGCACTCGTCGCCGCAGTCGAAGCCGTTCGGGTACACGTCCCACAGTGGGGAGCCCTCGACGAACGGCGCGTTCTGGAGGTTGCGGGGCAGGGAGAACATCACGATGGCGCCGGTGCGGGCGTCCACGGAGACCACGTGCATGGAGTCCGGGCGCAGCCCCTGGCGGCCTTCGCCGGCGTCCGCGCCCAGGACCAGGATGTTGTAGCGGCCCTCGGCCTCCGGGACGGCCGGCCCCTCCTGGAAGACCTCGCCGAGCGCCCCGCGGCTCGTGTTCGCCGCCCAGCCGCCGTAGAGCAGGGCGCCGCTGGTGAGCACGAGCGCGAGCGCGGTGACCGCCGCCGTGATCTTCCGCGCGCCGGGGGCGAGCAGGTGCGGCCGGATCAGCCGGAACGTGTCCACCCACAGCACCGCCCAGCCCACCGCCAGCGCCGCCAGGACCACCGCCAGCCCGAGCAGCACGCCGTCCCGGGCCATGAGCGAGATCAGGCTCGCGCGGGAGACCAGCCACCACAGCAGCCCGAGGATCAGCACGGCCCACACGGTGACGGTGACCCGCAGCGCCACGCGGCCGAGCCGGCGGCTGCCGGCGACGAGCTGGGCGCCGCCGGGGACCAGCAGGGTCAGGGCGGTGAGGATCAGCGCCCGGCGGGTGCGCTCGGTGGGGGAGGCGACGCGTGGATCTCGGAGCGGGTCGGGCTGCGCGTGACCGGCGGGCACGGATCCGGTGGCGGGCGACATCAGCGGTCGGCGGCCATCCGCTCGCGCAGGCGGGCCCCCTTGGCCCGGGCCTGGGCGTTGAGCTCGTCGGCGT
>NZ_JABFAY010000017.1:74652-94061 GCF_017168495.1 Micrococcus sp. KRD096 | reverse complement strand
GTGCCGTGTCGCCGGGCTGGAGGCGGTCTGGGGCGTGGCGGTCATGGGCGGGCCTCCGTCTCGGTGCCGGTGATGGGGGCGTCGTCGCGCAGGAGTGCGGCGGCGGACTCGGCGGTCCGCACGGCCTCCTCGAGGCTGAGGCCGTGGTCCGCGACGACGTTGACGTGACCGACCTTGCGGCCCGGACGCACGTCCTTGCCGTAGAGGTGGACCTTGGCCTGCGGGTGGGCGGCGAGGGCCGCGACGCTGCCGGCGTGCAGGTCCTCGCGGGCGCCGCCGAGGACGTTCTTCATCACGACGCCGGCCCCGCGGGGGGCCGTCTGACCCAGCGGCAGGTCGAGCACGGCGCGGACGTGCTGCTCGAACTGGCCGGTGACGGCGCCGTCCATGGACCAGTGGCCGGAGTTGTGGGGGCGCATGGCCAGCTCGTTCACCTGGAAGCCCGGGCCGACCCCCGGCGTCTCGAACAGCTCGACCGCGAGCATGCCGGTGACGTCCAGCTCCTCGGCGAGGCGGACGGCCGCGGCGGTCGCGGCCGCGGCGACGGCCGGGTCGAGGTCCTGGGCCGGGGCGACCACGAGGTCGCACACGCCGGCCACCTGGACCGAGTCGACGACGGGGTAGACGGCCACCTCACCGGAGGGGGTGCGCGCCACCTGCGCGGAGAGCTCACGGGAGAAGGGGACGAGGGCCTCGGCCAGCAGCGGGGCGATGCCGGCGCCGAGCCACGCGGCCAGGGTGCCGTCCGCGGCGGAGGCGCGGGCGTCGTCGGCGTCGTCGAGCTTGAGCACGCCCTTGCCGTCGTAGCCGCCGCGGGCGGTCTTGAGGATCATGGGCCAGCCGTGCTCGTCGCCGAAGGCGAGGACGGCCTCGAGGTCGTCGACCGGCGCCCACGCCGGGTTCGGCAGGCCCAGCCGCTCGACGGCGGCGCGCATGACCAGCTTGTCCTGCGCGTGCTGCAGCGCCTCGGGGCCGGGGCGCACGGCGACGCCGGCCTCCTGCAGGGCCCGCAGGTGCTCGGTGGGCACGTGCTCGTGGTCGAAGGTGACCACGTCCACCGTGGCCGCGAACGCGCGCAGGTCCGCCAGGTCCGCGTGGTCGCCGACCACGTGGGGGGCGACCTGGGCCGCTGACGCGTCCGGGGCCTCCGCGAGCACGCGGAAGGGCACGCCGAGCTCCGCGGCGGCGCCCGCCATCATGCGGGCCAGCTGCCCGCCACCGATCACACCGAGTCGAGGGGAAGTCACCCGCACAGGGTAGTCGGACCGGCTGAGGACTCCGTCACGGAGGGGCGGCCGATGCCGGGCCCGGGGAGGTCGCGCCCCGGGGGCGCGGCTACAGTGTTCCCCAGCCCTGCGCGGGTCCGCCCCGCGTGCACACCCCCGTCCCGAACCGAGGAGTCCACGCCCATGCTGTCCGATCTCTGGGGCCGCCTGACCGGGATGGTCTCCCTGCTGTGGCGGGAGGTGGCCAAGTTCGGCACCGTCGGTGCGGCCGCGTTCGTGGTGGACTCGCTCGTCTTCTGGTGGATGATGACCGGCCCGCTCGAGGGGTCCAACGTCAAGGCCAAGATCGTGGGCGGCGTCGTCGCCACCCTGTTCAGCTGGGTCGCCAACCGCTACTGGACGTTCCGGGACAAGCGCTCCTCGAACAAGACGCGCGAGCTCGTGATGTTCCTGATCATGAACGCGATCGGGCTGGGCATCCAGGCCGGCTGCGTGGCGATCGCGCAGTATCTGATGGGCGTGACCGACCCGACCGGCCTGTTCATCGCCGGCAACGTGATCGGCCTGTTCTTCGGCACCGTGTTCCGCTACTTCGCCTACCGGTTCTGGGTGTTCAAGGAGGAGCTGGACGTGGAGCCCGGCTTCGCCAACGACCTCGCGATCATCACCGGCCAGATGCCCCTGCTGCGCGACGACCAGCTGCCTGCGCACGGCCGGCACCGCACCCCCGACGCCGGGGTCTGAGCGCCCCGGCCTGACCCCGCCGCCCCGTCAGGGGCGCACGGTCACCGCCCGGCCCGCGTCCCACGCCTCCAGCGCGGCCCGCACTCCCGCCCACGTCAGGCGGGGGCGCGGGCCGTCGTCGTCCGGGGCGACGTCGGCCCCGGCCGGGATCGACGCGGGCCGCACGTGGTCCACGGGGCCGGGCAGGGCGTCCGGCTGGGCGCGGATCTCGGCGGCCACGTCCACGACGGCCGGGTCGACGGCTGGGCCGTCGAACTCGGGCTCGAGGCCGCGCGGCAGGGCGACGGCGAACACGGCCACGGACGGGTCCGGCCACGCCTCGGGCCGGTCCGTGAGGACGGCGGCGGGGGAGTCGCCCTCGAGGGCGGGCTCGGCCTCGGCGCAGAGCACGCCGAGGGCGAGGGCGTGGGAGAGCCAGTGGACGGGCAGGTCCAGGGCGACGGCGTCGCCCGCGCCGATGCCCTCGGCGCCGAGCAGGCCCGCGAACTTGGCGGCCCAGTTCACGGTCACACGGCCCGAGAGCTCGATGCGCTGGTCCACCGCGCCGGGCTCGTCCGGGGCCCCCGGCTCCTGGACGAGCGCGGGCCGCGGGGAGGAGGCGAGGCGGAGCACGAGGGGGCCGGTGGACCGGGGTGCGGAGAGGGAGACCATGGGCCCAGTGTGGCACCCGCTCGGTTTGACTCGGCATGAATCACACCGATGTAATGAACCCGGGCCAACGGTCCCGCCAGGAGGGGCCCGCCGGCGTGCCCGGCACCCGCGCGGACCGCATGGTCACCCGGCCCACAGCCGCCACGTCGATCCCGGGAAGAGGCGTCACACATGGAGCAGACCCAGCGAGTCGAGGACGCGCACCGCGCCGATCCCGCGCCGGCGCCTCGTCCGCGGAGCGTCCCCAGCGACTGGTTCCTCGACCCCGCCGACCCGCAGGCCGGCGTCGCCGGCGCGAGCCTCGAGGATCAGGCGACCGCCTTCCTCACCGCCCACGACCTCGACGGCGAGACCGGCACCCCGGCCGCCACCGTCACCGCCCTCTTCCCCGGTGACGCGCGTCCGGTCGAGGCCGCGCCCGTCTCCGCCGACTGGGCCGCCATCCCGGGCGTGACCACCGAGCCCGTCGAGGGCGAGCTGGCCTGGCAGGCGGACGCCCTGTGCGCGCAGACGGACCCCGAGGCGTTCTTCCCGGAGAAGGGCGGCTCCACGCGGGACGCCAAGCGCGTGTGCGAGGCCTGCACCGTCAAGGACGCGTGCCTGGAGTACGCCATGGCGAACGACGAGCGCTTCGGCATCTGGGGCGGGCTCTCCGAGCGCGAGCGTCGCCGCCTGCGCCGCGCCCGCGCCTGACGCACGGCGCCCGTCCGTCGGGCGCGGTGCCCGGCGCGGACCGCCCGGTCCGGGCTCAGCCGCGGCCCCAGCTGGGGTCGAGCACCTGCGGGTCCACGCCCAGCGCGTCGGCGCAACGGCTCAGCGCCACCCCGTAGACGGCCCCCTCGAGGTCGGCCGGGTCGGCCGCGTCCCGCAGCGGCCGCTCGAACAGGGTGATCAGCACCCCGTCCCGGCCCTGCCGCTCGGCCCGCGCGAACAGCGCCTCCTCATCCCGTTCCCGGCTGGCGTGCAGCTCGCGCAGCCGCTCGTCGAGCCGGTCCGGGATGCGCTCCACCCGCGCGGTCACGTGCCGCAGCCCGGGCGCGTCCAGGGAGCCCAGCCGGTCCACCGCCTTCTCGACGGCGGTCAGCAGCGCCTCGCTCCGGCCCCGCTCCGAGCGCGCACCGAACGGGCGCGGATGCCGCAGTCCTCGGCCACGGCGGTCCCGGACGCCGCGCCCCGCGGGGGAGGAGGCGCCGGCCTCGACCGGGCCGCCCTCGACGCCCGGCTCGGCCCCCGCGGCGTCGCCCGCCCGGAACGGCAGGGGGGCGAGGGGATCGGGGGAGTCGGACGCGGTCATGCGCGCCATGGTAGGCCACCGCCCCGGGCCGTCCGCCGAGTAGGGTGGCGGGCGTGGGACCCATGCGACGCTGCAGCAAGACCGGATGCCAGAGCCCTGCCCTGGCCACGCTGACGTACAACTACGCGGACTCGCAGGTGGTCATCGGGCCCCTGTCGCGCCGGGCGGAGCCGCACACGTACGACCTCTGCGGCGAGCACGCTCGGCGCACCACGGCCCCGCGCGGCTGGGAGGTGCTGCGGCTGGAGCTGCCCGAGCACTACGAGGCCGTCGACGCGGACGGCGGCGTGTGCACGGTCCCCACCCGGCCCATGGCCGTCCCGCCGGCCCGTCCCGGGCTGCGCGTGGTGCGTGACGGGGACTGACGCGGCGCGTCTCGTGCCGTCCGGGGCCTCGCTAGGCTGGAGGGCATGACTGAGACCTCCGCAGAGTTCCGCACCCCCGACGTCGACCCGGCCTTCGCCAACCGCACCACCGTGCCCGGTGCCTCGTTCGACTTCACGGTCCGGGACCTGTCCCTGGCCGAGGCGGGCCGCCACCAGATCCGCCTGGCCGAGCACGAGATGCCGGGGCTGATGTCCCTGCGCGAGGAGTACGGGGAGGCCCAGCCGCTCAAGGGCGCCCGCATCGCCGGCTCCCTGCACATGACCGTGCAGACCGCCGTGCTCATCGAGACCCTCATCGCCCTCGGCGCCGAGGTCCGGTGGGCCTCCTGCAACATCTTCTCCACGCAGGACGAGGCCGCCGCCGCCGTCGTCGTGGGCTCGGGCACCCCCGAGGACCCGCAGGGCGTGCCGGTGTTCGCCTGGAAGAACGAGTCCCTCGAGGACTACTGGTGGACCGCCTCGCAGATCCTCACCTGGCCGGGCGCGGACGAGGATCCGGAGCGCGGCCCCAACATGATCCTGGACGACGGCGGCGACGCCACCCTGCTGGTGCACAAGGGCGTCGAGTTCGAGGCCGCGGGCGCCGTGCCCAGCGCCACCGAGGACGATCCCGAGGAGTACCGGATCATCCTCGAGACGCTGCGCCGCTCGCTGGCCCGCGACCCGCAGCACTGGACCCGCACCGCCGGCAGCCTGCGCGGCGTCTCCGAGGAGACCACCACGGGCGTGCTGCGCCTCTACCAGCTGGCGCAGGAGGGCCGCCTGCTCTTCCCGGCGATCAACGTGAACGACGCCGTGACCAAGTCCAAGTTCGACAACAAGTACGGCATCCGCCACTCCCTGCCGGACGGCATCATGCGCGCCACGGACGTGCTGATCGGCGGCAAGGTCGCCGTGGTCTGCGGCTACGGCGACGTCGGCAAGGGTGCCGCCGAGGCCCTGCGCGGCCAGGGTGCCCGCGTGATCGTCACGGAGATCGACCCGATCTGCGCGCTGCAGGCCGCGATGGACGGCTACCAGGTGGCCCGCCTCGAGGACGTGGTGGGCGAGGGCGACATCTTCGTCACCACCACCGGCGGCAAGGACATCATCATGGCCGAGCACATGGCCGCCATGAAGGACAAGGCCATCGTGGGCAACGTCGGCCACTTCGACAACGAGATCGACATGGCCGGCCTGGCCCGCATCCCCGGCGTCGTGAAGACGGAGATCAAGCCGCAGGTCCACGAGTGGACCCTGGACGGCGGCACGGAGGCCGAGCGCAGCATCATCGTGCTCTCCGAGGGTCGCCTGCTGAACCTCGGCAACGCCACCGGCCACCCCTCGTTCGTGATGAGCGCGTCCTTCACCAACCAGGTGATGGCGCAGATCGAGCTCTTCGGCGGCTCCACGGGCACCGGCGCCCTGACCGGCGAGCACTACGAGAAGCGCGTCTACACGCTGCCCAAGGTGCTGGACGAGAAGGTCGCCCGCCTGCACCTGGACGCCCTCGGCGTCGGGCTGACCGAGCTGACCAAGGCCCAGGCCGAGTACCTCGGCGTGGACGTGGCCGGCCCCTACAAGGCCGACCACTACCGCTACTGATCCCCGGCGCCCGCGGGCGGACGGACCCACTCGAGAGAGGCACGAGCATGGCTTCCCATCAGGCCGGCCGCGGGCGCGACGAGCGCGCCGGGGCGGAGGACTTCGAATCCGGGCTGGACTACGGCGCGTTCGTCGAGGACGACGCCGCCGACGATCCGAACCGCACCCAGGCGCTGCCCGCCATGGGCCGGGACGACGACGGCGGCGCCCAGCACACCTCGGCGCTCAGCCCCGAGGACCTCGCCGCGCTGCGCGGCGGGGACGCGGCGGCCGCGGACCGACGCGACGCCGGCCGCCCGGTCGCGGACGCCGACCGCGACATCGTCGCCTCCCGGGCCGTGCCCGAGGGCGACCGGCGGCCGCTGCCCGGCGCCGACGAGCTCGGCCCGCTGAGCGCCGCCGTCGGGGCCCGCCCGGCGGGGTCGAGCACAGCCGCCCCGGTCGACCGCTACCCCGAGGACGGCACCGCCGCCCCCGCGGCGCAGGCGGCGGCCCTGCAGGGCCCCACGCCGGAGGAGCGCGCGCGCCTGCCCAAGGCGGGTCCGCGCCTGGCGCAGGTGCTGCTGGCGATCCTCGCCCCGCTCGCCCTGCTGCTGGCCGCCGTCCGCCTCGTGGCGAGCCCGGTGTTCCTGTGGCTGGAGTACCACCGGCCCGGGTTCCCCGCGGACCGGTTCGGCTTCACCCTCGCCGACCGCATGCACTACGGCTCCGCCGGGCTGGACTACGTGACCAACCTGGCCGGGCCGCGGTACCTCAGCAGCCTCACGCACCAGGGCGCGCCGCTGTTCACCGAGGTCGAGGTCGACCACATGACGGACGTGAAGACCGTGCTGTGGATCGCCGCCGCGGCGCTCGTGGTGCTCGTGGTGGTGTGCGCCCTGCTCATCGCGTCCCTGCTGCGCACCAGCCCCGGCGGGGTGCGCCGCGCCCTGTTCGCCGGCGCCGTGTGGCTGCCGCTCGCGGTGATCGCGCTGGCGGTCCTGGCGGTGCTGGGCTGGGAGACGTTCTTCGCCGGGTTCCACTCGCTGTTCTTCGCGGACGGCACGTGGATGTTCTCCGTGCGGGACGCCCTCATCCGCCTCTACCCCGAGCAGTTCTGGGTGGATGCGGCCGTGGTGGTCGGGCTGGTGACCCTGCTGGCGTCCCTCGTGACGCTCGTGCTCACGTGGCCCACGCGCCGCCGTCGTGAGCTGAGCGCGGACCGCCGCGAGCAGCTGCTGCGCACCCGCCTGCGGTGGGCCCGGGAGGACGACGCCGTGGTGCGCTGACCGCCGCCGGACGGGAACGGGCCGGGAGGACGAGGCGTCCTCCCGGCCCGTCGTCGTCCGGGGGCGCGGGGTCAGCGACGGTAGAGGGCCTCGACGTCCTCGGCGTGGTCCTCGATCACCTGGGCCCGCTTGAGCTTCTGGGACTGGGTGACGTGCCCGGAGTCCTCGGTGAACGGGTGGTCCAGGATGCGGAAGCGGCGGATGGACTCGGCACGGGAGACGCCCGCGTTGACCTGGTCCACCGCCTCCTGGATCGAGGCCAGCACGGTGGGGTCCGTCGCGGCCTCGGCCGGAGTGAGGCTGAGCTCGCGGTCCAGGGCCCACTGGGTGAAGGCCTCGGTGTCCAGGGTGATGAGGGCGCCCACGAACGGGCGGTTCTCGCCGACCACCACGACGTGCTCGATGAGCCGGTGCTGGCGCAGCGCCTCCTCCATGGGCGTGGGGTACACGTTCTTGCCGCCGGCGGTGATGATCACGTCCTTCTTGCGGCCGGTGATCCGCAGGAAGCCGTGCTCGTCCAGCGCACCGATGTCCCCGGTGCGGAAGAAGTCGTCCTCCATCGCCTCCGCCGACGCCTTCGGCATGCCGTGGTAGCCGTCGAACACCACGGGGCCGCGGATGAGGATCTCGCCGTCCTCGGCGATCTTCACCGTCACCCCGGCCACGGGCAGGCCCACGGTGCCCACGCGGTGCGCGCCGGGGATGTTCACGGTGGCCGGCGCGGTGGTCTCCGTGAGGCCGTAGCCCTCCACGATCGGAATGCCGGCGCCGCGGAAGAAGTGCACCAGCTCCGGGGAGAGGGCGGACGCGCCGGACACGCACGAGATCACCTCGCCGCCGAGGGCCTCCCGGATCTTGCGGTAGACCAGCCGGTCGAACAGCGCACGCCGGGCGCGCAGCAGGACCGAAGGCCCGGGGCCGTCCCCGAACTCGGCCTCGTCCACGGCCGTGGACCACTCGATGGCGGTGCGCTTGGCGGCCGCGTAGATCCGCCCGGTGCCGCCCTTCTGGGCCTTGGCCTCGATGCCGGCCTCGACCTTCTCGAACACGCGCGGCACGGCCAGCAGCCACGTGGGGTGGAAGGAGGCGAGGTCGTCGAGCAGCGTGGCCGGGGAGCCGGAGTGGGCCACCTGGATGCGGGCGTACAGGCAGATGACCTGGACGGCGTGGGCGAGCACGTGGGCCAGCGGGAGGAAGAGCAGGGTGCGCGACGTCGTCGTCTCCGGGGACCACTGGACCACCTCGCGCGCGAAGTGCAGCACGTTGATGGCCGCGCCCACGAAGTTGCCGTGCGTGATCACGGCGCCCTTCGGGCGGCCGGTGGTGCCGGAGGTGTAGACGATCGAGGCGGGGCTGGCGAGGGTCGCCAGCGAGCGGGCGTGCTCGACCGCGTCGTCCGACACGAACGCGCCGGCCTCGGCCAGCTCCGCCAGCCCCGCGTCCGTCAGCGGGAACGTCGCCACGTCCACGCCCGCGTGCCCGGCGGCCTCGGCGACGCGCTCGCCGAGCTCCTCGCTGCCGACGGCGACCACCCGCAGCCCCGAGTCCGTGACGATGTGCTCCACCTGGTGGGCGGAGGAGGTCTCGTAGATCGGCACGGAGACGGCGCCGGCGAACCACACGGCCTGGTCGAGGACGGCCCACGCGTAGGAGGTGGGGGAGAACAGGCCCACCCGGTCCCCGGGCTGGACGCCGCGGGCGATGAGGCCGGCCGCCACGGCGCGCACCTGGGTGAGGAACGCGGTGAAGTGGACGTCCACCCAGCCGCCCGCGCCGTTGCGCACGGCGTACACGGGGGCGTCCGGCCGGTTGGCACAGGAGGTGACGATCAGGTCCGTGATGTTGGAGTCCGCCGGCGGCATGCCGACGAGCTCGGTGGCGGACTCATGGACGGGGCTCTGGTTCTGCACGGTCCGAGGGTATCCATTCCGGGCGTGCGGCGCGCGGTCGGCACACCCGCGCCCGGGACGCGGCCGTCAGATCCAGCTGCTGAACCACATCCGCCAGCGCCACTGGTCGTACGAGATGACGTCGCCGATCCAGACGGGCAGGAAGAACAGGGACACGGCGACGGCGATCGTCACGTACGCCAGCACCAGGGCCGAGCCCCAGCGGGGCCCGGGCCGGCGACCCGGCCGCAGCAGCAGCGAGAGCGCCAGGGCGATCATCATCACGAAGAAGGGCTCATAGGCGATCGTGTAGAAGAAGAACATGGTCCGCTCGGGCCACAGGAACCACACCAGCTGCCCGGCCACGTAGGCGCTGAGCAGGGCGCCGGCCCGCCAGTCCCGGTGGCGCACCAGCAGCCACACGCACACGAGGACGGCGGCCAGGCCCGTCCACCACACGAACGGGTTGGCGATGTCCGTGATGGCCGCCGAGCACGCGCCCGCGGCGTCCGCCGGGCAGATCCCCTCGCCGGGCTCTGCACCCTCGTAGTAGTAGCTCACGGGCCGGCCCATGAACGGCCAGGTCCACGGGTTGGCGGCGTAGTCGTGGGGGCTGGTGAGGCCCTGGTGGAAGGTCGTGGACTCCACGTGGTAGTGCCACAGGGAGCGCAGCGGACCGGGGACCAGCCCGGCGAGCAGGCCCTCCGGCGGGTTGTCCCGGTGCCAGTCCCGGTAGTAGCCGCCCTCCGTGACGAACCAGCCGGTCCACGAGGCCAGGTAGGCGACCAGGCCGCCGCCCACCACGGCCACGAACGCGTACAGGCCGTCCTTCTCGACGCCGGCCCACGCCCAGTGCCGCACCCCGGCGGTCCGGCGCGCGGACATGTCCCACAGGACCGTGAGCAGGCCGAAGGCCGCCATGAACGCCAGCCCGGAGAGCTTCACGGCGCAGCCGGCGCCCAGCAGCACGCCTGCGAGCAGTCGCCACGGGCGCCAGCCGAGCCACGGCCCGCTGGCCAGGGCGTCGCGTCCTAACCGGGCGACGTCGTGGGCGAGCCGCTCCGCGAGCAGCCGCCGCCCGTGGACGCGGTCCGCCAGCAGGGCGGCGAAGGCCGCGAGCACGAAGAACGAGAGGAAGATGTCCAGCAGCCCGATGCGGGACATCACCAGGTGGTGGCCCTCCACGGCCAGCAGCAGCCCGGCGACCGCGCCCAGGGACACCGAGCGCAGCAGGTGCTGCGTGGCGAGGGCGACCAGCAGGACGGACAGCGTGCCGGCCACCGCGGCGCTGAACCGCCAGCCCACCCCGTTGTCCGGGCCGAACGCGAGCATGCCCAGGCCGATCAGCCACTTGCCCAGCGGCGGGTGCACCACGTAGGCGGCCCCCTCGAGCGGCTCCGCCTCGCCGCGCGCGAACGCGTCGTTGACGTCCTCGTCCCACCGCCGCTCGTAGCCGGACTCCAGGAGGGAGTAGGCGTCCTTGGGGTAGTAGGTCTCGTCGAAGATCAGCTGGTCCGGGTGGGCCAGGTTCGTGAACCGCAGGACGCCGGCGATCGCCGTGACCAGCAGCGGCAGGATCCAGTGCCACCGCGTCAGGGGTGCCGCACTCACCCCGAGGCGGGCACGGGCTCCATGCTAGGGGGACGGGTGGACGGCGAGACGTGCACGGTGACCGGGGCCGTAGGCTCGGGGCAGCCGTCCGTCCGTCGAAAGGTCGTCCCATGCCCGAGGGCCGCATCGTCCTGGCCGCCACCCCCATCGGCAACCTCGGGGACGCGTCCGCGCGCCTGCGTGAGCTGCTGGCGGAGGCGGACGTGATCGCCGCCGAGGACACCCGGACCGCGCGGCGCCTGTGCGCCGGACTGGGCGTCACCCCGACGGGCAGGGTGGTGGCCCATCACGAGCACAACGAGGCGGCCTCCACCCAGGGGCTGCTGGACCAGGTGCGGGGCGGTGCCACGGTGGCGGTGGTCTCGGACGCGGGCATGCCCACGGTCTCGGACCCGGGGTACCGGCTCGTGGCGGCCGCGGTGTCCGCAGGGCTGCCCGTGACCTGCGCGCCCGGCCCCTCCGCCGTGACCACCGCGCTCGCCCTCTCCGGCCTGCCGACGGACCGGTTCGCCTTCGACGGCTTCGTCCCCCGCAAGGACGGGGAACGACGGCGATGGCTCACCTCCCTGCTGGCCGAGGCGCGCACCGTGGTCGCCTTCGAGTCGCCGCAGCGTCTGGCGGACGCGCTGGCCGTCGTCGTGGAGGTCCTCGGACCGGAGCGGCCGGTGTGCGTGGCCCGCGAGCTCACCAAGCTGCACGAGGAGGTGGTGCGCGGCACCGCGGCCGAGGTGCATGCCTGGGCTGCGGAGCGGCACGCGGGGGAGGGGATCCGCGGGGAGATCGTGCTGGTGATCGGGCCGCCCGCGCCCGGCGCCGAGGGCGAGGCGTCCGAGGCGGACGCCGTCGCCGAGGTGGCGGTGCTGGTGGAGTCCGGCACCCGGCTCAAGGAGGCCGTGGCCGCGGTGGCCGGAGCCCACGGGATGCGGAGCCGGGAGCTCTACCAGGCGGTGCTCGCGGCCCGGGACTGACACGTCCCCGGCTGCACAGCCAGCAGCCGCCTACCGCGTGAACGGTCGATTCACAACGGGTCTCTCAAGCGTGAATAATTACAGCTTCCACGACTCGTCGGTTGTGGCAGGACCGCTACTATGTCAGAGTGCCTCATGCCTGTGGAGGTGCCCCAGGTCCTCAGAAGCGCCACGAAAGGCATTGGCATGGTCAACGAAACTCGAGTGATATCACGTCGGCAAGTAACCAAGGGTGTCACCTGGACTGTCCCTGCGATCGCTGCCACCGCCGCAGCCCCGGCCTTTGCTGTATCGAACGTTGGCGTGGTTGCCGGCGCAACTCTGTACGCGAACCCGCTCATGACGAAGTACGTCCAGGCGCAAAACGGTACGACCGCGCTCTATCTGAATGCCACACCGGGCGTGGGTATCCCCGATGCCACGGCCTGCCAATCCGTCCAGAACAAGAAGATCTCGATCGTCTACACGGCTCCTGCGGGCATCGTCGACTTCCGCAAGGTCCTGAACGCTCGGAAGGCCGGCACCCCCTACAACACCTACACGAACGGCAGCGTGGGCGACAGCAGGACCTTCTACACGTTGAAGGTCGGGGACCGCTTCGTGACCGGCACCAACCCCGCATACTGGGAAGTCACCAAGCTGGCCTCGGACGGGTCCTCCATCACCCTGACGTATTCAGCACCCATTACCGGCTGCTATTACTACGCACAGCCGTCATTCAATCCCTACTTCTGGGCCAAGGACGTGGCGTCCATGGTCAACCAGGTCCACCTCACCGCGTATATCGGCACGCAGCGCGTCGCGTTCGACACGGGGGCCGCGTCGAACGTTACCTGGTCTGCCGATCGCCTCGAGATCATCGGCCCCAAGACGACGAACTGACTCGAGTCTCTCTCAACCCACGTGTCAGCGAGGGGTGGCTGCAGCCTTCTGCAGCCACCCCTCGCTGCATTCCTGGGCGTTGCTCCCACCTGCTGGAGCCGCCACGAGCCGAGGGCTCGATGGAGTCGTCGGGTGTTCCACCCGGTGACCCAGTCCAGGATCGCGACCTCGATGGCGATCGCGGAGGGCCCTGGTGGCCCGTACCGGTTGCACCAGACCCTCAGTGTCTGCACGCCGACGCCGAGGTGTGGCGCGACAGCGCGGATCGACTCCCCTCTCGGAGCATCTTCGAGTCCCTGTCGGTCATGGGCAGTGCGACCGGCACGCTCACGTACCCCGGGACTGAGCGTCGCGGGCGCACGCCGCTTCTCCTCGCCGCGACTCAGAACGAAACCCCGATCGCTTCACCCCCACGGAGGTTCTCTCCGTCGTCACCGCGCAACGGTCGCCAACGTGCTGGTCGGGTGCAGCTAGGATCGACCGTGGAGCCCCTGCCAACCGCCGCCGGACGGCGTCGGAATACCCGTGGCCGTCCACCCGTTCCCCTGAGGGACGCGGGGCGTGCCGCCTCCGACCACCGACCCCGAAAGAGGTGCATCATGACCGTGACCGCTGAGCGCGAGAAGGCGCTGCTGGAGTCCGTCCCCACCGGCCTGCTGATCGACGGCGAGTGGCGAGATGCCTCCTCCGGCAAGACCTTCGACGTGAAGGACCCGGCCACCGGCAAGGTCATCGCGAGCCTGCAGGACGCGAACTCCGACGACGCCATGGCCGCCTTCGACGCCGCCTGCGCCGCGCAGGCCGACTGGGCCCGCACCCCGGCCAAGGAGCGCGCCGACATCCTGCGCCGCGCCTACGATCTGATCAACGAGCGCGCCGAGGACTTCGCGCTGCTGATGACCCTCGAGATGGGCAAGCCGCTCGCCGAGGCCCGCGGCGAGGTCACGTACGGCAACGGCTTCCTGCGCTGGTTCTCGGAGGAGGCCGGCCGCCACTACGGCCGCACCCTGACCGTGCCCGAGGGCACGCTGCGCATGCAGGTGCACCACCGCCCGGTGGGCCCGTGCCTGCTGATCACCCCGTGGAACTTCCCGCTGGCCATGGCCACCCGCAAGGTGGGCCCCGCCGTCGCCGCTGGCTGCACCATGGTCCTCAAGGCCGCCAAGCTGACCCCGCTGACCACCCAGCTGTTCGCGCAGGTGATGCAGGAGGCCGGCCTGCCCAAGGGCGTGCTCAACGTCGTGGCGGGCTCCTCCGCCTCGTCGATCTCCAGCCCGATCCTGCAGGACCGGCGCCTGCGCAAGGTGTCCTTCACCGGTTCCACGCCGGTCGGTGTGCGCCTCATGAAGGACGCGGCGGACAACGTGCTGCGCACCTCCATGGAGCTCGGCGGCAACGCCCCGCTCATCGTCTTCGAGGACGCGGACCTGGACGCCGCCGTCGAGGGTGCCTTCGCCGCGAAGATGCGCAACATGGGCGAGGCCTGCACCGCCGCCAACCGCTTCCTCGTGCACGAGGACGTGGCCGAGGAGTTCACGCAGAAGTTCGTGGCCAAGCTCGAGGCGCTCAAGCCCCTGCGCGGCACCGACCCGGAGTCCACCCTCGGCCCGATCGTGGACGAAGGCGCGCGCGACGACATCGACCAGCTCGTCCAGGACGCCGTGGCGGCCGGCGGCGAGGTGCTCACCGGCGGCCACAAGATCGAGGGCGACGGCTACTTCTACGCGCCGACCGCGATCAAGGTGGAGAAGGGCAACCCGATCCTCCAGCAGGAGATCTTCGGCCCGGTGGCCCCGATCGTGACCTTCTCCTCCGAGGAGGAGGCCATCGAGATGGCCAACGACACCGAGTACGGCCTCGCCTCCTACGTGTTCACGAAGGATCAGGCCCGGATGTACCGCGTGGCCGAGAGCATCGAGTTCGGCCTCATGGGCTACAACGTGGGCGTCATCTCCAACCCGGCCGCGCCGTTCGGCGGCGTGAAGCAGTCGGGCCTGGGCCGCGAGGGCGGCGCCGAGGGCATCGAGGAGTACACCTCGGTGCAGTACATCGGCATCGCCGACCCGTGGGCGGCCGCGAAGGCCTGACCTCTTCGCCGCGCCGCCCCCGAGGCGTGTCGGGGGGGCCGGGCTCGGCTCCCTAGAGTGGGGTGCATGGCCCACGCATCCGAGACCCCCCTCGCCTACCGTGCCCCCGCCCCGCAGCCGGACGACGACGGCGGCCCGCGCCGGGACGCCCACGAGGAGAAGTCGGGACGTCGGCGGCGCCTCGAGTACCCGCCCGCACCCGAGCCGCTGCCGGCGCCCGTCGTGGACAACCACACGCACCTCGACTTCCGCGACGGCCTGGTCCGCGTGGACGTCCACCAGGCGATGGACGCGGCGGAGGCCGTGGGCGTGACCGGGGCGGTCCAGGTGGGCTGCGACGTCGCCTCGGCCCGGTTCACGATCGCGGCGATCGAGGCCGAGCCCCGCCTGCTCGGGGCCGTGGCGCTGCACCCCAACGACGCGGCCCGCCTGGCCGAGCGTGGCGAGTTCGAGGAGGCGTTCGCGCAGATCGCGGAGCTCGCCCGCCACCCCCGCGTGCGCGCCGTCGGCGAGACGGGCCTCGACTACTTCCGGACGCAGGACGAGGCCGGCCACGCCGCGCAGCAGGAGTCCTTCCGCCGGCACATCCGACTCGCCCGCGAACTCGGCACGGCCCTGCAGATCCACGATCGGGACGCGCACGACGACGTCGTCCGGATCCTGCTCGAGGAGGCGGCCGACGGCGGGCTGCCCCCGCACGTGGTGTTCCACTGCTTCTCGGGCGGCCCCGACCTGGCCCGCACGTGCGCCGAGCACGGCTGGCACATGTCCTTCGCCGGTCCCGTCACCTTCAAGGCCAACGACGAGCTGCGCGAGGCGCTGCGGATCGCCCCGGCCGAGCTGCTGCTCGTGGAGACGGACGCGCCCTTCCTCACGCCGCATCCGCATCGGGGTCGCCCCAACGCGCCCTACCTGATCCCGCTGACCCTGCGGGGCATGGCGGAGACGCGCGGCGACGACGTGGACGCCCTCGCCCGCGCGGTGAGTGAGAACACCGCCCGGGTGTACGGCTCGTTCTAAGCCGATCCAGACCCGGCCCCTAGGATGGACGACGTGCTGACCCGACTCCTCAAAGCCCGGCTGCCCGAGGGAACGCAGTACCTGGTGGACCGCCCCATGCGGATCCGCCTCGTGTTCGTGGTCCTCGGGTCCCTCCTCGTGGCCGGCCTCGAGATGGTGGCGCTCGCCTCGATCCTCCCGCTGGTCAGCCTGCTGACCTCGGGGGAGCTGGGCTCCCCGGCGCTCGAAGGGCTGCTGGCCCGGTTCGGGGCCGTGACGGTGCCGGAGCAGACGGTGGCCTTCGCCGTCGTGATCGTGCTGGCCTTCCTGCTCAAGGCGATCCTGGTGCTCGCGTTCCGCTGGTGGACCATGGGGTTCACCAACCAGAACCTGATCCGCACGTCCGCCACGCTGCTGCGCTACTACCTGCGGGCCGACTACGGCCTGCACCTGACGCGCACTGTGGGCACCCTGGTCAACAACGTCACCGGCACCTCCAGCATGGCGTACACGGGCGTGGTGAACGCGTCCGTCACGTTCCTCACGGAGGCCGTGACGCTCGTCGCGGTGGCGGTCGTGGTGGGCGTCTCCATGCCGCTGACGGGGCTCGGGATGGCCCTGTACTTCCTCGCCGTCGCCTGGGTGATCAAGACCGTGATCCGCCGCCCGGCCTCCCGCCTGGGCTGGACCCTGGTGACCGCGGGGGAGCGGGCCAACACGGCGGCGCTGCAGGGCCTGGAGAACTACAAGGACGTGAAGATCCGCGGCAACGACTCGGCCTTCATGGAGGAGTACCGCGCGGCCCGCATGGAGAGCGCCGAAGCCACGCGGCTCAAGATGATCCTCACGATGATGCCGCGCTACGTGCTCGAGGTCGCCTTCGTGGCCGCCATCGCGGCGCTCGTGGCCGTGGCCTTCATCCAGGGCCGCGGCGGGGAGGCGTTCGGCTCGCTCGCCCTGCTCGCGATGGCCGGCTTCCGCGTGCTGCCGTCCATGGCCGCG
The DNA here is from genome assembly GCF_017168495.1 of Micrococcus sp. KRD096. Taxonomy (NCBI): domain Bacteria; kingdom Bacillati; phylum Actinomycetota; class Actinomycetes; order Micrococcales; family Micrococcaceae; genus Micrococcus; species Micrococcus sp. KRD096. The sequence goes on along the minus strand of NZ_JABFAY010000017.1, from coordinate 77,470 downwards.
CTCATGGCCACCACCAATGAGATCCGCACCTCCTGGCCGGCCTTCGAGCGCACGACGGCGGAGCTCGCCGCCGCGCAGCCGGTCCTGCACGCGGCGGACCGGCCCTACGAGCGCATCACGTTCGAGGAGTCCATCGAGGTGCGGGACGCGTCCTTCACCTACCCCGGCAAGGCCGAACCGGTCCTGCGCGACATCGACCTGCGCATCCCCTTCGGCTCCTCGTACGCCTTCGTGGGCGGCAGCGGTGCCGGCAAGACCACCCTGGTGGACCTGGTCATCGGCTTCCACCACGCCCAGCGCGGTGGGGTCTACGTGGACGGGGTGGAGCTCGAGGCCAACCCGCGCGGCTGGTGGGACAACGTGGCGTTCGTCCCGCAGTCCGTCACCGTGGTCAACGGGACGGTGCTGCACAACGTGCTCCTGGACGTCGAGGCCACCCAGACGGCGGACCGGGCCGAGGTGGAGCGCGTGCTGCGCGAAGCCCAGCTGGGCCAGTGGCTGGACGAGCTCCCCGACGGCCTGGACACCGTGATCGGCGAAGGGGCCGTGGGCGTCTCCGGCGGCCAGCGCCAGCGCCTGGGCATCGCGCGCGCGCTCTTCCGGCGCCCCCGCCTCCTCGTGCTCGACGAGGCGACGTCGGCCCTCGACAACCTCACGGAACGCCGGGTCACCGAGGTGATCGAGTCGCTGCGCGGCCGGATCACGGTCATCGTGGTCGCCCACCGTCTCTCCACGGTCAAGCGCTGCGATCAGATCGTGCTGATGGACCAGGGGCGGATCATCGGCCAGGGCACGTTCGCCGGGCTGCAGGAGACGAGCCCCGAGTTCCGCGAGCTCGTCCGGCTCGGTGACCTCTCCACCTGAGCGGACCCCGCGCCGCTGCGTCCCGGCTACCCCGTCCGGCGCCCCGATAGACTCGCGGGCATGGTCCAGCCCCCCCCGCCCCGCTGCTGAGCGCCGCGGACGTGCGGCGCATCGCCGCCGAGCTGGACCTGCGTCCCACCAAGCAGTGGGGCCAGAACTTCGTGATCGACCCGAACACGATCCGGCGCATCGTGCAGGCCGCGGACGTGACCGCGGACGAGCACGTGCTGGAGATCGGCCCCGGACTGGGCTCGCTCACCCTCGGCCTGCTGGACGCGGCCGCCGCCGTCACCGCCGTCGAGATCGACCCGGTCACCGCCGCCCGCCTGCCGCGCACCGCCGCCGAGTTCCGCCCCGGGGCCGAGGACGCCCTCGCGGTGCTGCACGCGGACGCCATGACGCTGAGCGAGCAGGCACTGGCCGAGGTCCGGCCCGCTGCCGCCGCCGGCGGCCCCACCGCGCTCGTGGCGAACCTGCCCTACAACGTGGCCGTGCCCGTGCTGCTGCACGCGCTCGCGGTCCTGCCGGGGCTGCGGCACGGCCTGGTGATGGTGCAGGAGGAGGTCGCGGACCGTCTCGCGGCCGGGCCCGGCTCCAAGGTCTACGGCGTCCCGTCCGCCAAGGCGGCGTGGTACGCGGACGTGCGCAAGGCGGGCACCATCGGCACCCAGGTGTTCTGGCCCGCTCCGCGCATCCACTCCGGGCTGGTCGCCTTCACCCGGCGCGAGCCGCCGGCGGGCCGCACGTCCCGCCGGGAGGTCTTCGCCGTGGTGGACGCCGCCTTCGCCCAGCGCCGCAAGACCCTGCGCGCCGCGCTCGCCTCCTGGGCGGGGTCACCGCAGGCGGCGGAGGACGCCCTGGTGGCCGCCGCCGTGGACCCACGCGCCCGCGGAGAGGCCCTGGACATCGCGGCCTTCGCGCGGATCGCCGAGCACGGCCCGCGGCGTGCGGCGGAGGAGGTGGTTGCATGACGACGGAGGACCTCGGCCTCGACCCCACGGCCCGGCACGTCACGGTCAGCGCCCCCGGCAAGGTGAACCTGTCCCTGCGGGTGGGACCCCCCGGCGCGGACGGCTACCACCCCGTGGCCACCGTGTACCTGGCCGTCAGCCTGCGGGAGACCGTCACGGCGATCGCGCGCACGGACGGGAGGATCACCGTCGGCCCGTCGGGCCGCCACATCAGTCTGGTGGACACCCAGGACGTGCCCTGGGACGAGCGCAACCTCGCGCACCGCGCCGCCGCACACCTGCGGCGCACCCTCGGGCTCGATCCTGACACCCACGGCGTCCACCTCGAGGTCGCCAAGCAGGTCCCGGTCGCGGGCGGCATGGGCGGCGGCTCCGCCGACGCGGCCGCCGCGCTGCTCGCGTGCAGCGCCCTGTGGGAGACCGGGCACACCCGCGCCGAGCTCGCCGAGCTGGCCGCCCCGCTGGGCGCGGACGTGCCCTTCAGCGTGCTGGGCGGCGCCGCCGTCGGGCTCGGGACCGGGGCGGAGCTGACCCCCGTCGCGGCCCGCACCCCGGTGCACCTCGTCCTCGTCCCGGCGGACGCCGGGCTGTCCACCCCCGTGGTGTTCCAGACCCTGGACGAGCTGCGCCGGGAGGGTCACCTGCCCGACGGGCCGGCGCGCCCGGAGGTGAACGAGGCCGTCCTGCGGGCCCTCACCGCGGCGGACCCGCTCGAACTCGCCACCGCCATGGACAACGACCTGCAGACCCCGGCCGTCGTCCTGTTCCCCGAGCTCTCGGACGTCCTCGATCTCGGCCTGGACGAGGGCGCGCTGCGCGGCATGGTCTCCGGCTCCGGCCCCACCCTGCTCTTCGTGGCGCAGGACGAGGCCTCCGCGCTGCGGCTGGCCTCGGCCATCGAGGAGCGCACGGGCGTGCGCGCCCTCCCCGTCCACGGCCCCTCTCTCTTATACACATCTCCGAGCCCACGAGACGGAGCTACC
>NZ_JABFAY010000017.1:66162-74552 GCF_017168495.1 Micrococcus sp. KRD096 | reverse complement strand
CGACCACCCCTCCTCCGTCCGGAAAGGACCACCTCCTCCATGGCCCACCTGCTCGGCGCCGAGAACATCGGCATCGCCTTCGGAACCCGCACCGTCCTCGAGGGCCTCTCCCTCGGCGTGGATGAGGGGGACCGGATCGGACTCGTGGGCCGCAACGGCGACGGCAAGTCCACGCTCATGCGCATCCTCGCCGGCCTCCAGGAACCCGACACGGGCCGCGTCACCCGCCGCGGCGGCGTCCGCGTGGGCGTGCTGGACCAGCAGGACCGGCTCGACCCGGAGCACACTGTGCGTCAGGCCGTGGTCGGGGACGTGGACGACCACGTGTGGGCCTCAGACCCCAAGGCCCGGGACGTCCTGGGCGGACTCCTCGACGGCTTCGACCTGGAGCAGTCCGTGCGGGGCCTCTCCGGCGGCCAGCGCCGTCGCGTCGCCCTGGCCCGTCTGCTCGCCGGGGACGACGACGTCCTCTTCCTCGACGAGCCCACCAACCACCTGGACGTCGAGGGCGTCGCGTGGCTCGCCCGCCACCTGACGCAGCGCTGGCGCCCCACCGACGGCGGCCTCGTGGTGGTCACCCACGACCGGTGGTTCCTCGACGAGGTCTGCACGCGCACGTGGGAGGTGCACGACGCCACGGTGGACCCGTTCGACGGCGGCTACGCGGCGTGGGTGCTCGCGCGCGCGGAGCGCTCCCGGCAGGCGGCGGTGACGGAGCAGAAGCGTCAGCAGCTCGTGAAGAAGGAGCTCGCCTGGCTGCGCCGTGGCGCCCCGGCGCGCACGTCCAAGCCGAAGTTCCGCATCGAGGCGGCCAACGCCATCATCGAGGACGTCCCCGCCCCGCGCGACTCGGTGTCCCTGGCGAAGATGGCCACGGCCCGGCTCGGCAAGGACGTCCTCGACCTCGAGCACGTGAGCCTGACGCTGGGGGAGAAGCCGATCCTCGACGACGTCACCCTGCGCCTGGCGCCCGGCGAGCGGCTCGGCGTGGTCGGCGTCAACGGTGCGGGCAAGTCGACCCTGCTGCGCCTGCTCGACGGCCGCATCGCTCCGGACTCGGGGCGGGTGAAGCGCGGCAAGACGGTGGTCTCGGCCACCCTCACCCAGGACGTGAAGGAGCTCGACAACGTCGCCCACCTGCGCGTCGCCGAAGTCATGGCCCGCGAAGGCTCGTCCTTCCAGGTCGGTGACCGCGAGATGTCCTCCGGCCAGCTGCTCGAGATGCTCGGCTTCGGCACCTCCCGGCAGTGGACTCAGGTCTCGGAGCTCTCGGGCGGCGAGCGCCGGCGCCTGCAGCTGCTGCGCCTGCTCGTGGGCGAGCCCAACGTCCTCATGCTGGACGAGCCGACCAACGACCTGGACACGGACACCCTGGCCGCCGTCGAGGACGTGCTCGACGGGTGGCCGGGGACCCTCGTGGTGGTCTCCCATGACCGTTACCTGCTCGAGCGCGTCACCGACCACCAGGTCGCCCTGCTCGGGGACGGCAAGGTCCGCGGCCTGCCCGGCGGGGTGGACCAGTACCTCGAGCTGCGCGCCGCGATGGACGACGCCGGCGGCCCGGCCCGGGGAGCCGGCGCAGCTCGGGGCCGCAACGACGTCGTCGGGACGTGCGCGGGCATGGGCGGGCCGGAGGAGGACACCGGGCCCACCGAGGCGGAGCGTCGGCTGGCCCGCAAGGAGATGGCCCGGCTCGAGAAGCAGATGACCCGGCTCCGGGACCGGAGGTCCGGCCTCGAGGCGCGGATGGCCGAGCTGGGGCAGGCGCAGGACTTCGACGCCCTCACCGCGGCCTCCGCCGACCTGAAGGACCTCGACGCGCAGCTGGACGTCCTGGAGGAGGAGTGGCTGCAGGCCGCTGAACTCGCCGAAGGGGACTGACGGGCGGGCGCGCACAGGAGAGTGCGGCAGGTCGCACAGCCGGCGACTGTTTCCGTCCTATAATCGGGGGCCGGGGCACGGCACCATGCCCGGCCCACATGACGTGGACCATCCCCCCGCGTCAGGACGGAGGAGCAGAGCGTGTTCGCGAGCCCCGGTGACGAGTCGACCACGCTTCGCATGGGCTCGACCGCCCGCGGTCGTGTCCTGGGCCGGCCCTGGGAGCGAGGCCTTCCGCGACTCGTCCTGGTCGTGGACGTGGTCGCGGTCCTGCTCGCCACCTTCGTGTCGGCCCAGCTCCGCTTCGGCGGACCGCGGCGCACCACCCTCCCGGGCGCCGCACTCGTCGACTACAGCGTCATCAGCCTCGCGCTGAGCGCGGCCTGGGTGCTCGCGCTGACCATCCAAGGCTCCCGGGACATCCGGATCTTGGGGGTGGGCACCGAGGAGTACAAGCGGGTCCTGCAGGGCACCCTCTACCTCTTCGGCACCGTCGCGATCCTCGCCTATGCGGCAGGTCTCGAAGTGGCGCGCGGCTACGTGGGCCTGGCTCTGCCGCTGGGCGTGCTCCTGCTCCTGCTGGGCCGGTTCCTCGTGCGCGGGTGGGTGGCGCGGCAGCGACACCGCGGCAGGTTCCGGCGGCGGCTCCTGCTCGTCGGCGGCCCGAAGGCCGTCCGGCACATCTTCGAGGCCCTCGACTCCGAGGCCGGCGCCGGCTACGCCCCCGTGGCCGCGGCCCTCCCCGGATACAAGGCCCGGCGGGAGGACTACCTCCCGATACCGGTCTCCACGGACCTGGACACCGTGGAGGACGTGGTCGCCCTCGTCGAGGAGCGCGACGTCGAAGCCGTGGTGATCACCTCGGGCCACCCGTTCGTCCCCTCGGACGTCCGCCGGCTCGGCTGGGAGCTGCAGGAGCGCGGCGTCTCCCTGATCATGGCGCCCGCGCTCGTGGACGTCGCCGGACCCCGCCTCCACACGCAGCCCCTCGCGGGCCTGCCGCTCATCCACCTCTCCACCCCGCGCCTCTCCGAGGGCAAGGCGTTCGCCAAGCGGGCGTTCGACGTCGTCGCGTCGGGGCTGGGCCTGATCGCCATCTCGCCGCTGCTGATCGCCGTCGCGATCGCGGTCAAGGCCACGGACGGCGGGCCGGTGCTGTTCCGGCAGGAGCGCATCGGTCTCGGCGGCAGGCCGTTCACCATGCTCAAGTTCCGTTCCATGGTGGTGGATGCCGAGGAGATCCGGCAGCGGCTCGTCTCAGACGGCGGGGATGCGGACGTGCTGTTCAAAATGAAGGACGACCCGCGCATCACCCGGGTCGGCAAGCTCATCCGCCGCACCAGCATCGACGAGCTGCCCCAGCTCGTGAACGTGCTGCGGGGGGACATGTCCCTCGTGGGCCCGCGGCCCCACCTGCCGCACGAGGTCGAGGCCTACGAGCAGTACGTGCACCGCCGCTTCCTGGTGCAGCCCGGCATCACGGGGCTGTGGCAGGTCTCCGGCCGGTCCGACCTCCCGTGGGAGGAGGCGGTCCGCCTGGACCTCTACTACGTGGAGAACTGGTCCATCCTGGGCGACCTCGTGATCCTGGGGCGGACCGTCAAGGCCGTGATCGCCGCCGACGGCGCCTATTGACCCCGGATCCGCGCGACCCGTGTGGAAGAATGGGCCGTCGTCGCCGCCCCCTGGGGTCCGGCGCTCCGCCCTGGTGTAATGGCAGCACGCCGGCCTTTGGAGCCGTGCGGTCTAGGTTCGAATCCTAGGGGCGGAACCCCCGTCCGCTGACCCCCACCGGTGCAGGAGCCCCCATGTCCCAGCCGTCCGCCCGTCCCTCCGCCGTGATCGTCCTGGCCGCGGGCCAGGGCACCCGCATGAAGTCGACGACGCCGAAGATCATGCATGCGATCGGGGGGCGCTCCCTCGTGGGCCACGCGCTCGCGGCGGCCTGGTCGCTCGCGCCGGAGCACCTCGTGGCCGTGGTCCGGCACGAGCGGGCCCGCGTGGCCGAGCACCTCGAGACGGTGGCGGCCCAGCTGGGCATCGACGCGCTGGCGATCGCCGACCAGGACGACGTGCCGGGCACCGGCCGCGCCGTCGAGCTGGGCCTGGCCGCCCTGCCCGCGGACATCGAGGGCACCGTCGTGGTGACCTACGGCGACGTCCCGCTGCTGACCCCGGAGACGCTCGCCCGCCTCGTCGCGGACCACGAGGCGGACGGCAACGCCGTCACCGTGCTCACCGCCACCCTCGAGGACGCCACGGGCTACGGCCGCATCGTCCGCGACGCCGAGGGCCTCGTGGAGCGGATCATGGAGCACAAGGACGCCCTCGCCCACGCCGAGTCCACGGGGGACGACTCCTTCGTGGCGATCCGCGAGGTCAACTCCGGCATCTACGCCTTCGACGCTGCCCTGCTGCGCCGCACCCTGCCGGAGATCTCCACGGACAACGTGCAGGGCGAGAAGTACCTCACGGACGTGCTCGGCATGGCCCGCGCCGAGGGCGGCCGTGTCGCCTCGGTGGGCACGGACGACGTGTGGGAGGTCGAGGGCGCCAATGACCGCCGTCAGCTCTCCGACCTGGGCCGCCAGCTCAACGACCGCGTGCTGCGCGGCTGGATGAAGGAGGGTGTCACGGTCGTCGACCCGTCCTCCACGTGGGTGGACGTCACCGTCTCCCTCGCCTCGGACGTCACGCTCAAGCCCGGCACCCAGCTGCATGGGGCGACGTCGGTGGCCACGGGCGCCGTCGTCGGCCCGGACTCCACCCTCACGGACACGCAGGTGGGGGAGGGCGCCGTGGTGAAGCGCACCGACGCCACGGAGGCCGTGATCGGCGCGGGCGCGACCGTCGGCCCGTTCACCTACCTGCGCCCGGGCACGGTGCTGGGGGAGGACGGCAAGATCGGCGCGTTCTACGAGACCAAGAACGTGACCGTGGGCCGCGGCGCCAAGCTCTCCCACCTGGGCTACGCCGGGGACGCCGAGATCGGCGAGTACACCAACATCGGCTGCGGCAACATCACCGCCAACTACGACGGCGTCGCCAAGCACCGCACCGTGATCGGGGCCCACGTGCGCACCGGCTCGAACACGGTGTTCACGGCCCCGGTCTCGGTGGGCGACGGCGCCTACACCGGTGCCGGCGCGGTGGTCCGCGACGACGTCCCGGCCGGCGCCCTGGCGCTGAACGCCGTGGCGCAGCGCACCATCGAGGGCTGGGTGCCCGCCAAGCGCCCCGGCAGCACGTCCGCGCAGGCCGCTGAGGCGGCCGGGGCGACGGTCGCGGACGCCGAGTGCTGATCCCTCGCGCCCTAGGATGGGTGCGAGGACCGGGCCGCCCCGGGCGGCCGACACCGACGCCGGACGCCGTCGGTCCTGGAACGCGAGACCACGAAGGATGTTGAGGACGTCATGACGGAGCTGAGCCGCAGCGAGGACAAGCGACTGGTGCTGGCCACGGGCCGCGCCCACCCCGAGCTCGCGCAGGAGATCGCCGAGGAGCTGGGCACCGAGCTGCTCCCCATGAGCGCCTACGACTTCGCCAACGGCGAGATCTACGTGCGCTCGGGCGAGTCGGTGCGCGGCAAGGACGTGTTCATCATCCAGTCGCACCCGGCGCCGCTGAACAACCACCTCATGGAGCAGCTGATCATGGTGGACTCCATGAAGCGCGCCTCCGCCCGCCGCATCACAGTGGTCTCGCCGTTCTACCCATACGCCCGCCAGGACAAGAAGGGCCGCGGCCGCGAGCCGATCTCGGCCCGCCTCGTGGCGGACCTGTACAAGACCGCCGGCGCCTCCCGCGTGATGAGCGTGGACCTGCACACCGCCCAGATCCAGGGCTTCTTCGACGGCCCGGTGGACCACCTGTTCGCCATCCCGCTGCTGGCGGACCACATCCGCTCCAGCGTGGAGGGCGAGGAGGTCACGGTGGTCTCCCCGGACACCGGTCGCGTGCGCGTGGCGGAGCAGTGGGCGGACCGCCTGGGCGGCGTGCCGCTGGGCTTCGTGCACAAGAGCCGGGACCTCACCGTTCCGAACAAGGCCGAGTCCAAGACCGTGGTCGGGGACGTCGAGGGCCGCGTCTGCGTGCTGATCGACGACATGATCGACACCGGCGGCACCATCGCCGGCGCCGTGCAGATCCTCAAGGACGCCGGCGCCAAGGACGTCATCATCGCCGCCACGCACCCGGTGTTCTCGGACCCGGCCGCCCAGCGTCTCGGCGAGTGCGGCGCCCGTGAGGTCGTGGTGACCAACACCCTGCCCATCCCGGAGGAGAAGCGCTTCGAGACCCTCACCGTGCTCTCGATCGCCCCGCTGATCGCCCGCGCGATCCGCGAGGTCTTCGAGGACGGCTCGGTCACCAGCCTGTTCGACGGCGTCGCCTGACCATGGCCGAGCGCGTCGAGCCGGCCCACGGGGAAGACGGCGGCGCGGTGGCCGCGCCGCAGCCTCACCGTCCGCGCCTGCCGTTCTGGGCCTCCCTGCTGCTGAACGTGGTGGTGGCCCTCGCGGTCGTCGCCGTGGTGCAGGCCCTGTGGGTGAAGGTGTACTCGGTGCCGTCCGGCTCGATGGAGAACACCCTCGAGGTGGGGGACCGCATGCTGGTCAACCGCACCGCCTACCCGGACGGGGCGGCCGACGCCCAGGACGTGGTGGTCTTCACGGCCAACGAGGACTGGGCGCACCCCATGCCACCGGAGGGGGCCGTGGAGAACGCCGTCCGCACGTTCGGCGACCTCACCGGCATCGGCCGCTCGCACGAGCAGGCCCTGGTCAAGCGCGTGATCGGCACCGCGGGGCAGACCGTGGAGTGCTGCACCGCCGAGGGCGCGGTGACGGTGGACGGGGAGCCCCTGGACGAGCCGTACATCCACAACGACCTGCCGTTCCTCCGGGACGAGCTGGACTGCGAGTCCGAGGTGATCTCCGCGCGCTGCTTCGGCCCGGTCACCGTGCCGGAGGACTCGATGCTCGTGCTCGGCGACCACCGCTCCAACTCGGCCGACTCCGTGATCGCGTGCCGCGGCATCCCCGCCGACCAGGCCGGGGACTGCGCGCGCTTCGTCACCCGCGAGGACATCGTGGGCGAGGTCTTCGTGACGGTGTGGCCGCCCACGCACTGGGGCGGGCACTGACACCCGCAAGTGGTTGAAATCCAGCGAAAGGGCGCCGATATAGTGGATCTTCATCGGTTGAGGGGCATGACGAAACCGCGCCAGAGGGGGCTTGACCCCGGTTCTTGGACACGCTGAATCCAGCACCTGCTGGGGAAGCGAGATGATCCAGGAATCATGGCCAGGAAGAACTAATCCGAGGAGTTCCGTCGTCAGGCCGTCGACTTGTACGAGTCCACCCCGGGCGCCACGGTCCGCGGCATCGCCGAGGATCTCGGCATCGTGCGCGGCACGCTGCGGCACTGGCTCGAGGTCTACGGGACCGGCAAGAAGACCGCCGCTGACGGGACATTGACCTCCAGCCCACTGCAGTCCAAGCCGTCGCCGACAAGCCCTACGGGTCCCGCCGGTGAGACGCCTGAGCAGAAGATCGCCCGGCTCGAGGCCCGGGTCAACGAGCTCGAGGTCGAGACGACGAAGCTGACCACCGAGCGGGAGATCCTCCAGCGGGCGGCCAAGTATTTCGCTGGGGAGACGGGCTGGTGAGTCGCTTCCAGTTCGTCGCCGACAACTCCGCCACCTTCGAGGTGAAGCGACTGTGTGAGCTCGTCGAGATCGAGCGCTCGTCCTACTACGCCTGGCTCAAGGCTGCCCCGGCCCGAGAAGCCAGGGCAGCTGACGACGCGGCGCTGGCAGAGCGGATCAGGGCTGTCCATGCCGAGGACAACACCCAGGGTGCGCCACGGATCACCGCCGAGCTCAACGACAGCGCGCCTGCCGGTGAGCGGGTAAACCACAAGCGCGTCGCCAGGGTGATGCGGCTGCAAGGAATCCGGGGCTATGTGAAGAAGCGGCGGGTGCGGACCACGATCCCCGAACCGTCTGGCCAGAAGTACCCCGACCTGCTCAAGCGCGACTTCACCGCCCCGGCGCCAGGGCTGCGCTACGTCGGCGACATCACCTATCTGCCGATCGCCGACGGCACGAACCTCTACCTGGCGACCGTGATCGACTGCTACAGCCGTCGGCTTGTCGGGTGGGCCATCGCTGACCACATGCGTACCGAGCTCGTCGAGGACGCGTTGAAGGCCGCCGCCGCAACCCGGGGCACCCTCAAGGGCAGCGTATTTCACAGCGACCACGGGTCGGTCGGTGGATTCAATCGGTCGTCGCAACACCCTCTCGGAATCACTGGAGGTATGGGCGATGGCAAGCAAGGACTGGGCGAGGAAGATCAGTGACGTGCCCGAGGGGACACGTCGGCAGTGGAGAGCGGATCGGGCCTTGCGGGCCCCGATGCGCTCTCCTGGCAGGCCGCAGCCCTCACGGGAGGTCCAACGCCAGTTCTGGCGTGTGATCGCCACCGGCGTCACCACGGTCGAGGCAT
>NZ_JABFAY010000017.1:56453-66062 GCF_017168495.1 Micrococcus sp. KRD096 | reverse complement strand
GCAGTCGCGTACACGCTGAACAACAGGCCCAGGAAGGTCCTGGACTGGAAGACTCCCGCGGAGGTCTTCGCCGAGCAGCTACGCTCGCTCTCAACGCACGGTGTTGCAACGACCGGTTGAACCCGCCGTCTACTGCTCGAAGGACTACGCCAAGCTCTGTCGCAAGCTCGGCGTCACCCAGTCCATGGGCGCCGTCGGGTCCAGCGCGGACAACGCGTTGGCCGAGTCGTTCAACGCCACCATGAAGCGCGAGGTTCTCCAAGACGCCGCCTGCTGGAGCAACGAACTGGTCTGCCGCCGGCAGGTCTTCAGGTGGCTCGTCCGCTACAACACCAAGCGACGCCATTCGTGGTGCCGCTACGTCCCGCCGGTCCTCTACGAGACCGGCAACACCGCTACGCTGCCGACGGCTGCGTAATCACACCCCGTGTCCAAGATCCGGGGGTAGGGCCCTTGCGCGGTGCCGTCTACTACACCGACGGTCAGCTCGAGGACGACGCCCGCCTCGTGATCGCGCTGGCCCGCACCGCCGCGGCGCACGGCGCGGACGTCCTCACCCGGTGCGCCGCGACCGACCTGCGTGAGGACCGACTCACCCTCACGGACGAGACGACGGGCGAGAGCGTCGAGGCTCGGGGCACGGTCGTCTCGGCGACCGGCGTGTGGGCCGGTGAACACGACCCGTCGTTGCGGATCTCGCCGAGCCGCGGATCCCACCTGGTCGTGCGGGCCGAGGCGCTCGGGTGTCCCAGCGCCGTGTTCACCGCGCCGGTGCCGGGTCACTTCGGCCGGTTCGTGTTCGCTCTGCCACAGAGCGACGGCCTCGTGCTCGTCGGCCTCACCGACGACGCCGCTCCCGGGGTCGACGGCATCGCTCCGCCGGTGCCGGAATCCGACGAGGACTTCCTCCTCGCCACGATCAACCGCGCGCTGGAGCGCCCCCTGACCAGGCAGGACGTGGTGGGCCGGTTCGCCGGGCTGCGGCCGTTGGTGCTGCCGACTCCGTCGGGCGGGTCGACGGGAGGGACGAAGAGGCGGATCGGGAGGCACGGGTTCGGGGAGAGGCGCGAGCACGGCGCGTCGGGGGATCTGTCGGAGGGCGCGGAGCGCGCACTCGTCGAGGCGGGCGCGACCGCCGACGTGTCCCGACAGCACCTGCTCATCGACGAACCTGGCCGGCCCCTGACGATCGCCGGGGGCAAGCTCACGACCTATCGCACGATGGCCGAGGACGCCGTGGACGCCGCCTGCCGTCGTCTCGGGACGGACCGGGAGTGCCGGACGAGGACGCTCCCGCTCGTGGGCGCGGCGCCGCGGGAGGTGCTGGCCCGTCTCGAGGAACCGACCCGTCTCGTGCGCCGTTACGGCACCGAGGCCGGTCGTGTCGCGGAGTTGGGCCGTCGGTACCCCCGGTTCGCGGGCCCCGTCGCCGAGGGCGTCGCCTACACCGGTGCGGAGATGCTCTTCGGCGTGCTGGCGGAGGGCGCCCTCACGGTGGAGGACCTCGTCGAACGCCGCACCCGCACCTCCTTCGTCGAGTCCGCCGTCCCCGCCGCGCGCGAGGTCGCCGCCCAGGTCCTGGAACTCGCGACCACCTGACCCCCGCCCCCCGGATGACGTCATCGGGAAAGGGGGAGAGGAGGAAGGGGCAGGGGGCCATCGACACGGCTGAGCGCGTCGAGCGCGTGCTCGCCCTCGTGAGGTCCGAGGGCGCGGACGGCCCCAGAGCCACGGCGTTCCGACTCGAGAGGCCCCCTCCCGGGTTGGGAGGGGGCCTCTCGCTCATCGCCGGTGCGGACGACCGGGCGAGCGCCGGTCTCGATCCGCCGGCCTGGTCAGCTCTCCCAGCCCGCGTCGGCGATCCAGCGGAGGGCGGTGAGGGAGGGCATGAACATGTATTCGCCGCCGCGGAGGCGGTTGAACGTGGTCACGCCGTCGACGCGCTTGCGGACGGGGCGGTCGGGGATGGTGAACCGGCCCGGTTCCTCGTGGAGTCCGACGACGGGGTCGCGTTCGGTGCCGAGGTCGACGAAGTTGCCGCGGTTGATCCACTCCTGCTGGAGGAACTCGACCGTGTCGTAGGCGCGGGCGCTGATGAAGATGAAGAACAGGCCGCGCTCGTCGTCCTTGTCGTCGGCGGCGGTGAGGTCGGGGTCCCATTCGGGGCCGAACGTCGAGGAGCGGCGGATGATCCGGTGGATGTTCTCGTCCGTGAGGATCGTCAGCTCGCTGCCGCGCGGGTTCATGCGGCGCACGTGCGCCGAGTGGGGGCACATGAGGCCGCGGCGGTCGTCGGAGTAGTCGAAGTCGTCGTTGCGGGACTGATCCATGCCGAGGTCGACGTCGTCCTTCTCGGGGGAGAGGACGAGCGGCGCCCCCGACCGCCACCGGCCGACGAGCTTCGCGCCGAGGGCGTCGCGGGACTCCTGCGTGTCCTCCTCCGCGTGCTCGCGGAGGAAGTCGTTCCAGGCGCCGACACGGCTGTCGTACTTGCGGAGCACGACGAACGAGCCGTTACGACCCAGCACGTCCGGCGAGGGCATGGCGACGGGCGAACCCGTCTCGCTGTCCTCCCCGAGGATGAACTCGCCCGCCGCGATGGCCCGCTCCTGCCCCGGGAGGGCGTCGACGCCGGCGCCCGCGACGAGCGGCTGGCTGAGCGAGTCGTGGTAGCCGAACGGGTTGGCCGCATCCGGCGCCCCGAACGCGTGCGTGCCGAGCAGGGTGACCCCGTCGATCTCCTCCAGGTACCCCAGAGCCTTCTCCACGGCGTCCGCCAGGGACTCCTCCGAGTCGGCGTAGATCGTCACCGCGACGTGCAGGGAGTCGTCCTTGTAGAACTCCTCCCACGTCTCCGGGGCGTTCTCGCCCGTGTCCATGAGCTGGCCCGCGCGGGCCGCCATGCCCTGCCGGAACGGCAGCGGGAAACTCGCGAGGGACTCCTCCGGCAGGCCCATCGCCTTGAGGCCGGCGTGGCTGATCGCCACCCCCGTCCACGCGTGCATGTCCGCGGTCCAGTCCTGCGCCGAGGGGACGTACTCGACGAGCCGCCCCAGCAGGGCACGACCCCCCTCGGGGGTGTCGACCCGCAACCCCGCGTGGATCCCGACGTAGGGCTCGGGCCGCGACCGCAGGATGAGGGACTGGATGTCGTCGAGCTGCAGCGTGACGCTCTCCCGACGGAACCGCTTGCGCAGCTCCCTGAGGTGCTCGAACGGCATCAGTAGTCCACCCCCTGCGGCGTCGCCACCGCGTCCGACAGCGCCGACAGGGCCTCCCGGGTCGTCGCGTCCATCGCGGTGTTCGCCGCCATCGCGTCGAAGAACGTGTCCAGGGCCTGCTCCATGCGCTGGTACCGGCGCACGTCCACGACCGTCACCTGCGGGTTCGCGACGAACCACGCGGCGGCGTCGATCTGGTGGTCGGCGATGAAGTCCTTGACCTTCGGGGAGTCGATCCCCGGCCAGCCCTCGACGTTGGCGAACAACAGGTCCATGAGCTCGGGGATCTTCGTCGCGAAGTCGTCGATGTAGGTGTCCCAGTCGCCGTCGTAGGCCGTGGCGAACAGCACACGCGTGTCGTCGTCGAGGAACACGAACCGCATGTTGTGCAGCGTCGAGACGCGCTTGGCGCCGTCGAAGTCGCCGCCGGTGAGGCCGAAGATGCGGCGCAGCCGGTCGGCGCCGCCGGGCCTGAGGTCGGCGATGGCGGTCAGCTCGGACACGTTGCCGGAGCGGGCACCGGCCCGGCCGGCCGACTCGTACGTGCCCTCGTGGAGCGGGTTCTTGTCGGTGAGCAGGGAGTTGATCGCGATCTGGGAGATCGTCGGCGCGTCGGCCGCGACCTCCTTGACCACGCGGCGGAACTCCTCCATGCGGCTCTCCTCCGAGAGGCGCGGGTCGATGCGGGTCTGTTCGGACGTCAGCTTCTCGTTCATGGGGTCCTCCAAGGGGGTGAGGGGTCAGGCGGTGAGGTCGGCGAGGGAGTCCGGCTCCCGGCGGGCCACGGCGTTGAGGTCGTGCCGCTGCCGCGAGGACGACTCGTAGGCGAGCTTGCGGACGCGCATGATCGAGCCGAGCGGCCGGTGCGCCTCGACGCCGTTCCACGGGTTGAACGCGAGCCGGTCGTCACCGGCGACGCGACGTTCGGGGGTGAACACGTCCTGCCGGTCGAACCGGACGGTCGCGACGGTGCGGAACGGGGAACGGTCCTCGCGCCACAGCACCGCGGCGTCCTCGACCGGCATCTCCTCGAGGTCGGTGCACAGCTGCACCCGCAGCTCGTACGTCGCGCCCTTGGTCATGAAGTGGCGGACGACCGCGGTACGCATCGCGTCGAAGTCGTCGCCGACGTCGACGCCGGTGAGCTCGGCGACCTCCCCGGTCGGCGCGAGGGACATCTTGGCGACGTGGTCGCCGTAACGGATCGCGGCCTGGGTGTAGAAGGTCTCACCGAGTATGTGGGAGTAGTCGTTCGCGAGGCCCTGGACGGTCGCGCCGGGGGTGCGACCGAGTTTCTCGGTGATCGAGGCGATGCCCCGGGCGGCGGCGGAGACCGCCTTCTGCGCGGCGGCCGGGTTGCTCGCGTTCTTCTCGAGGATGTCGAGCATGTCCTCGTACTTGGTCACGGTGCCGAACGCGAGCGTCGGGAAGTTCACCATGAGGAAGTCCTGGTTGGCGCCACCGAGGTCGGGGGACAGGCGCTCGCCCTCCACGCCGATGATCTTGAGCGCGAAACCCCGCGGGGCAGGGATCTCGTCGGAGTGGATGTCGCCGGGTGCCGACGAGAGGCGGGCGACGACCTCGTGGGTGCCGGGGGTGGCGAAGATGCCCTGCGCGAGCTCGTGCGGCAGGTCGTCGTGGACGGTGAGTTGCCCGGTGATGATCGCGTGGCTCTTGGCGTGCGCGTCGCGGTGGGCGTGGCGGTGACGGTCGGCGTTCTCCGCCTGGGTGGCGGCCATTCGTTCGACGATTCGCTGGGAGATCTCGGCCTCGTTCTCGACGGGGACCTCGACGTCATCGTGGTAGCGGATGGGGTTCATCGGTATGCCTCCTCGACATCGTGACAACAATATTGTACTGGACTCAATTTGACGCCAGACGATTCGAAGATCGTCGTGGTCCAGGACCTCCTTGAAGAGGGGCTCCGTGGACTTCATCAAGAATTGTCCACAGAGCGGAGAGAGTAAGACGCGTTGCCCGGGGATCTGTACCCGCCCTTATCCAGCGGCATCCCGCGGAACGCGTAGTACAGGGGCGTCGTCGGAGCGGGCTGTGGGGCGGCCCGGGTCAGAGAGCGACGTCGACGAGCCCGTGCTCGGCCAGTGCGGTCAGGGCGGCGGCCACCCGGGCCTCGGCGTCCTCGGGCACGGGTCCTTCGGTGCGGAGGCAGGCCACCACGTCGGCGGCCGTCCGCGGCTCGTCCAGCAGGAGCCAGACGGACGGGCCCAGACCGTCGAGCACGACCAGGCGGTCCGAGGCGAGCAGGACCAGGCGGCCGTGGTCGGTCAGGATGCCGTCGTCGACGGCGCAGCGGGACACCGCGCCCGGGGTTGCCACTCCGACGGAGGCCGAGAGCTCTTCCTCGGTGAGTGCCTCCCAGGCGGGGGTGACGGGCGTGGGCGGGGCCGCCAGGAGGCCGTCGACGACGCCCCGCAGGTCCTCGGCTTCGGCGTAGACCAGGCGTTGGGCGCCGCCGACCGCGTCGAGGACGCGGCAGAGCGTCACGAGACCGCGGGGGAGCAGGGAGAGGGAGGAGGTCTGGGGGACGAGCGCCGCGAGCGCGGCCACGAGTTCCATGGCCTCCGCTCGCGGCGTCACCGGGCCTGCCGGATCCCGCACGCGGTCCAGCACGGCGATCCGGGCCAGCCGGGCGTCGGGGAGGGTCGGACCGAGACCCAGGTCGTCCGGGCCTCGCTGGGTCTTCGGGCGCACCCCCCGTGACCCCAGCAGGGACAGCGGTTTGGGGTAGGGCGTGACGGTCAGGCCGTCTGGTGCGATGATCGCCGTCTCGTCGGTGAGGTAGGCGAAATGGGGTCCCAGCCGGCGCGTGGCCGTCGTCTTGCCCGTCCCGGACGCCGCCACCAGGACGATCGCCGCCCCGGTGTCCGGTGCGGCGAGGCACGCGGCATGGAACAGCAGGTGGGTGCCGCGGGCGGACTCGATCGCCCGTGAGGTCGCCAGGAACACCAGGTCCTCGTGCCACTGGAGCCACGGACGCGCGGTGTCGGCGCCGCGGTGCGCATCCGCGCGGGCCGGCGTCTCCACGGCCTCCACACCGCACCGGGCCCAGGACGCGATGACCTCCGCGCGCTCGTCTCCCGTGAGGCCGCTCACCGTCACGGCATCGAGACCGGTGCCGATGCGCAACGCGGTGGTCTCGCTCATGGCTTCGTCCTCCCCCTGGGCGCCGGGCATGGCTCACCCTTTCCATCCCGTGGCTGTCCGGTCAGTGTACTGAGAGCCGTGCGGGCGGCCATGGCGCCGCCCCACCGGCTGGCACGGGTCTTCGCCAGAGCCTCCCTATACTCGACACAGGTTCTCGGGCGCTGAGTGCGCCGTCCATCCGAGCTGAGGGAGGAGCCCGCATGGCAGCCCAGTCGCCCACGGCGGCGGTGACCGTGGTGATCCCGCACTACGGCGATCCGACCCCCACCCTCGCCCTCGTCGACCGCCTGCTGACCGATCCCGGAGACGCGCTGGCCGCCGTCGTGGTCTCGGACGACGCCTCGCCCACCCCGTACCCCGAGGCGCACGATCCGCGACTGACCGTGGTGCGCCGCGAGCGCAACGGCGGGTTCGGGGCGAACGTGAACACCGGCCTGGCCGCGGTCACCACCGAGCTGGCCCTGGTCCTCAACTCGGACGCCGAGATCATGGGGGCGCAGATCGACGCGCTGGTGGCTGCGGCCGCTCCGTACCAGCCGGCCGTGGTCAGCCCGCAGGTCGTCAACGAGGACGGCACGCCGCAGTGGTCCGGCCGGCACTTCCCCACGGTCCTGCACCAGACCGTCGAGTGGCTGACCCCGCTGGCCCGCTTCCGTCACCTGGACATGCTCCACGAGGCCGTGGGGCACGACGTCGCGGCGGCCCGGTCCGCCTCGCCCGTGGCGGTCGACTGGGTGATGGGCGCCGTGCTGCTCCTGCCGATGGCACAGGTCCGCGCCGTCGGTGGGTTCGACGAGGAGTACTTCATGAATTCCGAGGAGGTCGATCTGCAGCGTCGCCTGCGCGAGCGCGGCGTGCCGTCGATCGTGGTCCCGGCCGTCCGTGTGCCGCACGGGCTGCACGGCTCCTCGGACCCGCTGCGCCGGCGCGGCTGGCTGGTGGACTCCCGCTACCGCTACGCCCGGAAGTTCGGTCACCCCCGGGCCCTCAAGGCCGCGCTCACCGCGGCGACGGGGGCGAACTTCGCCGTGAACGCGCTCCGGCAGGCCCGGGGTGTGGACGTGGACGCCCGCGCCGTGCTCCGGGACGAGCACGCGCTGGTCTGGAAGGGGCAGCGCCGATGAGCGCCACCGGTTACACCGTGCCCGCGCCGCCCGACGCGCGGGGCGGCCGCTCACCGGAACGGCTGTTCCTCGTCTCGCCGGCGTTCCACGGCTACCACCGCTCCATCGCGGCGGCGTGGGCTGCCCAGGGCTTCGACGTCACGGTGCACTGCTACGACGCCTACGCCACGCTCGGCATGAAGCTGCGGAACAAGGGGCTGCTCGAGCTGCCGCAGAAGGCGGGCGTGGACCGCACGGCCGCGCGGGTCGCCTGGGACACCGGGCGGGCCGTGGCCGCGCTGCGTGAGGCCCGGCCGGACCGCGTGCTCGTCATCAAGGGGGACTCGCTGGGCGAGGACTTCTGGTCCGAGATCCTCGATGCGGGCCTGCCCCGCATGCTCTGGCTGTACGACGACCTCGCGCGGCACGACTACTCGATGGAGTTCCTACGCTCCGTCGGGCCGGTGCTCAGCTACGCCCGCTCCGAGGCCGAGCTGCTGGCCGGCGAGGGCGTGGACGCCCATTACATGCCCAACGGTTTCGACCCGGCGATGGCGCTGCCCCAGGTGCCGCGGCGCGACGAACTGGTCTTCGTGGGCTCGCGCTACCCGAATCGCGTGGAGCTGCTCACCCGCCTGGCCGCGGCCGGGGTGCCGGTGCGCGCCTACGGGCGTCAGTGGAGCCACCACCCGGTGGACCGCCTGCGCACGTGGGAGCTGGCCCGGCCGGACCTGCCCGCCGAACGCGACATCCCCCTCGAGGAGGCGTACGCCGTGCAGGCGGCCGCCGCGGGCGCCATCAACATCCACGGGCTGCAGGCCGGCCACGCGATGCGGACCTTCGAGGTGCCCGGCATGGGCGGTCTCCAGCTGGTCGATCGGGCCGACGTGGCCGAGTTCTACGTCCCGGACGAGGAGGTGCTCGTTTTCGAGGACGCGGACCACCTCATCGAGCTGGGCCGCCGGGTCGTCGCGGATCCCGCCTGGGGGGCGCGCATCCGGGAGGCCGGCCGCCGCCGGTCGCACGCGGAGCACACGTTCGCGCACCGGGCGGCCATGGCCCAGGGGTGGTGGGCATGACCGACGCGCCCCTCTTCTGGCGCTCCGAGGACCTGCCGCGCTGGCACGCGTGGCAGCGCGCCCAGTGGCCGCTGACCCGGCGGGCCGCGGACACCGCGCGCTCGACCGTGCGCGGCGTGGCCGGCGCCCTGACACGCCGCCGGTTCACCGGCGACGACGTCCCGCGCCTGCTCCTGCCGGCGGGGGACGTGCACACCCTCGTCGCCCTGGAGTCCTTCGGCCCCACGCAGCTGGCCGCGCTGGCCTCGCCCGTGGCCGCCCTGGCCACGGTGCGGCCGGAGGTCGCCGCCGGGGTCGGCTGGGTGCTGCCCGCCGGTGACGCACCCGCCCTGCCCGGGGCCGCGGGCCACCGGGAGCACGCCGCCACCGCCGACGTCGTGAGGGATCGCCTGTCCGGGCTCTGCCGCGTCCTGGTGGCGGGGGAGTACCTGCCCTCGGGCCGCGCCGCCGTGCGCTGGGCCCGGCAGCGGGGGGCGCGGATCGGCGTCGTCCAGCACGGGCTGCTGGCCGTGTCCACGCCGCCCGTCCCGCAGGACGCCACCCTGTACGCCTTCACGAGCGCGGACGCGGACTGGTGGACCCAGGGCCGCGCCGATGTGGAGGCCGTCCCGGTGGGATCGGCGCTGCTGGAGCAGGCCCGCCGGACCGCGCCCGCGCTCTCGGGCGCCGGAGACGACGGCCCCGGGGTGTTCCTCGGCCAGCTGCACGGCGCCGAGCTGCCCCGCCGGGACTTCGCCGCAGCCGCCGAACAGTACGTGCGGGCCACCGGCGCCGCCTACCGCCCCCACCCGGCCGAGCGGGACCGTCTCTCCCGCGGCCAGCACGCGGCCTGGCGCAGGGCCGGCGTGCGGATCGACGACGCCGGGGCGCCCCTCGTCGCCACCCGCGGGCCCGTGGCCGCCGTCTTCTCCACCGGGATCCTCGAGGCCGCGCAGGCCGGCAGGCCCGCGTGGGCCGTCCACCCGGAGCCGCCCGCCTGGCTCGAGGGGTTCTGGCAGCGCTACGGCATGACCCGGTGGCGGCCCGGCCGCACCCCGGAGC
>NZ_JABFAY010000017.1:1347-56353 GCF_017168495.1 Micrococcus sp. KRD096 | reverse complement strand
TTAGCGTGAGTCATGAGTGGGTCTCTTCTGGCAGGTGGGTGGTGTAGGAACCTCCATCCTGCGGGGCGGGGCCCACTCGTCTCATCTCAGCCCGGTACCCATGTCAAGAACCTCATGACCCACAACAGTTAGCATCACAGGGTGAGTGAGAAACCCGTACGCCCCCGCATCTCTGTGGTCATCCCCGCGTACAACGCCGAGCGCTTTCTGCCGCTTCAGCTCGAGGCTCTCGATATGCAGTCGGACGCCCCGCCGTACGAGGTCATCGTGGTGGACAACCGGTCGTCGGACGGGACGGCCGCCCTCGTCGATCGACTGGTCGAGGAGGTCTCCTATCCCCTGCGGCGTGTCAGTGCTGACCAGCACCAGGGACCCGGCTATGCGCGGAATGTGGGCGCGGCCCACGCGCGCGCCGACCTGCTCATGTTCGCCGACGCCGACGACGTGGTCTCACGTTGGTGGGTGCGCAATGGTGCGCTGGCCTTCGAGACCTCCGTGCTCTGGTCCGGTGGCGCGCGGTTCATGACGGACGAGGAGATGATAGGTGGCGTCGAAGACATCCGGCGCGCGGCCGGTGATTCTGATGCGTGGTCACCACCCGAAGCTGCGGACGCGGACGAAGCCTTTCCAGTGCTCATGGGTGGGGATTTCGGAGTCACCCGTGACGTATTCCTCCGGATCGGCGGCTTCGACCACTCGCTCGGCGGCGTCTACGAGGACAACGACCTCGGTATCCGGGCCCATCTCGCCGGCGTCGTGATCGACCACGCGCCCGATGTGCGCATCGCCTTCCGCGGCAAGTGGGACGAAGGGTTCCGATCCCGGCTCGCCCGGCGATCCGCCCGGTCTCACGCTCTGGTGGCTCACCGCTATGGCCTCACCCGGAGGTCCCACTTCCCGAATCCCTGGGGGGAACTGGCTCGGAGCGCCGGCGCTGCTGTGCTGATGGCCGCGGGCAGGAAGAACCGCGACTGGGAGGGTGTCCGCCTACGGGCTGCGACGGCGCTCGGTCACGCCCACGGGACGGTCAAGTACCAGTGGCTGAAGCGGTCTGTCCCTCCGCAGATCGGCCTCGGCCTGGATTCGGCAGACGCGTCGGCGGCGCACCGGTGAGGTCCTCGGGAAAGTCAACCGCACGGCGGCTGGCTGCTCATGTCGTCCGATCGTCCATGGTGCTTGACCGGCATCGTCACGGATTCTTTTGCCGGCCTGGCCTCCGCGGCGCGGGGGATCCCTGGCTCTCCGGGGGGTGCCAATTCCGGATCCTCAGGACGCTGTCGCGAGAGCGAAGTCCTTCCTCAACGAGGAGGTGTTCTTCGACTGCGGGGGAGTCATCCGCAACGCCAACGTCGTCACCGGGAATCTCGCACCGCACGGCGTCTACGCCGGTGTGCCGACGACCCGCAAGAAAGCCCTCCCAGGAGCAGGAGAACAATGACCCACCCTCATGAGCCCCTCGCCACCGTGGTGATCCCTGCACGCAACGCCGAGGCATGGATCGGCGAGCAGCTGCAGTCCCTGGCCGAGCAGGTCGACGCCCCGCCGTTCGACGTCGTCGTCGCGGACAACGGCAGCACGGACGGGACCGCCCGCACTGCCGCAAACGCCATGGTGCCGTTCGAGGTAACGGTCGTGGACGCATCGCAGGTGGCCAGCGCGTCGCATGCCCGCAACGTGGGCGCGTCACTCGCGCGCGGGGAGGTCCTGCTCTTCTGCGATTCTGACGACCTCGTTGGACTGCACTGGGTTCGAGCGCTGCACCACGCAGTGGCCACGCATTCCCGTGTGGTGGCTCGGGGCGTGCTGGAACATGGCCGCTTCAATGGGCCGGACGTCCTGGCGGCGTATCGCATCGATCTGAGCGACGACGTCCGGACTCACCCCGGCGACCTCGCCGTCACGCCCGTCACCGGCGGCTTCGCGGGCTACCTGCCCACCGTGCCGGGTTGCAACTTCGCGATCCGGCGTGAGGACTACCTGGATCTCGGAGGGATGGACCCGCGCTATCCGGGCGGCTCAGAGGAGACGGACTTCGTCTGGCGCGCCCAGGAAGCGGGCTGGGCCGTGGTGCAGGTCCCCGGTGCCGTGGTCCACTACCGCCTGCGTTCAACCCAGCGGGCGATCCTCCGGCAGCAGCGGAACCAGCAGCGCGGGCGCATGTACCTGTGGACCCGGTTCCGTGACCGCGGCATGAACGGGCCGAGCGTCAAAGCATCCGTGCTGGCGTTGGCCAGGCAGATCGGACGCGCGCCCGGCGCGGTGGCCGACCCGGCCGCTCGGCTCGCCTGGGCGTACACCACCGGTGCCCACCTCGGGGCCCTGGAAGGGATGGCACGCTACCGGTTCCGCCGCACGCGGCGCCCGGACTCGCCCGTGACGGTCGAGGAGCAGCAGGCGTGACCTGGGTCGTCACGGGAGGGGCCGGGTACATCGGCGCGCACGTGGTGCGGGCGTTCCAAGCGTCCGGGATGGACGTGGCCGTCATCGATGACCTGTCCACAGGCCACCGCCGTTTCGTTCCCGAGGGGGTTCCCTTCTTGGAGGCGGACATCACAGCGACCACATCGGTGGCCCATTTCCTCCGCGCCCAGCAGGCTCGGGGCGTCGTCCACGTGGCCGGCTACAAGTACGCCGGTGAATCCGTGAGGTCGCCACTGCTGACCTACCGCATCAATGTGCAGGGCACCGTCAGCGTGCTCGAGGCGATGCAGTCTGCGGAGGTCGGCTCCCTGGTCTTCTCCTCGTCGGCGGCGGTCTATGGAACGCCTGAATCGGAGGTGGTCACGGAGGACACCGCGCTGCGCCCGGAGTCGCCCTATGGGGAGTCCAAGCTCATCGGAGAGTGGCTGCTCGCTGACCAGGGAAGGGCTGCCGACCTGAGGCACACGAGTCTGCGCTACTTCAACGTCGTCGGTTCGGGGTCGCACCAGGTATGGGACTCCAGCCCGCACAACCTCTTTCCGCTTGTGTTCGACGCACTGCAGCAGGGAAAACGGCCCCGCATCTTCGGGGACGACTATCCGACGGAGGACGGCACCTGCGTCCGGGACTATGTGCACGTCTCCGATGTGGCCGCCGCCCATGTCACCGCCGCACGGAGGCTGGCCGGCGGCGACCCCGTCGAGCCGGTCTACAACCTCGGGTCCGGTGCAGGGACCTCCGTGCGCTCCATCATGGACACGGTTCGGAAGGTGACCGGGGTCAATGTGGAACCGCTCGTTAAGGCTCGGCGCCCCGGCGATCCTGCACGGATCGTGGCTGATGGCTCCCGCGCGGCGCGAGACCTGGAGTGGCGTATGCGGCATTCGCTGGAGGACATGGTCCTCAGCGCGTGGCGGGCCCGGGCGGGCCGCTGAGGATCACACGTCATCCCACCGGGTCGGGGCGTCGCTCCGTAGCGCGCGCAGCGGG
Source organism: Micrococcus sp. KRD096 (assembly GCF_017168495.1). Lineage (NCBI taxonomy): Bacteria > Bacillati > Actinomycetota > Actinomycetes > Micrococcales > Micrococcaceae > Micrococcus > Micrococcus sp. KRD096. The sequence continues at coordinate 52,942 of NZ_JABFAY010000017.1, read as the reverse complement.
CCGCGGGGGTACCAGGCGGCATCCGTCAGGGGTTCTCCCGCCAACAGGGCCGCCCATGCCTCACGCAATGCGTCGTCGTCGAGTGATCCCAGGCGTCGCCAGTGGTAGGCAAGGTCCTCCGAGGTGCCTGCGAGCGCGATCGCCGCCGCCCCCTTGCGGTTCTTCCGGGCGAACTGATCGAAGGACCGCCACGGAAGGTGGAGAATGCGGAGCCCCTCGGCCCGAACCCCCGGGCGGAGAACGTCGTGGTTGCCCATCTGGATCACAGCGCCATCGCGCGGGGTGAAGGCCACCTTGACGTCGAAGTGCGGCGTGGGGTCGAGATCGAACGCGGAGCCGTCAGTACGAGGGAAGGCGTTGAACATCTGCGCACGCAGGACAGGGGCGTCCGACGCCTCCAGGGCCTCACGGAGGGAGCCATCCTGTCCGAACCAGAACTCATCAGCGTCGAAGGGAACCACCCGGGTGGCGCCCGCGCCGGAGACCAGGTCGGCAAGCCGGGTCATCTTCGCCGACTGCACATACGCAGGTTCAGCGTCGTCACCCACGATCAGCCCGGGGATCTCCGCGGACAACCGACGGAGGATCGTTCCCGTTCCGTCCTCGGACAGGTTGTCCACGACCACGATGTGCTCGATCCCCTGACCCGCGAGGTGCCGAATGGACCGCTCGATCACGTCCGCCTCGTCGCGCACCATGGCGATGGCGCACGGCCCGGTCATGGCGGGAAGCGGGGGAAGCTCGAACCCGGCCGTAGCCATCTCGTACTCCCGGCGAAACTGCTCGGAGCCTCTGAGCTCGCGGGCTTGCCGGATCAGCTCTCGGTTCCGTTGTGCGAGGAAGATCTGGTGCTTGGCCTTGCGCGCAAGGCCCAGAGGGGTCGTCACGGGCGGCTCCTAGTGATCAGAGGGTGCAATGGGGCGGTCGGTGGCGTGGCGTCATTCCACCATCTTGAACTCGCGCGCGAGGTCTGGGGTAACGGGCCAGCCGAGGGTGGTGGTGAGGTGATGCAGCCGGTGGCGCCAGTCGATCGTGGCCCGCGCCCGACGCTGCTGTGCGGTGGCCTTGGCGGCACCCCAGGACTCCGCCGCCTGCTGCAGCGCTGGCCAGGCCTCCGCGCGGTCTTCGGGGGAGATCTCGAGCGTCGCCCCCGGCCACAGCAGGTCTGTGGCGGTGGCGGGGGCCGTTCCCGCCACCAAGCATCCCGCGGCCAGCGCGTCCATCCAGCGGCCGGTCACGTACTCGCGGGTCGGGTGCGTGTAGGCCGCGGGGCTCACACGATTCGAGAATGCCAGGACCACCTTGGCCTCGAGGAGCGCCTGGCGGACGTTCTCCTGGTTCGTCAACGGATCGGCCGCCGCCGGGGGCCGTCCGCGGAAGGACAGCCCGTGCCGTTCGGCGTCCTTCGCCGTGACGGCGTCGTCGTCCCAGGCCGACGGTTGCCGCCCGAGCCGTAACAGGTCGATCGACTTCTCCCCGGCGACGGGCTCGAAGGCCAAGGTGTCCGCTCCCCAGGGGAGCACGTCCACGGGCCGCCCGGTGCGGTCTGCCCATTCGTCGACGAGGTCGGGGTCCGTGATGAACAGGTGGTCGAAATGTGGGCGATGCTTTGCAATCCCGGCGATCCGGTCAGTCCAGAAGGAGTCGATCACCCACGCCGTCGTGGATGCGTACCCGGGGAACCACAGGTGGCGACGAGCCGCGAAGGCGAGCGCGGCCGGGTTGCCCGCGATGACCAACAGGCGCCGTCCGCCGGCACGACGCCCCCGGGGGAGGAGCACGGCGCCGCGCTCGACTGCCGAGGCCCGACCGCGATCATCGATCTCCGTCAACGTCGCCCCGAGCAGGCGTGCCGTGAGGTGAGCCAGCTCCGCCACGGGGCCCCACCCGGTGCCTCCGGGACGGATGTAGACGACGTCGACGCTCATGCCTTCCAGGGTAGGCGGGGGTGGGACGTCTGGCCGCCGGGGGCAGTAATCTGGCGAGGGTTTGACCTCCGCCTTCTTCGAGAGAGGTCGGGACAGGAGAGCCATGCGACTTCCTTCAGCCAGAGACATCGCCGCCGGTGCCCTGAGTGGCATCCGCCGGGCCGATCCGCCGGTGATGTGGGGCGCTGAGCCGATGAACGGCGGCAACTTCCTGTACCTGTGGGCCACCGCGTGGGCGCGCCGTCGGGAGACCGGGCGGCCGTGGCTGGTGCGCTTCAAACCGAAGATGGAGCCCTGGCTGGCCGAGTTCCCGGCGTTGGACGCCTTGACCGTCATGGAGTCGGACGTCGGATTCCGGCAGGAGCGCACGGTGGAGTGGGGGCAGCAGACCTACCGTGATTGGTTCTTCCAGGATCTCCGCGACTTCTCCCGGGAGCTGCTCCTGGCCAGCGCGTCGTTCCAGGGCCGGCTCGAGCGGGTTGAGCGGGACGCTGTTGTGGTGAACGTCCGTCGCGGCGACTACTACTCCAATCCCACGTTCCGTGCCCAGTTCGGTTTCGACATTGCCGGATACGTCCGTGCAGCGGTCAGCAGGATCCCGTCCCCGGAGGTCTCGTCCTTCATTCTCGTCTCCGACGACGTGCCGTGGTGCCATGAGAATCTCGGCTTCCTGTCAGACCTGGCGCCGGTGGGGACGATTCCGGGCCCGCACGACATGTTCAATGACCTCGCGCAGATCGCCGGCGGTCGGCACCTGATCCTGGCCAACTCCACCTTCTCCTATTGGGGCGGCTACCTTGCGAGCTCCCTGCCGCCGGAGGAACGCGCCCGCTCCGTCCAGGCACCCCTGCATTTCAACCGTCTCTACGCACGCGGGGAGTCGCCGCTCCTGCTGCCGGAGTGGCGAGCTGTCCCGGAGGACGAATTCATTACCTCGTGCCCGGAGGCGGCCCCGGACCTCAGGAGAATCGTCGGCGGCCGGGTACCCTGAAGGTCCTGGAGTCCACACGTACGGAGGAGATGACAGATGGCCAGCGTTCTCCATGCCGCTCGACAAGTGAAGCATGCCGGATTCGTGGCGTTGAAGAAGGCGAAGTTCGCGGCAGGAGAGGTCAAGGACGTGGGCTATCGTGGCGCCACCGCGCTCCGGCCGTACGTCTTTGATGCCGGCCACTACCCGCTGGATTTCGTCAGCCTGGACACTCCGGACCCCGTCGGCCCGCCTCAGGCGGAGGTCCCCCGCGTCATCTGGTGCGTATGGAGCGGTGACAATCCTATGACGCCAAATCGGCTGGAAGCCATGGATTCTATTCGAAACACCACTCCTGGTGTCGAGATCCGCCTCGTGACTCCAGACAACTTGGAACAATGGGTGGTTCCAGGACACCCATTGCATGAGGCATACCCCTACCTGTCCAATGTCCATCGCTCGGATTACCTTCAGGCCTATCTCCTCCATCATCATGGCGGCGGGTACACGGGGGTGAAGAAGCATCCGACGCCGTGGACATCCGCATTCGAGACAATGGATCGGGATCCAGAGGCATGGGTTGTGGGATACCAGGTTCCCCGCTCCGCAGAATCTGCGTGGTTCGAGGGACGTCTCGGGCGAGATGTCCGCCGGAACTTCTCCCGCCTCGTTGGGCTTGGCGGCATGGTAGTTCGGGCCAATACTCAACTCACCTCGGACTGGCTGGGTGAGGTGGAGCGACGCCTCGATTATTACACCTCACTTTTGAAGCGCTCCCCGGGGAATGTATGGGGAGATAACCCTAGCTACCCTATCCCCTGGACGAAGATCTGCTCGCAGGTGTTTGAACCTCTGTGCTTGCGGCATTTGGACAGGGTGAGAATCGACCCCGCGGTGAAGCCACAGCTCTGGGGCCACCGGTGACTCCCTTCTCCAAGGTCACATACTGTCTCAGCGGTAGGCCTCGTCCGGCGGGGTGAACCCCTTCTCCAAACGGATGTGGTCATGGTGCTTGAGGGAGAGGGGATAGGCGATGTCAGCGAGGATCTGGGTCCATCCCACGGGGTACAGGTCGATCTCGTCCCGCACGCCTCCCGGGTTGTCCCTCAGAAGAGGGAGGAAGTAGTCCAGGCGCCGTTCGACCTCGTGGAACCACTCCGCCGTGAAGGGTGAGCGGGGGCGCGCGATCATGGCCATGGTCCCCATGACGCTGGCGAAGTGGATCCGCAGGTCCCGCTCCATGTGACCGCCATACGGGGGGATCCTCCCCTTGGAGTCCTCGGGATACCCGAGGACCCACGCCTCGGGATCGCTGTTCAGGCGGGTGAACTTGTCCGCCCATGAACCCGCAGGGGCCTTGAGGTCCATGTATCCGCCGCCATGGTGGTGGAGAAGGTAGGCCCGCAGATAATCCGAGCGGTGCGTCAGGGACAGATGCGGGTAGGCCGGGTGCAGAGGATGATGCTCCACGATCCAGTCATGCAGCGTGCCCGGAGTCACCAGTTCGACCGGGACCCCGACCGTCGCGCGGATCCGGTCCAGGTTGGCAGAGCGGATCGACGGCATCTCATTCATCCCCGTCCATAGAACGAAGACCCGTTCTGGCGCCGGCAATACCTCCTGTATCGGCTCATCGAAACGCAGAAAACGATGAAGTGGGTAACGGTAAGGGTTGAATTTCAGCGGCTGGAGACGCTGTGCCGTCGAATTCATGAACGCTCGGGCCTGCTGTACCGACGCCTTCCTGAGAGTCCAGGCCTGGTGCTTGGCGCTGCGGGCGGCCTGGAGCACCTTCTCGTCGGTCATGGTCATGATTCTTACCGTTCCTCTCGGTACGGCTTACACAGACCATCTGACACGCCCGGCGAGTGGGGCCCATGCCCGCTACAACTACTCCCCGATACCCTGACCCCATGCGCATCCTCGTCACCGGCGGCGCCGGGTTCATCGGCTCCAACTTCGTGCACCACCTGGTCCGCCACACGGACCACGACGTCGTCGTCCTGGACAAGCTGACCTACGCCGGCAACCGGGAGAACCTCGCCGGCCTGCCGGAGGACCGCGTCACTCTCGAGGTCGGGGACATCTGCGACGCGGCCCTGGTGGACCGCCTGGTCGCCGAGTCGGACGCCGTCGTGCACTACGCGGCGGAGTCCCACAACGACAATTCGCTGAACGATCCCTCGCCGTTCATCCAGACGAACATCGTCGGAACCTTCGTCCTCCTGGAGGCGGTGCGCAAGCACGGCAAGCGGTTCCACCACGTGTCCACGGACGAGGTCTACGGCGACCTCGAGCTGGACGATCCGGCGAAGTTCACCGAGTCCACCCCGTACAACCCCTCCAGCCCCTACTCGGCCTCGAAGGCCGGCTCGGACCACCTGGTGCGCGCGTGGGTCCGCTCCTTCGGCGTGCAGGCCACGCTGAGCAACTGCTCCAACAACTACGGCCCGTACCAGCACATCGAGAAGTTCATCCCGCGCCAGATCACCAACCTGATCGACGGCGTCCGCCCCCGCCTCTACGGCCAGGGCGTCAACGTCCGGGACTGGATCCACACGGAGGACCACTCCTCGGCCGTGCTGCGCATCCTCGAACGCGGCGAGATCGGCCGCACGTACCTGATCGGTTCGGACGGCGAGAGGAACAACAGGGAGATCGTGGAGATCCTCCTCGAGCTCTTCGACCGCCCCGCGGACGACTACGACCTCGTCGCCGACCGCCCGGGCCACGACCTGCGCTACGCGATCGACAACACCGCGCTGCGCACCGAGCTCGGCTGGGAGCCGCAGTTCACGGACATCCGCGCCGGTCTGGCGGACACGGTCCGCTGGTACCGCGAGAACGAGGCCTGGTGGCGCCCGGCCAAGGCCGCCGTCGAGGCCACCTACCGCGCCCAGGGCCAGTGAGGGGGCACCGCTGATGCGCATCACCGAGACCGCCATCCCCGGCCTGCTCGTCCTCGACCTCGACGTCCACGGGGACAACCGCGGCTGGTTCAAGGAGAACTGGCAGCGGGAGAAGATCCGCGCCCTCGCCGCCGGGCACCCCCGCCTGGCCTCGCTCGCCCCGGTGCAGAACAACATCTCCTTCAACGACGCCGTCGGCACCACGCGCGGCATCCATGCCGAACCCTGGGACAAGTACGTGGCCGTCGCCCACGGCCGGATCTTCGGCGCCTGGGTGGACCTGCGCGAGGGGCCGTCCTTCGGCGCCGTCGCCACCGTGGAGCTCGGCCCGGAGAAGGCCGTCTTCGTGCCGCGCGGGGTGGGCAACTCCTACCAGACGCTCGAACCGGACACCGCCTACACGTACCTGGTGAACGACCACTGGTCCGCCGACGCGCAGGGCCGGTACACGTTCCTCAACCTCGCGGACCCGACGGCGGCCATCGCCTGGCCCATCCCGCTCGAGGACGCCGAGCTCTCGGACAAGGACCGCGCCCACCCGATGCTCGCGGACGTCACCCCCATGCCGCCCGCCCCGATCCTCGTGCTCGGCGCCGGCGGGCAGCTCGGCCGTGCCCTCGTGGCCCGCGCCGAGGCCGCGGGGATCCCGGTCGAGGCCCACGGCCGGGACACGTGGGACATGACCGATCCGGTGTCCTGGTCGCGGGAGCACTTCCGCGGCCTGCGCGCCGTGGTCAACGCGTCCGCCATGACCGCGGTGGACGCCGCCGAGACACCCGAGGGCCGGGCCCAGGCCTGGGCCGTCAACGCGACCGCCGTCGCCGAGCTCGCGCGCCGCTGCACCGAGGCCGGCGTCCCCCTGGCGCACGTCTCCACGGACTACGTGTTCGACGGCGCCCTCCCCGTGGGGCAGGAGCACCCGGTGGATCACCCGCTCGCGCCGCTGGGCGTCTACGGCCAGTCGAAGGCCGCCGGCGAGGCCGCCGTGCGCACCGTGCCGCGGCACTGGATCGTCCGCACCTCCTGGGTGATCGGGGAGGGGAAGAACTTCGTGGCCACCATGGCCTCCCTCGCCGAGCGCGGGATCGACCCGGCCGTCGTCGCCGACCAGCACGGCCGCCTCACCTTCGCCGACGACCTCGCCGACGCCCTGCTGCACCTGGTCACCACGGACGCGCCCACGGGCACGTTCCACATGACCAACAGCGGCGACGTGGTCACCTGGCACGACGTCGCCCGGTGGGTCTTCGAGGACACCGGCCACGACGTCGGGCGCGTCTCCGCCACGACCACCGCCGCGTACTTGGCCGGCAAGGCGGGCGTGGCCCCGCGGCCGACGAACAGCGCCCTCGACCTCGGGCCCCTGGCCGCCGTCGGCTACACCGCCCCGGACCAGCGCGAACGGCTGCGAGACCACCTGTCAGAAATGACGGGTGGCACACGCTGATACTGTTGCCCCGGACGTGTCTGCACAGCGGAAATACATCAGGCACACGTAGTCCTCCCGAATCGGCACACGTTGTCTCCCTGGAAGGTCCCGTTATGAACGCTCACTCTGCTTCCACCACCGAGTCAGGCCTCGGCCGGCGCGCCGTCGCCACCGGTCTGGCCTGGTCTGTCCCCGCCGTCGCCATGGTCTCGGCGGCACCGTCCTTCGCCGCTTCGCTGCGCAAGGACCCCGGCATCAACGGCTGGGTGCTCAACTCTCCTGAGTATCACTACTTCTGCCGGCGGTCTCTCGAGGTGAATTCGGCGCCCTCCAACCCGGGCCCCACTCCCGACGGAGCGCCCTTCGGGCTCTACCTCTACGACGTCTCGAAGGACGCCAGCTACAGCGACGCCAAGCTGGTCTACTGGGTGCGTGGCGACCACGTGAAGCAGAACAAGATCACCTGGCAGACGGCCACCGGGCATTCCGCGAAGTGGGAAGGCCCTGAGACGGGTAGGCCGCAGACCAAGGCCGACGGTTTCGAGTACACCCCCTACACCTGGAAGTACACCGGCACCATCGACCCGGAGGACGTCAAGAGTGACGGGCGGCTCTACCTTGAGACCTTCCATGTGAAGGCCGTCAACTTCTCCATGTCCGAAAATGGCCAGTGCCTACCCTTGGACTACTGGACGTACCGGGAGATCGTCGTGGACCCGGACGGGCCCACCGGGCCGCAGCAGCCCACGACCCTGCACTTCGAACGCCGCAACGGGCCGAGCGGCCCCTACCCTCCCCGCGCTCAGGGGCGTTCGGCGGTCACGCCCGATGCCGAAGCCACGGCAGAACTGCAGCAGCTGAGCAGCTGAACCGGGCCACCCGTCCCCGTCGCGTGGGTGCTATCCTGTCCAGGTTGCCCAGGAGAGGGACCGCGCGCCGTGATCGACGAGGCCGCCGCCAGTACTGGCCGGCGCGCACAGACGCAGTGGGGCCCCGCACCGGAAGGTGCGGGGCCCCAGCGCGTGGAGGGGACTGGCGTCAGCCCTTCTTCGCGCGTGCGGCCCGACGGGACTTCTTTCCGCCCTTGCCGGCCGTGCCGGTTCCCTGCAGGTACTTGTCATGGGACTTGTGGTACGTGCTCTCGTACCCGTAGCCATAGGAGTAGCCGCCGCCGCGCTGGGAGCGCGCGACGCCGTTCATGACGACGCCCAGCAGATGCGCGTCCACCGCGGCGAGATTCTCCACAGCCGCCTCCAGGTGGTCCTTGCGGGTCCGCCCCTGACGCACCACGAGCACAGTCCCGTCCACGGCCGTGGCCAGGAGGGAGCCGTCCGTGACGGGCAGCAGGGGAGGGGAGTCGACGATGACGAAGAAGTCCTCCGATGCCAGCTTCAGCAGGGCCCGCATGCGCTTCGAGCCCAGCAGCTCCGACGGGTTCGGGGGCGTCCGGCCGGCGGGGAGCAGCGTGAGGTTCGGGATTCCGGTGGCCGCGAGGGCGTCGTCCGGCTGCACCTCACCGGCCAGCACCTCGGACAGGCCCACGTCGCCTGCCACCTGGAAGAGGTCGTGCTGCCGGGGCCGCCGCAGGTCGGCGTCCACCACGAGCACCCGTTCGCCGGCCAGGGCCAGGGCGCGGGCCAGGTTCGACGCGACCGTCGACTTGCCCTCGGAGGGGTCCGCGCTCGTGAACGAGACGACGCGCGGCGGCTCGTCGACGGAGACGAACTTGAGGTTGGTGCGCAGCGCCCGGATGGCCTCGCCGGCCCGGGGGTCGAGGTCCACGGCCTCCTCGCCCGTGCGGGTCAGGGACGCGTTCTCCGGAACGGCTCCGATCACGCCGGCGCCGGTGATCTCCTTCACGTCGGCGCGGCTGCGCACCTTCACGTCCAGGAGACGACGGAGCACGGCGATGGCGAGTCCCGCACCCAGCCCGGCCACCGCGCCCACGAGGACGTTGCGCCGGGTGTCAGGGCTCACGGGGGCAGAGGGCACGCGGGCGTCGGACAGCGGCACGACCTCCAGCGGGCTGTTCTTGTCCACGTCCGCCGCCACGTCCGCCGTCGCCTGCAGGGCGCTGTTCGCCAGCTGTGCGGCGGTCTCGGGGTCCGTCGAGGTGGCGGTCACCTTGATCATGCTGGACTCGGGGACGAGCACCGCGGAGAGCGAGCCGTCGCTGTCCTGCCCGGTGTCCTGCGCCACGCGTTCCCGCACGGCCTGGCTGTTGATCAGGGCGACGTAGGCCTGAGCCCGGCCCTCGGCGGGCAGGTTGCCGGTGATGAGGCTCTGATCTGCAGCCCGCGCGGCGAGGAACCCCTGAGATTCGGATGCGTAGATCCGGGGCTGCAGTGCGGAGTAGCCCCAGCCCAGCAGACCCCCCACGAGGGCTGCTGCCAGGAGCAGGAGGAGGTTGGCGCGCAGAAGGCGGAAGAAGTCGACGATCGTCACGGAGCACCTCGGGGGTCATGGACGTGGATGCGCGGGCCGTTGTGGCCGAGGCACGCGGGGTCTACGGTACCAACACCTACCGTGCGCTCTGAGGCCCCGAGGACGAGGCCCGCCACCGCGCTACGCTGAGCCGAGTATTGCCCGGCGTCCACGAAAGGTTCCGCACCATGCGCCCGAGCACGCCCCGTGACCGGACGGCTGCCCGCGCCATGGGGGCCGTCGCGCCACCCGAGGCCCGGCCTGCCAGGCGTCACGCCTCACTCGGCCTCGTCCCGGACGGTCAGGCCGCGTGGACCCGCTCCCCGTGGAACCCCTTGGTCACGCCGGCCTCACCGCGGCTGTTCGAGGCCGTGCTGGCCATCGGCCTGGTGATGGATGCGTTCACCGCTCCCGGCCTGCCGATCCCGTTCGCGGAGTTCTCCGCCATCCTTCTGCTGCTCCTCGCCTCATTCCGGCAGCCCCGCCGGGACCTCTCCCACTACGGCGTGCTGGCCCTCGTCGCACTGGCCCTGGTGGCGTATCTCGTCGCGGTGACTGTGCACAACGACCTCGACCCCACGCGTCGCGCCACGAGGATCACGCTCCTGATCCTGCTGATCTACGCCATCGCCAGCGAGAGGATCGACATCAAGGGCGTCCTCTACGGGATGACGGCCGGCGCACTGATCAACGTGCCCCTCTTCTACGCGGGCCTGGCCCCGGACACCTACGGCGGCTACCTCACCGGGTTCCTGGGGGACAAGAACGTCTCCGGCCTCTTCTACGCGCTCCTGCCCGTGCTGCTCGTGGCCACCATGCAGCGCATGGGCCCCAAGCTCCTCGTGCTGGGCGCCGGCTCCGCCCTGACGTTCCTCACCGGCTCGCGGACCTCGATGGCCGGTCTGCTCTGCGCCGTCGTGTGGATCCTCGTGAGCCCCTACCTGGGGCGGGTCCTCCGTATCGCACTCGCGGTCGTCATGGGCTGGTTCGTCAGCTGGGCCGAGGAGAACCTGGCCGACCTCGGCATCTTCGGAGACCGCACCGGCACGGACTGGTTCCGGGCCGAGATCCAGCAGGCGTCCGCGGAGAAGGTCGCGGACACGTCCTTCTTCGGCCAGGGCCTCTCCACAGCATTCGTGGAGCTGGACAACGTGACCATGTTCTTCCACAACTCCTATCTGGGGCTGCTGGTGGAGGGCGGCTGGCCGTTCCTGATCGTGGTGGTGGGCGCCTACCTGTGGCTGTGCCTGCGGCCCTTCGCCCGGACGCACCGATCGCCGTCCCGCGTGGCTGTCGAGGCCGCCGCGCTCATCATCCTGGTGACCTCCCTCCAGCTGGGGGAGGTGTTCATCACGATCTTCGGCGCCGTCGTCCTCGGCTGCGGCCTGCTGCTGAGCGCCCAGGAGGACGACGAATCCCACGGCGCGTCCGCGGGTGAACGGGCTCACCGCCGCAAGCTGGACCGCATCGTGGAGCGGTCCCGACGAGCGGGCCGCTGAGCGCGACGAGCATCACCGGTGCTATCCTGTCCAGGTTGCCCAGGCGAGGGAGCGCGCGCTCCGTGATCGACGAGGCCGCCGCCGCGTGTCAGCATGCTGGCCCGCTGCGGCACTGAAGCCCCCTCCTGGCCGCATCCCGCGCCGCCCCCGGCTGCGCGGCCGAGACCCCCACAGGAGGACGCATCATGTCTGACCAGCTCAAGATCAAGGTCACCCGCCGCACCGACTTCGGCAAGGGTGCCGCCCGCCAGGCCCGCCGTGCCGGCCTGATCCCCGCCGTCGTCTACGGCCACGGCCAGGATCCCGTGCACCTGCTGCTGCCGGCCCAGGAGACCACCCTGGCCGTCCGGAACCCCAACGCCCTGCTCACCGTCGTGAACGAGGCCGGCGAGGAGCACCTGGTCCTGCCCAAGGACATCCAGCGCCACGCCATCAAGGACACCGTGGAGCACCTGGACCTCATCGAGGTCCGCCGCGGCGAGAAGGTCATCGTCGAGGTCACCGTGCATGTCGAGGGCGAGGTCGCCCCCGGCAACGACTACGTGCTGGACTACGTCACCGTGCCGGTCGAGGCCGACGCCACCGACCTGCCCGAGGCCGTCACCATCTCCGTCGAGGGCCGCGAGGCCGGCGACCACGTGTACGCCCCGGACGTGCAGGTCCCCGCCGGCACCACCCTGCAGCTCGAGGACGACATCGTCATCGCCACCGTCTCGGAGGTCGTCGAGCAGGACCTCGGCGACGAGTCCGTGCAGGAGGAGCAGGCCGCCGAGGGCGAGTCCGAGGGCTCCGAGGACTGATCACGCCATGACGACGGGGACCACGCTCATCGTCGGGCTCGGCAATCCCGGGCCCGAGTACAAGCGCACCCGTCACAACGTCGGCCAGATGGTGGCGGATGAGCTCGCCTCCCGCATGGGGGTCGGGTTCACCCGCCACCGGGCCGGCGCCGTGGTGGCCACGGGTCGCCTCGGCATCGGGGGACCGCGGGTCGTGCTCGCGAAGTCCACCGGCTACATGAACGTCTCCGGACGCCCCGTCTCCGCGCTGGCGTCCTTCTACGGGATCGGCTCCGAGGACCTCGTGGTGGTCCATGACGAGCTGGACATCCCGTTCGACACCCTGCGCCTCAAGCGCGGCGGGGGAGAGGGCGGCCACAACGGCCTGAAGTCCATCACCGCCTCCCTCGGCACCAAGGACTACGCCCGCGTGCGCGTCGGCATCGGCCGGCCCCCGGGGCGCTTGGACGTGGCCGACTTCGTGCTGCGCCCCTTCACCAAGACCGAGCAGGACGTCCTGCCGCTGCACGTGGACCGCGCGGCGGACGCCGTTGAGAAGCTCGTCACGGACGGTCTCGAGCCCGCCCAGCAGGCGTTCCACTGACCTCCCGCCCCGCGCGGACGTCCTCGACGGGGGGCAGCCCCAGGCTCAGGGGGTCGGGGTCACGGCACGGGCCAGGGCATCCGCGATGGTCTCCAGCGCGGGATCCATGATCCGGATCATCTCCGCGTACCCCTCCACCGGCCCGCGGAACGGGTCCACGACGTCGAGGGGCTGGGTGGTCGACCGTGCGAGGGCCCGGTGGTGGGCCGCCTCCGCCGCGAAGGCACGCACTCCTCGGCCCGCGGGGATCCAGTCCCGTCCGTCCCGCGCGTCCAAGATGCGGACCAGCGCTGCGAGCTCCAGTACGGTGAACACCCGCGCGACGGCCTGCGGCACCTCCCGCAGCGCGAAGCGCATGTGCTCCTGAGCCGCCGCCAACACGAGATCCGCCTCCGCGACCATGAACGGCTGCAACGCGGCGGGACGGTGGCCTTCCAGCCCGGTGACGCCGGCCTCGGCGCCGAGCCGCACGAGCGGCGGCGGCACCGTCAGGGCCTGGTTCGGCTGGGAGCCGGCGCTGCCGACCTCCACCCGGCCGGGGGCCAGGACCGCCAGCCGGCCCTGCAGGGCCCGGCTCGCATAGGCCGAGCGGCACACGTTGCCGGTGCACACGATGAGCACGGCGTCCGGCGAGGGAAGGGCCCGGCGCCCCCTCCGGGCAGGCGGAGCCGAGCTCGTCGGTGCCGGGCGACGGGAGAACGAGATCAACCGCGCGCGGCTCCGCCGTCACGCTCGAGCCACGAGGACAGCGCCCGGGCCTGACGATTGACGACCTTGCCGACCATCGGCTCGGCCTTCGCCGCGAGCTTCGAGCCCACCAGCGGGATCCGGCAGACGAGGGTGCCGTCCAGGGAGAACTGGGAGCCCTCACCGGCGGCGGTCAGGCGGAGGGAGCCGTCCGCCGTCGCCTTGGCGGAGGGCACGGTGATGGTGGTGGTGCCGGTGCGGGAGCCGTCCGCGGCGGGCGCGTCCCACCGCTCCACCTGCTCCACCTGGAGGGCGGAGCCGATGAGCTTGCGGGCCATGTCCGGGACACGGTCCGGGATGCGGTCCGCGGGCAGGGAGCGCACGGCGGTGACGGTCATCGGGCCCTCCGGGGAGCCCTCCACGGAGAACGAAACCAGGGAGCCGCCGAAGGACTCGACCACGGAACGGTGGAAGTCCTCGGACGCCAGGGCGGCTGCCACGGCCGACGGCGGGTGCGGGATGGACTGCTGAGCGGAAAAGGCCACGGTGTCTCCTCGGGGTCAAGTCGGACCGCGCCCGGCGGGCCGTGAGAGGGCCGGCACCGGTTCGCCGACGGCGATGGGCGTCCAACCCTCACCTTATATGCTGGCCTCCGCGACCCGGGTCCCGTGCACGGCGCCGGGACCGGCCGCGCGACCCCTCGTGAACCCCCTGGAAGGTGTGTCCGCCATGTCGGCACTCTGGGCCGTGGCCCTCATCATGCTCCTGAGCGGGACGGCGAAGCTCCGTTCCGGCGAGGACGTGCAGGCCACGTTCACCCGACTCAGGGTGCCCCGCCCGTTCGCGGCTCCCGCCCTGGCGCGCGCGTTCCCCTGGCTCGAGCTGCTGCTCGCCGCCGCCCTCCTGCAGCCCTTCACCCTGCTGCGTCCCGTCGTCGGCCTGGTGGCCGTGGCCCTCTTCGCCGCCTTCCTCGCGCTCGTGGTCCGGGCCCAGGACGACGGCGTCTCGTGCGGCTGCTTCGGGGAGGCCTCGGCCGCCCCGATCTCCCGCACCACCGTGGTCCGCAACGTCGTCTTCCTGGCCCTCGCCGTCCTGGCCCTGGCCGAGGGGATCGTCTCGCTGGCGGTGCACGGCGCGGGCCTGGCCTGGCAGCCGCTCATCGCCTTCGGCGCCGGGGCGTGGGCGTGGGCCCTGCTCGTGTCCGTGCTGCTCGCCACCGCCGCGTTCCTGGCCGGGCGCGAGTCCGTCCCGGCCGCACCCGACGCCGCCCCGGCGACGCCCGAGGCTGAGGCCGCCGTCGACCCGGCCGACGGTGCCGAACCCGAACGCCACCCGTTCCCGGACGCCGTCGTGGTCGCGGACGGCGAGTACACCGGTCTGCACCGGCTGGTCACGGACGGGGCCGTGGTGGCTCTGCGCCTGTCCACCGGATGCGGCTCCTGCGCGCGGGTGATCGAGCGGCTGGACGAGTTCAAGGACGCGCTCGGGCCGGTCCGGCTGCGGGTCCTCATGCCCCAGCACGCCCCCGGCGCCGAGGGGGCGATCCACAGCGGCGCCGTCGACGCGTCGCTCGTGCTCGCCGACCCGGCCGGCGCCGCCTCGCAGGCCCTCGGCCTGCACTCGTTCCCCACCGCGGTGCTGCTCGGCACGGACCGGCTCACCGCCGGCGGCCCGGTGGGCGGCGCCGACGACGTCCTCGCCTTCCTCGAAGAGATCCGGGAGATCATGACCACCGAACTGCCCGCCGCCACGGACGGCTCCGCCGCCACCCCGGAGGTCCGCGCATGAGCGCCCCCGAGACCACCCCCGTCCTCGCCCCGCTGCTGCCGCGCCTGCGCGCCGAACGCGCCATCGAGGCGGCCGCCGCCTCCGCCGCCCGGCCGCTCGAGGCCCGGGGCGTCGAGCTGGAGATCGGCCTGCCCGACGGCGCCCGCGCGCCCCTGCTGACCGTCCTCGCCGAGGCGCTGGCCGAGGGCCACGGCGAGCGCGCCGCCGTCCTCGTGGTCACCGCGACCACCCGCGAGGCCGAGGACCTCGTGACCGACCTCGCCGCCTGGGCCCCCGCCGGTGCCGCCGCGCTGTTCCCGTCCTGGGAGACGTTGCCCCACGAGCGCCTGTCCCCGCGCTCGGACACCGTGGGCGCGCGCCTGGCCGTGCTGCGCCGCCTCGCCCACCCGGAGGAGCACGCGGAGGGTCCGCTGCGCATCGTCGTCGCCCCCGTGCGCGCCGTGCTGCAGCCCCTCGTGGCCGGGCTCGGCGAGCTGAGCCCCGTGACCCTGCGGACGGGGGAGGAACGGGACTTCGACGGCGTGGTGGCCGCGCTCGCGGACGCCGCCTACTCCCGCGTGGACATGGTCAGCCGGCGCGGCGAGTTCGCCGTGCGCGGCGGGCTGATCGACGTGTTCCCGCCCACCGAGGACTACCCCGTGCGCATCGAGTTCTTCGGGGACGAGGTGGAGCAGATGCGCTGGTTCTCCGTGGCGGACCAGCGCTCCCTCGAGGACACCACGGAGGACGGCTCGGGCCACCCGTCCGAGCTGTACGCGCCCCCGTGCCGGGAGCTGCTGATCACGGACCACGTGCGCCGACGCGCGAAGGAGCTGATCCCGGCCATGCCCGCCGCCGCGGACATGCTGGACCGGATCGCGGAGGGCGTGGCCGTGGAGGGCATGGAGTCCCTCTCGCCGCTGCTGGCCGAGGCCATGACGTCGCTGCCGCGCATGCTGCCCGCCGGGTCGCTGACCGTCCTCGTGGAGCCCGAGCGCCTGCGCGGCCGCGCCGACGACCTGCTGGCCACCAACGAGGAGTTCCTCCAGGCCGCGTGGGCCGGTGCCGCGCAGGGCGCGGTCGCCCCGGTGGACGTGGCCGGGGCGGACCAGTCCGCCGCGGGCGGCTTCCTCACGGTGGCCGAACTCCGCGCGGCCGCGCTCGAGCAGGACCAGGGGTTCTGGTCCGTCACCGCGCTGGTCTCGGACGATGAGCTGCTGCCCGACGCCGCCACCCTGCGCGCCACCCTCGGCGTCCCGCAGACCTTCTCGGGCGACATCGAGGCCATGGTCGCGCACACCCGCGTCCGGCTCGCGGAGGGGTGGCATGCCGTGGTCCTCACCGACGGCCCCGGCTCCGCCCGCCGTCTCGCCGAGCTCACCACGGAGGCCGGCCTCACGGCCTCCGTGGTGGACGGGCCCCTGCCCGCGGACCTCGCCCCGGGGCGGGTCTCCATCGCGACGGCGCCCGTCGGCTCCGGCTTCACGATCCCGGACGCGCAGATCGCCCTGATCACGGAGCACGACCTCTTCGGCCGGCACCGCACCGCGGGCACGCGCGCCCCCGGGGCGCGGCTGGCCCGGAAGCGGCGCAACGCCGTCGACCCGCTGACCCTGCAGCCCGGCGACCACGTGGTGCACTCCCAGCACGGCATCGCCCGCTTCGTGGAGCTGCAGCGCCGCAAGGTCACCGGCGGCCCGCGCACCGCCCCCGGCGCCGAGGAGTCCTACCGCGAGTACCTCGTGCTCGAGTACGCGCCCTCGAAGCGCGGCGCCCCCGGCGACCGGCTGTTCGTGCCCACCGACCAGCTCGACCTGATCTCCACCTACGTGGGCGGGGAGACGCCGTCGCTGTCCAAGATGGGCGGCTCGGACTGGGCGCAGACCAAGTCCAAGGCCAAGCGCGCCACCCGCGAGATCGCCGGCGAGCTCATCCGCCTGTACTCGGCCCGCATGGCCTCGCGCGGCCACGCGTTCGCCCCGGACACCCCGTGGCAGGGCGAGCTGGAGGAGGCGTTCCCGTTCATCGAGACGCCGGACCAGCTGACCACCATCGAGGACGTCAAGAAGGACATGGAGGCGGCCGTCCCCATGGACCGGCTCGTCTCCGGCGACGTCGGCTTCGGCAAGACCGAGGTGGCCGTGCGCGCCGCGTTCAAGGCGGTGCAGGACGGCAAGCAGGTGGCCGTCCTCGTCCCGACGACGCTGCTCGCCCGCCAGCACCACCAGACGTTCTCCGACCGGTTCGCCGGCTTCCCCGTGAAGGTGGCCGCGCTCTCCCGGTTCCAGACCGCCAAGGAGTCCAAGGAGGTCGTCGAGGGGCTCGCGCACGGTGAGGTGGACGTGGTGATCGGCACCCACCGGCTGCTCTCCGACCAGGTGCAGTTCAAGGACCTGGGCCTGGTGATCGTGGACGAGGAGCAGCGCTTCGGCGTCGAGCACAAGGAGGCGCTGAAGAAGATGCGCACCAACGTGGACGTGCTCGCCATGTCCGCCACGCCCATCCCGCGCACCCTCGAGATGTCCCTCACCGGCATCCGCGAGACCTCCACGCTGGCCACCGCCCCGGAGGAGCGCCACCCCGTGCTCACCTCGGTGGGCCCGTACTCGGACCAGCAGGTCACCGCGGCCATCCGCCGCGAGCTGATGCGTGAGGGCCAGGTGTTCTACGTGCACAACCGCGTCACCACCATCGACAAGGTGGCCAAGCGCATCGCCGAGCTGGTGCCGGAGGCCCGGATCGCCGTCGCCCACGGCAAGATGAGCGAGGCCCGGCTCGAGCAGATCATGGTGGACTTCTGGGAGCGGAAGTTCGACGTGCTCGTCTCCACCACGATCATCGAGACCGGCCTGGACATCGCCAACGCCAACACCCTGATCGTGGAGGACGCCCACCGCTACGGCCTCTCCCAGCTGCACCAGCTGCGCGGCCGCGTGGGCCGTGGCCGCGAGCGGGCGTACGCGTACTTCCTGTACGACCCGCAGAAGCCCCTCGGCGAGGTGGCCCTCGAACGCCTCAAGGCCGTGGCCACCCACAACGAGCTCGGCGCGGGCATGCAGCTGGCCATGAAGGACCTCGAGATCCGCGGCGCCGGCAACCTGCTGGGCGGGGAGCAGTCCGGCCACATCGCCGGCGTGGGCTTCGACCTCTACCTGCGGATGGTGGGCGAGGCCGTGGCCGACTTCAAGGGCGAGGAGGACACCGCGCCCGCCGAGGTGAAGGTGGAGCTGCCGGTCAACGCCCATCTGCCGCACGACTACGTGCCGGGGGAGCGGCTGCGCCTGGAGATGTACCGCAACCTCGCCCAGGCCGCGGACGACGCCGCCGTGGACGCCGTGGTGGAGGAGCTCAAGGACCGCTACGGCCCGCTGCCGGAGCCGGTGGAGGCGCTCGTCGCCGTCGCCCGGTTCCGCAACCGGGCGCGAGCCGCGGGCGTCACCGAGGTCATGCTGCTGGGGCAGAACGTGAAGTTCGGCCCCGCCGCGGACCTGCCGGAGTCCCGCCAGATGCGCCTGACCCGCATGTACAAGGGCGCCCAGGTCAAGCCGGCCCTGAACGGCGTCCTCATCCCGCGTCCCAAGACCAAGCCGGTCATGGGTCAGGATCTCGTGGACGTCCCGCTGCTCGAGTGGGCGCAGCAGGTGGTCGACGCGATCTTCGCGCCGGAGGGCTGAGCCGGGTCAGGCCGTCCTCACGCGGTCGAGGACGCCGTGCGTCTCGAGCATCTCGAGGAAGGCATGGACGTCGGCCGCGACGTCGGCGGGAGCGAGGCCGAACGCCTCCGCCACCTGGACCGTGACGTCCGTCGTCGACAGCGGCACCGGCGGATCCGCGATCAGGTCGTCCCCCGGGGTGCGGCCGCCCACGAGGACGTCCCAGATCACGTCGCCCGAGGCGCCCAACAGCAGCGGCTGACCGGCCTCGAGCGTCATGACGGCGGCCTGGCCGCCGGCGGTGCGGGCCCACGCGATGTCGGGGGCGAGCGCCCAGCCCTCGGTGGTCTCACCGGTCACGGCGCACCGCCTTCGTCCAGGCCCAGCCGGCGAGTGCGCCGAGCCGGGCGCGCTGCTCGCGCCACAGGTCTGCGCGGGTGACGGGTCGGCCCAGGCGCATCTGCAGATGGGGGCGGTTCACCGGGATCGTGCGGGCCACGAGGGCGGCCCGCTCCCGCACCGTGGCGGCCGACCGCCACCGGGTGCGGAACAGCTCAAGACCGCTCTGGCTCTCGTGCAGCGCCGCGAAGAGGGTCAGCTGCCGGGTGTCGACGCCGTCGGCGGCCTCGCCCGTGGCGACGTGCCAGGCCGCACCCGCGTCCAGCCGGTGGGCTTCCTCGCGCAGGGCGGCCCAGCTCTCGGCGGGGAGGGACTCCCGGATGTGCCGGACGTCGAGGCCACCGCGGAACGGGTCGCGGGCCGCGTGGACGATCACGACGAGCCGCTGATGGCGCGGGCTCGGCACCGGGACAGACCGGCCGGCGATCACGAGGTGGATGTGCTCGCTCCACAGGGCGTCGAAGGCCGCCTCGGGGGACGCGCCGAGGCCGGGGAAGAGCCGATGCACGTCCACGTACCCCAGCTGGTCATGCCAGAGCGTGGCCGCGTGCTGGAAGATCGACCCCTGAGAGAAGGTGGCGACCGGTTCCCAGCCGTGGGAGCCCAGGAGTGCGATGACGGCGTCGGCATCGGCCGGAGGGACCAGCAGGTCCACGTCCGAACTGCGGCGGTGGTCGGGGTAGACGCCGGGCTCGGTGGCGTAGCCCTTGAGATGCAGGCCGCGGATGCCGGCCCGGTCCAGCAGATGCGTGATGCGGGCGTGAGCGAGGCGGACGCGGACCTCGAGGTCCAGGGACGGCGGGGCGGCCGGTCGCTGTCCCGTCGCATGTTCCCCCATGGCCGCGAGCTTAGTCGAGCGAAAGGAGGGCCGTCGTCGACTGTGCTTGATACGTTGTTGGGCGAGGTTGAACTTCGGGTGAATTCATGGACCGGTGGCAGGAGATCCGCATGGTCCCGGGAGCCACGACGCGGCGCGCCCGCCAGGAATGTGCGAGAGGGCTGGCAATGAGCTGTGCGGCCCATCTACACTCAGCTGGAGAGTTCCACAGCAAATACTCACCGAGTATCCCGCGGTGCTCCGTCCACTCGCGTAACCCCGTTCGGGCGCGAAAGCCACACCTCGACTCGAAACGAGTGAAGCCATGCAGAAGAACACCTCCACCCTCTCCCGTCGCAAGGTGACCGCCGGCATCGCGTGGTCGGTCCCGGCCGTCGCCGCCGTCGCCGCCGCCCCGTTCGCCGCGGCCTCCCCGACCGGCTGTGCCGACGTGACCACGGGCACCGCCGTGAAGCACCAGGGCGGCGGCCACTCCGATGGCATCAAGCAGGCCTACGGCTTCACCATCACCATCACCAACACGTCGCCCACCCCCGTGTACGTCAACCCGGGCACGGTGACCGTGGTGTTCGGCGGTCATACCACCCGAAACGGTGAGGCGCGTCTCTACACCGACAGCCCGTGCGATGGAGGCAGGCGACTGGCCGCCATGGACCCCGAGCTGCTCCTGCAGCCGGGCGAGTCCAAGACCTACTACTACCTGGTGAACAACACCGGCAACTCGGCCAACGAGTCCGGCTGCGTCAAGGGCAAGCTGCAGCTGGCCCTGCCGACGAGCGCTCCTGAGGGCGCGGATCTCTGCAACGACGGTGTCGTCGAGTTCAGCAACTGCTTCGAGACCACCCCGCCCTCGGTGAAGTGCTGATCTTCTGAGCACCGCCACGAAGGGCCCCGCCTCCTCAGAGGCGGGGCCCTTCTGCATCCCCGTGCCCGCGTCGTCATTGCGACGACCTGGCCCTGCGGCCGGGCGCGGTCAGCGTCGTGACGTGTCGCCCGCGGTCCCGGCCGCGGCCTCGGCGGCGTCCCGGGGCGCCTGGTAGTAGGCGTCGTAGCTGCCGCCGTCCGCGCCGTAGCCCCCGCCGTAGTAGTCCGAGCCCACGCCGGAGGCCGGGGTGCCGTTGAGCACGACGCCGAGCACCCGGGCGTGGACGCCCGCGAGCATGTCCCGGGCCACCTCGAGGTGCTCCTTGCGGGTCTTGCCGTGGCGGATCACCAGGACGGTGCCGTCCACCGCCGTGGCGAGCAGGGTGGAGTCCGTGACGGGCAGCACGGGCGGGGCGTCCACGAGCACCATGTGCGTCTCGGCGAGGGCGGTGAGCAGGTCCTTCATCCGCTCGGAGCCGAGCTGCTCGGACGGGTTCGGGGGAGTGCGGCCGGCAGGCAGGAGGAGTAGCCCCTCCTCGCCCACGGGGATCAGCACGTCCTGGAGGGCGACGTCCCCGTTGAGGACCTCGGACAGACCCACGCGGCCGTCGACGCCGAACTGCATTGCCTGACGGGGGCGACGCAGATCGGCGTCGATGAGGATCACCGGCTGGCCGGCGGCCGCCACGGTCAGGGCCAGGTTGCCGATCACCGTCGACTTGCCCTCGCCGGGGTTCGAACTGGTGAACGCGATGGTGCGGGGCGGGTCGTCCACCGCGGCGAACCGCAGGTTGGTCCGCAGCTGGCGCACCGCCTCCGACGCGCGGGGGGAGAGGGGCGCCATCGGCGCCGTGCGGTCCGCCTTCATGCTGGGGTCCAGGGGGATGGCGCCGAGCAGGCCCGCCCCGCCCGCCACCTGGGCGTCCGTGGTCGTCCGCACGTTGACGTCCAGCAGCCGCCGCAGGAACGCGACGATCAGGCCGAGGACCAGACCTGCGCCCAGGCCGTACAGCAGGTGGCGGACGCGGTCCGGGCTCGAGGGCGCGGCCGGCGCGAGGGCGTCCTCCATGGCCGTGACCTTGACGTTGGACGTCGGATCGAGCTCGTTCGCCACGTCGGCGGTCGCCACGAGCGCCCCGTTGGCCAGCGCGGCGGCCTGCTGCGCATCGGGGGCCACGGCGGACACCGTGATGAGGTTGGAGTTCGGCACCAGGGCGGCGCTCAAGGTCGCGCCGGCGGTGTCCAGGCCCTCGGCGGCGATCCGCTCGCGGACCGTGCGGCTGTTGATCAGCGGGATGTAGGACTGGGCGCGGGTCTGGGCGGTCTCGGTGCCGGAGATGCTCGCCTCCCCCTCCACCGTGACGAACGCGGTCGAGGTGGCGGTGTACAGCGTGGGCTGCAGCAGCGAGTAGAGGAGGCCCAATGCCAGGCCCAGGGCGGCGCACCCCAGGATCACCAGGCGGTTCGCACGCAGCACACGAAGGAAATCGATGATGTTCATGGGGTCCCAGGATCGGAGGGCAGCGACTCAGGTCACTCTAACAAGCGGGACAGCCCATTCCTTCGCACTCGTCTACGCTGAGCGTGGGGCGGAGACGCGCCCCGGCAGGGCGACGGAGGAGCGGTCATGACGGTGGGGCACGGCGCGCACGGACCGCGGCACTCCGACCCCCGCTACGTGGCCCTGCAGACGGAACGGGAGAAGCACGCCCGCGCCGCCGCCCGCGGCACGTCCGTGTGGTCGGCCGACCAGGACGCCGCCGTCCCGCGCGAGCCCCTGCGCATCCCCGAACTGCTGCTCGGGGCCCTGCTGGCCATGGAGGCGTTCAGCGTCCCCCTCGGCCCCGTGGCGCTCCCGCTGAACGAGGCGGGCATGCTCCTGCTGCTGGCCCTGGCGCTGTGCCGACGGTCCCGCCGCGATGTCTCCGCCCTCGGGCTGACCGCCGTGCTCGCCGCCGCCGTGCTGCTGTTCCTCGCGATCGTCTCCGTGTCCCAGGGCATCCCGGACCTGGAATGGCTGCGCCGGTGGGTGCGGATGGCGGCCCTCGTCGGGCTCGTCGGCTGCATCGCCGGCGGCCGGCTCAGCCTGCGCTCGCTCGCCGTCGGGCTCGGCGCCGCCATGGCCCTGAACGTGCCCCTCTTCTACGCCGGCCTCGTCCCCGCGCCCTACGGCAGTTTCCTGACCGGCATCCTCGCGGACAAGAACGTGGCGGGCCTCTACTACGCGGCCATGCCGGTCCTGGCGCTCGCCCTGGTGCGGACGCGGCGGTGGAAGCTGATCCTGCTCGTCGCCGCCGCGGTGTGCGTCGTCCTCACGGGCTCCCGCACCTCCATGGCGGGCTTCGCCTGCGCCGTCCTGTGGCTCTGGCTGACGCCGCGGATGGGGGCGGGTCTGCGCCTGGTCCTGCTGGCGGTCCTCGCCTGGGCGGTCGCGTTCGCCGAGGAGAACCTGGCCCGCATCGCCTTCTTCGCGGACCGCACCGGCACGGACTGGCTGCGCTCGAACATCCAGGCCGAGACGGCCGTGCGCGTCGCGGAGACGCCGTGGTACGGCCGGGGCCTCACCACGGCGTACGTGGACTTCGGCGGTGCCACGTGGCACTACCACAACTCCTACGCGGGCCTCTACACCGAGGGCGGTGTCGTGCTCCTCCTCGCCGTCCTCGGCGCCTACGCGTTCTTCGGGCTGCGCCTGTTCAGCGCCCGGCTGCGCACCCCCTCGCGCGTGGCGGTGGAGGCGGCGGCCGTCGTCGTGTTCGTCTCCGCGACGCAGCTGGGCGAGGTGTTCATCACGATCCCGAGCATGCTCGTCGTCGCCGCCGGCGTGACCCTCTGGCTCGACGAGCGGGACGCCCCGCTCGAGAGCGAGGTGCTCGAGCGGCGCCGTCGTCGGGTCCTGGCCGCGGCGCGCCGGGGGCAGCACGCCCCGTCCTCCGGCGGGCACGCCGTCCCCGATCTCTGACGCCGGCCGGTCAGGCGCCCGTCGGCTCCTCCTCCACGAGGTCCCCGTCGAGGGCCCGGGCGATCTCCCACGCCAGCAGCTCGACGATCGGCTGCGCGGTCTGCGCCATGGCGGCGTAGCCCTCGGCGGGGCCGCGGAACGGGTCCGGCAGATCCGCGTCCGGTCGCTCCCCCTGGGCGATCAGGCGGGAGCGCAGCTCCGCCAGCGCCGTGACGAGCGCGGTGACGCCCGCGCCCGGAGGGACCGCCGCGGCGAGCTCCTCGCCGTGGTCGCGCAGGAGGGTGCCCATGCCGAGGATCGTGAAGGTCCGGCGCACCGCCGCGGGGTCCTCACGCAGCACCTCGTCCAGGTGGTCGTCCGTCGCGGTCAGGACGAGGTCCTGGTCCGCCAGCGAACGCCCGGTCAGCTGCTGCGGTCGATGCTGCGTCAACGCGGCGCGGACTCGGCGGCTCGGCGCGAGGTCGAGCAGCGGGCCGGGGACGGTCAGCGCCTGGTTCGGTTCCGTGCCCGCGCTCGTGACCACCGCGCGGCCCCGGTCGCCGAGCAGGGCGTTGAGCTGCGCCTGCAGCGCGTACTCCACGTAGGCGGAGCGGCAGATGTTGCCCGTGCATACGACGAGGACGCGGGCGCTCGGCAGGGGGCCGGGGACACGGTCGGCCGGTGAGGCAGGCGAGGCTGGCTCAGCGGCCCTGACGGGCGCGGGAGCCACCGTGCGCTCGGTCGGCGTCGCACGCTGCCGCGGCGTGGCGGGGTCGGCCGGGTGGGGGCGGAATGCCGGGCCGAGCCGGAACTCGGCGAGGCGATCCTCCCGCGCCGTGGAGGCCGCCGGGGCGTCGGCGTCGCCGCCGTCACCCGCCGGGTGGCCGCCGTCGCGGGCCGGCACCTCGGGCTCCTCCGGCGTCGGCGGCAGGAACGGATTGCGGATCGGGGGGCGATGATCCCTGCTCATGGGTGTGTCCTCTCCGAGGCGGTCGTGACGCGCGGCAGCGCGGACGTGACGGGGTGCGGGGGCTCCACGTGTCGCAGGCGGTGCACCGGGTGCCAGCGGCGGCGCGCCCCCGTGAACGGCTTGGACAGGGGGGTGGCGAGCAGGGCGAGGCCTGCCAGCCAGCTGAGGGCGAGCGCGAGGGCGAACTTGGCGGCGTTGTCCTCCACGCCGTGGCGCGTGACCCACATCAGCACCCAGCCGTGCAGCAGCACCACCACCGTGCCCGTCCGGACCAGGGCGGTGATGGCGCGGCGCAGGGCCTGACCCGTCCCGGTGCGTCGGGCGAAGGAGCGCAGCAGCCTCTCCACCGTGGAACCGAACACGAGCACCATCCCCGCGGACATCAGGACGCCCACGGCGGGGGTGAGCACCGGCGTGCCGAAGCCGCCGAACTTGATGTTGGGCGGCTCCAGGCCCAGCCGGACCGCGACCATCCCGAGCAGCACCAGGCCGACGCCGATGAGCGTCCGGTGGCGCCGCACGTGCGGCTGGACGCGGCGGCGGAACATCTCCCCGCTGAGGACGAACAACAGGCACGGCAGGGCCAGCCCGACGCCCAGCGGCGTGCGGGCGATCGCGGAGTCCGGCACGAGGTGGGCCCACGCCAGCCCGGCCAGGCCCACGGCCCAGGCGACGGCGGACGGGAAGCGCTCGAGGAATCGGCGCAGCACCGTGGTGAAGAACAGGACGGAGATGAACCAGAACGCCCACCACGGGGGCTCCTGGTCCGCGCCCCCGTACCAGCCGGTGATCATCAGGCGCCGCAGGAGGTCGGGGTCGTCGGCGAACCACGCGAATGCGGCCACGGACATGAGCGCCGCCCACACCAGGTACGGCACCATCAGGCTCCGGAAGCGGCCCCACACGTCCGTGGCCCAGGGGCGGCCGCGCGTCCAGAAGTAGCCGGTGAGGAAGAAGAACAGCGGCATCCGCCAGATCTCCAGGTACCGGCTGAAGATGAGGTCCGTCAGGTATGCGTGACCCAGCACCACCGCCGCGATGGAGACAAGCCGAAGGGCGTCCACCCCCGTGTTGCGGGTGGACGCCCTTCGGCGCGCGGCGGCCGGACGACCGGTGTCAGCGATCCTCGGCTCCGGGACGGCTCAGCGGTGCGCGGCGCCGGTCTCGACGGCGTGGGCGCCGGAGGCGGCGTGCTCGACGACGGGACGGGTGTGGATGGCGGTGGTGTCCACGGTGTCGCTGCGGCCCAGGAACGCCTTGGGGATCATGAAGGCCACAGTGGCCAGGGCCAGCGCGATCAGGCCGGGGATCCAGACCGACTCGAGCGACCAGAAGCCCATGGCGTAGAGGCAGCCGAGGAACGCGCCGAAGGCGACGATGGAGGCGATCAGGGAACCCCAGACGCCGCCCACGTTGGAGTGGTCGATGGCCTTGCCGTTGCGGATCACGTGATGCTCCTTCGGTGCGGTCCCGGCCGGGGCGGACGCCCGGCCGAAGTGATGCGAGTCAGTCGGATCCCAGGATAGCAAGCGCGGAGCTGGCCCCGATCCGGGTGGCGCCGGCCTCGATCATCGCCAGGGCGTCCGCGCGGGTGCGCACCCCGCCGGAGGCCTTCACGCCGATGCGCTCGCCCACGGTGCGGCGCATCAGCGCGACGTGCTCGACGGTGGCGCCCGCGGTGGAGAAGCCCGTGGAGGTCTTCACGAAGTCCGCCCCGGCCTCGACCGCGGCCTCGCAGGCCAGGACGATCGCGTCGTCGTCCAGCAGGGCGGTCTCCACGATCACCTTGAGCAGCGCCCCGCCGTCGCCTGCGGGGCCATCCGCGTGCGCGGCCTCGGCCACGGCGCGGACGTCCGCGACGAGCCGGTCGCGGTCCCCGGCGCGGGCCGCGGCGACGTCGAGGACCATGTCCACCTCGTCCGCGCCGGCGTCGATCGCCTGCCGGGCCTCGAAGGCCTTGACCTCCGAGGCGTTGGCGCCGAGGGGGAAGCCGATCACGGTGCAGGTCAGCACGTCCGAGCCCGCGAGCTCGGCGGCCACCAGCGGCACCCACACGGGGTTGATGCAGACGCTCTTGACCCCGGCCTCGCGGGACTCGGCCACGAGGCGGCGCACGTCCGCCTCCGAGGTGTCGGCCTTCAGGGCGGTCGCGTCGATGTACTTCGCCAGCTCGGCGGTGGTGAGGGAGACGGTCATGTCCGCCAGCCTACCGAGGCTCAGCCGCCCACGAGGGCCGTCACCTCGGCGCGCAGCGCCTCGAGCCGCTCGGCGGCCGCGGCCGGGTCGGCGTCCCGGGTGCCGAGGTAGCACTTGAGCTTCGGCTCGGTGCCGGAGGGGCGCACGAGGACGCGGGTGCCGGAGTCGGTGGCGAACAGCAGTGCGTCCGTCGGCGGCAGCCCGTCCCCGCCGGCGGCCAGGTCCCGGCGCACGGTGACCGGTTCCCCCGCGAGCGTGGCCGGCGCCTGCTGACGCAGGGCCGTCATGGTGCGGGCGATCAGGGACAGGTCCGCCACGCGGACCGAGACCTGGGCGCTGGGCATGGCGCCGGTGACCGCGTCGACGTCGGCCAGGGCGTCCATCAGGCCGCGTCCCTGCGCTGTGAGGGCGGCGGCCAGCTCCGCGGCCATGAGGGCGGCCGTGATGCCGTCCTTGTCCCGCACCATGTCCGGGTCCACGCAGTAGCCGAGGGCCTCCTCGTAGCCGAAGCCGAGGTCCGGGGCGCGGGAGATCCACTTGAAGCCGGTCAGCGTGACGTGGTGCCTCACCCCGTTCGCCTCCGCCAGGGCGGCCAGCTGCGGGGAGGAGACCACGGAGTTCGCGGCGCTGCGGCCGGCCGCGTGCAGGGCCGGCATCGCGTGCGCGCCCAGCAGCGTCCCGACGGCGTCGCCCGAGAGCATCCGCCACGTGCGGACGCCGTCCACGTCGGTGACGGGCGCGGCCAGGGCCAGGCGGTCTGCGTCGGGGTCGTTGGCGATCACCAGGTCCGCGTCCACCTCGGCGGCCAGGGCGAGGGCGAGGTCCATCGCCCCCGGCTCCTCCGGGTTGGGGAACGCGACCGTGGGGAAGGCCGGGTCCGGGGCGGCCTGCTCGGCCACCACGTGGACGGGGCCGAAGCCGGCGTCCTCGAGCAGGCCCGGGACCACGGCGCCGCCCACCCCGTGCAGGGGCGTGTAGACCACGCGCAGGTCGCGGTGGCCGTGCCGGTCGTCGTCGAGCACGCCGAGGGCCGCCGCGCGGTAGGCCTCCAGCAGGTCCGGCCCGGCCACGGTCCAGCCGTCGTCGGCGAGCGGGATGTCCGCGGCCCACGCGGCGTGGTCGATACGGGCGGCGATCTCCGCGTCCGCGGGGGAGACGATCTGCGCCCCGCGACCCGCCTCGTCCGTGAGCCGCCCGCCGAGGTAGACCTTGTAGCCGTTGTCCGCGGGCGGGTTGTGGCTGGCCGTGACCATCACGCCCGCGTCCGCGCTGAGATGGCGCACCGCGAAGGCGAGCACCGGCGTCGGCAGCGGGTCCGGCAACAGGACGGTCTGCACGCCCGCGGCCGTCAGGACGGCGGCCGTGTCCGCGGCGAAGGCGGCCGAGCCGCGTCGCGCGTCGTACCCGACGACGGCCAGCGGCGGGGCCGCGTCCCGTCCGACGCCGTCCCACAGGTGGGCGGCCAGACCCGCCGCGGTGCGGCGCACCACGAGCCGGTTCATGCGGGACTCGCCCGGGCCCTCCTCGGCGCGCAGGCCGGCGGTGCCGAAGACGAGCGGCCCGGCGAAGCGGGCGGCGAGCGCCGCCCGGGCGGCCGCGGCCTCCGGGCCGACGCCGGCGGCCGCGTCGAGCTCGGCGCGCAGGGTGTCCCGGTGCGCGGGATCGGGGTCCTCCGCCGCCCACCGCTCAGCCCGGGCGAGGACGTCCTCCGGGAGCGCGGCGACGTCGTCGTGCGGGGGATGCGCGGGCATCAGAGCCGCCCCACGATGTCCGCGAGCAGGCGCGCGATGCGCGGGCCGGCGGCCTGGCCGGCCTCGACGACCTCGGCGTGGGACAGCGGCGTCTCCGAGATGCCGGCGCCGAGGTTGGTCACCAGCGAGATGCCGAACACCTCCAGCCCGGCGTGACGGGCCGCGATCGCGTCCAGTGCCGTGGACATGCCGACGAGGTCGCCGCCGAGGGTGCGCGCCATCCGCACCTCGGCGGGGGTCTCGTACTGCGGGCCGGCGAACTGGACGTACACGCCCTCGCGCAGGGACGGGTCCACCTCACGGGCGATCGCACGCAGCCGCGGGGAGTAGAGGTCGGTCAGGTCCACGAACGTGGCGCCGACGAGCGGGGTGGCGCCGGTGAGGTTGATGTGGTCCGCGATCAGGACGGGAGTGCCCGGGGCGATCTCCGGGTCCAGGCCGCCGCAGCCGTTGGTCAGCACCACGGTGCGCGCCCCGGCGGCGGCGGCGGTGCGGACGGTGTGCGCCACGGCCTGGGCGTCGCGGGACTCGTAGAAGTGCGTGCGCGAGCCGAAGACGAGGGCGTGCGTGCCGTCCGGCAGTCGGACCGAGCGGATCACCGCGTTGTGGCCGGGCACCTTCGGGGCGTGGAAGCCGGGCACCTCGGCCAGCGGCACGGCGGCGACCTCGTCGCCGATCAGGCCGGCGGCCTCGCCCCAGCCGGAGCCGAGGACGACGGCGACGCGGTGCTCCGCCACGCCCGTCGCCCGGGCGATGGTGTCGGCGGCCGCGCGGGCCTCGGCGAAGCCCGGATGGTCGCCGGTCAGGGGGGAGTCGGGGGAGGGGATGCTGGTCTGGTCGGTCACGTCGTGGAGTCTAGGCGGTGTCCCGTGGGCGCGGGCTAGGACTTTCCCGTCCGCGGCGGACACAATGGAGCCCGTGACCGAGGAAAACAGCACCTTCATCCCGTCCCTGACCATCATCGGCGGCGGCCCCGGCGGCTACGAGGCCGCCATGGTGGCCGCGAAGCTGGGCGCCCGCGTGACCCTGGTCGAGCGCCAGGGGTTGGGCGGCGCGGCCGTCCTCACGGACGTGGTCCCCTCCAAGACGCTGATCGCCGCCGCCGACTCGATGCGCCGCGTGGGCGCCTCCGTGGACCTGGGCGTCGATCTCGGCGGGGCCGAGGTCCACGCGGACATGGGCCAGGTCGGCCGCCGCATCCTGAACCTGGCCCACGAGCAGTCCTCGGACATCCGCGCGGGCCTCGAGCGGGTCGGCGTCCGGGTGATCGACGGCGTGGGCCGCGTCGTCGGCCCCCACGAGGTGTCCGTCCGCGCCCTCGACGACGCCGACGCCGGCGCCGAGCCCGAGATCATCACCTCGGACGCGATCCTCGTGGCCGTCGGCGCGAGCCCCCGCGAGCTGCCCACCGCCGTCCCGGACGGCGAGCGGATCTTCAACTGGAAGCAGGTCTACAACCTCAAGGAGCTGCCCGAGCACCTGATCGTCGTGGGCTCCGGCGTCACCGGCGCCGAGTTCGCCTCGGCCTACAACCGCCTCGGCGCCAAGGTCACCCTCGTCTCCTCGCGCGACCGCGTGCTCCCCGGCGAGGACGCCGACGCCGCCGAACTGCTCGAGAAGGTCTTCGAGGGCAACGGCCTCAGGGTGATCGCCCGCTCCCGCGCCGAGGCCGTCGAGCGGACCGAGACCGGCGTGCGCGTGCACCTCTCCGGCGAGGGCGCCGAGGACACCCCGTCGATCGAGGGCTCCCACGCCCTCGTCGCCGTCGGCGGCGTGCCGAACACGGCGGGCCTCGGCCTCGACGACGTGGGCGTGAAGCTGACCGGCTCCGGCCACGTGCTCGTGGACGGCGTCTCCCGCACGTCCGTGCCGAGCATCTACGCGGCGGGCGACTGCACGGGCAAGCTCGCCCTCGCCTCGGTGGCGGCCATGCAGGGGCGCATCGCCGTCGCCCACCTGCTCGGCGACGCCCTCAAGCCGCTGCGCCCGCACCTGCTGGCCTCGAACATCTTCACCTCGCCGGAGATCGCCACCGTGGGCGTCACGCAGGCGCAGGTGGACTCCGGCCAGTACCAGGCGGACGTGCTGCGCCTGGACTTCCACACCAACCCCCGCGCCAAGATGTCCGGCGCGGAGGAGGGGTTCGTGAAGATCTTCGCGCGACAGGGTTCCGGCACCGTGATCGGCGGCGTGGTGGTCTCGCCGCGCGCCTCCGAGCTGATCTACGCGCTCGCGCTCGCGGTCACGCACAAGCTGCACGTGGACGACCTCGCGGACACCTTCACCGTGTACCCGTCCATGTCCGGGTCGATCGCGGAGGCGGCGCGACGCCTGCACGTGCGCATCTGACCCAGAGACGACTTTCGGTCGTGAGATAGGGCCTATCTCACGACCGAAAGCGTCCATTCCCCCGATGTCACGTTCGACAGTGCGGGCGGGGGCCGGCCGGGGTCAGCGTGCGGCGCGGCGCTCCCGGGCCGAGGTGACGGTGTCGAGGTCCGTGTGGCGGGTCTCGGGGGAGAGGGCCAGCGCGATGACGGTGATCGCCGAGGCGGCGGCCAGGTAGTAGCCGACGTAGGAGACGTCGAACTTCTGCACCAGCCAGGCGGCGATGAACGGGGTCAGCGCGGCGCCGAGGATGGAGGACACGTTGTAGGCGATGCCGGAGCCGGTGTAGCGCGTGTTCGTGGGGAACAGCTCGGGCAGCACCGCGGACATCGGCCCGAAGGTCAGGCCCATGAGCGTCATGCCCGTGGCCAGGAACGCCAGCATCAGCGGCACGTTCAGCTCCGCGCCCACGCCCATGTTCTCCGGCGAGAGCCACAGGCCGAACGAGAGGCCGAACACCACCATGAGCACCGAGATCACGATCAGGGTGGGGCGGCGGCCGAAGCGGTCCGCCAGCAGGCCGGAGACCGGCACGAACGCCGCGAAGAACAGGATGCCGACCAGCTGCAGCACGAGGAACTCGGCGTAGGGGACACCCAGGAAGCCGTTGGCCGGCTTGCCGATCGCGTAGGAGAGGATCCACGTGGTCATCAGGTAGAAGAGCACGTAGGTGGCGTACATGACGAAGGTGCCCAGGATCAGCTCCCACCAGTTGCGGCGGAACACCTCGCCCAGCGGCGCCTTCACACGCTGGTCGCGGTCGAGGGCGCGCTGGAAGACCGGGGTCTCCTCGAGCTTGACGCGGACGTAGAGGCCCACGGCCACCATCACGATCGAGAGCAGGAACGGCACGCGCCACACCCACGTGAGGAACGGGCCGTCGAGCACCGGGCTCGTGGAGTCGTGGCTGAAGCCGAGCACGAGCGCGAGGAACAGGCCGTTGGCCAGCAGGAAGCCGATCGGCGCGCCGAGCTGCGGCCACATGGCCGCCTGCGCGCGCTTGCCGTCCTTGGCATACTCGGTGGCCAGCAGGGCGGCGCCGGACCATTCGCCGCCGAGCCCCAGGCCCTGGAAGAAGCGCAGCAGCGTCAGCATGGCCGGCGCCCACAGGCCGATCTGGTAGTACGTGGGCAGCAGGCCGATGAGGAACGTCGCGATGCCCATGGTCAGCAGCGAGCCGATGAGCGTGGTCTTGCGGCCCACGCGATCGCCCAGGTGGCCGAAGACGACGGCGCCCAGCGGCCGGGCGACGAACGCCGCGCCGAAGGTGGCCATGGAGGCCAGCAGGGCCGTGTTGTCGTCGCCGCCCGCGAAGAAGATCAGCGGGAACACCGAGACGGCGGCCGTGGCGTAGATGTAGAAGTCGTAGAACTCGATCGAGGTGCCCACGAGCGAGGCGATGATGACCCGCGAGCGGGGCACCTCCTCCGCAGTGGCGACCGCGTCCGACGTGAGATCGGTGGGGGCGCCCGGGTTCGCGGGCGGGGTGGAGTGGGACATGGTGTCTCCCTGGTATGACGGGCACAGGGGGTCGCGAACGACCACGATGTGAGACGAAGATGCGTGTCAGGTTAAGCCTCGTCGCGCCGATCTGCGAGAGTCATGTCCCCGTCGTCCACCATGTGGAACCAGCCCACGACGCCGGCGCTCCCCGCCGTCGTCGCCGGCGGCTCACTCCGCGTCGGCGATGGTGGCGATCACCGTGCCGGCCGTGACCGTCTGGCCCGGCTCGACCTCGAGACCGCTGACCACGCCCGCGCGGTGGGCCGCGAGCGGCTGCTCCATCTTCATGGCCTCCACGACCACGATCAGGTCGCCCTCGGCCACGGTCTGGCCGTTCTCGGCGGCGACCTTCACCACGGTGCCCTGCATCGGGGCGGTCAGCGCGTCCGTGCTGACGGCCGCGGCCACCGGTGCGCCGCGCTTGCCGCGGGGCCGGCGTCGTCCCGCACCGGCCCGCTGGGCGGCGCCGGAGATCGTGTGCAGGGCCTCGCCCCACGTGGGCAGGGTGACGTCCACGCGCTTGCCGTTGACCTCCACGGTCACGGTGTGGCGCGCCTCGCGGGGGGCCGGCTCGGCCGGGGTGAGGGCGCTCGGCTCGATGCGGTTCGCGAACTCCGTCTCGATCCACCGGGTGTGCACCGAGAACGGCTCCTCCGAGCCGGCGATCTCGGGGGCGAAGGCGGGGTCGCGCACCACGGCGCGGTGGAAGGGCAGCACCGAGGGCATGCCGACGATCTCGGCCTCGCGCAGGGCGCGGGCGGCGCGCTGCAGGGCCTGGCGGCGGTCCGCACCGGTGACGATCAGCTTGGCGACCATGGAGTCGAAGGCCCCGGACACGGTCTCGCCCTCCACCACGCCGGAGTCCACGCGCACGCCCGGGCCGCTGGGCATGCGGAACGTGGTGAGCCGGCCGGGGGCGGGCAGGAAGTTGCGGCCCGGGTCCTCGCCGTTGAGGCGGAACTCGATCGAGTGGCCGCGGGGCTGCGGGTCCGTGTAGCCGAGGGCCTCGCCGCGGGCCAGGCGGAACTGCTCGCGCACGAGGTCGATGCCGGTGATCTCCTCGGAGACCGGGTGCTCCACCTGCAGACGCGTGTTCACCTCGAGGAAGGAGATGGTGCCGTCCTGGCCCACGAGGAACTCGCACGTGCCCGCGCCGACGTAGCCGGCCTCCTGCAGGATCGCCTTGGAGG
Source organism: Micrococcus sp. KRD096 (assembly GCF_017168495.1). NCBI lineage: Bacteria > Bacillati > Actinomycetota > Actinomycetes > Micrococcales > Micrococcaceae > Micrococcus > Micrococcus sp. KRD096. The sequence goes on along the minus strand of NZ_JABFAY010000017.1, from coordinate 19,253 downwards.
ACTCCACGAGGCGGGCGTTCTGCTCATCCGTGAGGAACGGCGCCGGGGCCTCCTCCACGAGCTTCTGGTTGCGGCGCTGCAGCGAGCAGTCGCGGGTGGAGATCACGACGACGTCGCCGTGCACGTCCGCCAGGCACTGCGTCTCCACGTGGCGCGGCTTGTCCAGGAACCGCTCCACGAAGCACTCGCCCCGGCCGAACGCGGCCACGGCCTCACGGACCGCGGACTCGTAGAACTCGGGGATCTCCTCGCGCGTGCGGGCCACCTTGATGCCGCGGCCGCCGCCGCCGTAGGCCGCCTTGATGGCCACCGGCAGGCCGAACTCGTCCGCGAACGCGACGACCTCCTCCGTGCCGGTCACGGGGGAGGTGGTGCCCGGCGCCAGCGGGGCGCCGACCTTGGTGGCCAGCTGGCGGGCCGAGACCTTGTCGCCCAGCCGGTCGATCGCCTCGGCGGGCGGGCCGATCCACACGAGGCCGGCGTCAGCCACGGCGCGCGCGAAGTCCGCGTTCTCGGAGAGGAAGCCGTAGCCGGGGTGCACGGCGTCCGCGCCCGCGCGCTCGGCGGCGTCGAGGATCTTGCCGATCACCAGATAGGAGTCGGCGGCGGTCTCCCCGCCGAGGGCCACGGCCTCGTCTGCGAGCCTCACGTGCAGGGCGTCCCGGTCCGGCTCGGCGTAGACGGCCACGGAGGTCAGCCCCTCGTCCTGGCAGGCCCGGATGATGCGCACGGCGATCTCGCCGCGGTTGGCGATCAGCACCCGGGAGAACCGGCGCTCCGCCGCGGGGTCGACGGGCGGGACGACCGAGGCCTGCGGTGCGTCGGCGATGCTCATGGGCGATGGACTCCTCGGACGATCACGGCTGGGGGTGCGGGCGCCACGTCCGGGGTCGTGCCCCTCACCCGGTGGGGCGAAAGGCGCGGGACGGCGCCGACTCTGACCAGCACCCTACTCGTTGTGGCGGAACCCTCCGAGGCACGCGGCCCTGTCGCGCCGGATCAGCGCTGCGCGTTGGAGGGTTCCCACAACCGGGTGAAGTCCTGGCCCAGGGCCGCCGTGGCCCGCCGCAGCCACGCCACGGACAGCCCGATCACCGCGTTGGGGTCCCCGTCCACGCCGTCCACGAGGGCCGCGCCCGCACCGTCCACCGTGAACGCGCCCGCGCAGTGCAGCGGCTCGCCCGTGGCCACGTAGGCCTGGATCTCGGCCTCGGTGACGGCGCCGAAGCGCACGACGGCGGACACCACGCCCGCCTCCTCCGCCATCCCCGACGCGGCCCCGGACTCCGGCAGCACCAGGCCCAGCCAGTGGCCCGAGTGCAGCACGCCCTGCCGGCCGGCCTGGGCGCGCCAGCGCTCGACGGCGACCTCGGGCTCATAGGGCTTGCCGTGGGCGCGGCCGTCGAACTCGAACACGGAGTCGCAGCCGAGCACGAGCGTGGGCGCGTCGACGCCGGCGGCCGCCACCCGGGCGGCCACGTCGCGGCCCTTGGCCTCCGCCAGCAGGCCCGCCAGCTCCGCCGGCGACGGGTCGCCCGCCGCCGCGCCCACGGCCGCCTCGTCCACCCCCGAGACGACGACGCGGAACGGCACCCGCGCCCGGGTCAGGACCTCCGCTCGGCCGGGGGAGGCCGAGCCGAGCACCAGCCGCAGGCCCGTGCCGGGGCCGGCCGCGCCGTCGTCGTGCGGGATCACGCGAGCGCCTCCCGCAGGGTGTCCAGGCCCATGCCGCCCAGGCGCAGGGCCCGGGTGTGGAAGGCCTTGAGGTCGAAGTCGGCGCCCTCGGCCTGCTCGTGCTCGGCGCGGATCTGCTCCCAGATGCGCTGGCCCACCTTGTACGCCGGCGCCTGCCCCGGCCAGCCGAGGTAGCGCGTGAACTCGAAGCGGCGCTGGCCCTCGGACATCATCAGGTGCTTGGCCAGGAACGCGTAGCCCTTCTCCGGGGTCCACGCGCCGCCGCCCTCGGACTCGGGGGCGTCGAAGCCGCAGTGGTAGCCGATGTCGAACACGACGCGGGCCGCGCGCATGCGCTGCATGTCCAGCATGCCGAGGTGGTCGCCCGGGTCGTCGAGGAAGCCGAGCTCCTCCATGAGCTTCTCCGCATACAGCGCCCAGCCCTCGCCGTGGCCGGACGTCCAGCAGAAGCTGCGGCGCCACAGGTTGAGGTTCGCCCGGTTCATCATGGCGGTGGCGATCTGCAGGTGATGGCCCGGCACGCCCTCGTGGTAGACCGTGGTGGTCTCCGCCCACGTGGTGAACTCGTCCTCGCCCGGGGGCACGGACCACCACATGCGGCCGGGCCGGGAGAAGTCGTCCGAGGGGCCGGTGTAGTAGATGCCGCCCTCCTGGGTGGGGGCGATCATGCACTCGAGCCGGTCCATCGGGGCCGGGATCTCGAAGTGCTCCTTCATGGCCTCGACCGCGTCGTCGGAGAGCCGCTGCATCCATGTGCGCAGGGCCTCGGTGCCCTTCAGGGTGCGCTCCGGGTCCGCGTCCAGGATCGCGCGCGCCTCCTCGATCGTGGCGCCCGGCCGGATGCGCTCGGCGTCCGCCTGCTGCGCGGCGATGATGCGGGCCAGCTCCTCCTGGCCCCAGCGGTAGGTCTCCTCGAGGTCGATCTCGGCGCCGAGGAAGACGCGGGAGGCCAGCCGGTAGTACTCGATCCCGACGCCGTCCGCCTCCGGGGCGTGCGGGCGCAGCTCGGCCTCGAGCGTGTCCGCGAAGTCGCGGTAGGCCTGCGCTGCGGTGTCCGCGCCGGAGCGGATGCGGGCGGCCAGGGCGTCGTCCACGACGTCGGCCGCCTCGGCCCGCTCGACCAGGCCCGGGAAGAACCCGCCCACGGCGCCGTGGGCGCGGGCCTGCTCCACCACGATGTCCACCTGGCGCACCGCGGCCACGTGGCCGGCGTCGCGGGAGGCGAGCAGGGACTCCGTGTAGCCGCGCAGGGCGGCCGGCAGGTTCTCGAGGCGGCCGGCGATGTGGCCCCACTGCTCCGCGGTGTCCGTGGGCATGAGGTCGAAGACCGCGCGGATGCCCTGGGCAGGGGAGGCGATGTTGTTCAGCTCGGTGCGGCCGGTCGCGTGGATCTCCCGCTCGAGGCCGATGCGCTCCTGCATGGCCGCCTTCGTGACGCGGTCCGTTTCGTCCTGCGGCTCGAGCGCGGCCAAGTCCTCGAGCAGGCGGGCGTTGAGCTCGTCGTCGGCGCGGGCGCCGGCGGGGGAGAAGTCCGTGTACTCGGTCTCTCGGCCGGGGAAGCCGAGCTCGGTGGCGGTGTCCGGATGCAGGGCGAGGAGGTCGGTCACGTAGCGCTCGGCGAGCGCGTCGATGGCGGACGGGGTGCGGGCGCCGTCGGCGGCGGCCTCGGAGGTGTGCTGGGTCATACCGGCACTCTAGGCGCTGGCGCCCGCCTCCCGGCTCACTGCGGGCCCGCGCCCTGACGCCACTGGCCGCGGCCGGGCCGGGCCCACAGGCCCAGGTCGCCGCGACGGCGGAGCGTGCGGTCCAGGGGACGGGGGTCGGCGGCCGCGGCGGCGAGCCGGGCGGCTTCGGCCCGGGCCGCGGCGGCCGCCTCGAGGACGGCGGCCAGCGCCGCCATCTCCTCCGGCTCCAACTCCGGGCCGCTGAGCTGCAGCGGGTCGGCCGGCGCCGGCGTGGCCTGCGTGGACTCGTCGTTCTCGTCCGGGGTGCCCGGACCCAGCGGGGCGCTCACAGCGGCATGTTCCCGTGCTTCTTGGCGGGGCGGGCCTCGCGCTTGTGCAGGGTGGCGCGCAGGGCGCGGATGAGCTGGCCGCGGGTGGCGTGCGGGGGCACCACGGCGTCCACGTAGCCCAGCTCGGCGGCCTGGTACGGGTTGAGCAGCTCGGCCTCGTAGTCGGCCACGATCTCGGCCCGGCGCGCGTCGACGTCGCCGCCCGCCTCCGCCGTCGCCTTCAGGTCGCGCCGGTACAGGATGTTCACGGCGCCCTGGGCGCCCATCACGCCGATCTGGGCGCTCGGCCAGGCCAGGTTCAGGTCCGCGCCGAGCTTCTTGGAGCCCATCACGATGTACGCGCCGCCGAAGGCCTTGCGCGTGATCACGGTCAGCTTCGGCACGGTGGCCTCGGCGTAGGCGTAGATCAGCTTGGCGCCGCGGCGGATGATGCCGTTGAACTCCTGGTCCGTGCCGGGCAGGAACCCGGGCACGTCCACGAGGGTGATGATCGGGATGTTGAACGCGTCGCAGAAGCGCACGAACCGCGCGGCCTTCTCCGAGGCGGCGATGTCCAGGGTGCCGGCGAACTGCATCGGCTGGTTCGCGACGACGCCCACGCTCATGCCGTCCAGGCGGGCCAGGCCGGTGATCACGTTGGGCGCGTACAGCTCCTGCAGCTGCAGCAGGTGGCCCTCGTCCACGATCGAGGCGATGACCTCGAGCATGTCGTAGGGCTGGTTGGCGGAGTCCGGGACGATCTCGTCCAGGGCCAGGTCCTCGTCCGTGGGCTCCGGGTCCGCGGCCTCGAAGGTCGGGGCCTCCGCAAGGTTGTTGGAGGGCAGCAGCTCGAGCAGCTCCTGCACGTAGGCGATCGCGTCCTCCTCCGAGGAGGCCATGTAGTGGGCGGTGCCGGAGGTGGCGTTGTGCGAGCGGGCGCCGCCGAGGGTCTCCATGTCCACGTCCTCGCCCGTGACGGTCTTGATCACGTCCGGGCCGGTGATGAACATGTGCGAGGTCTGGTCCACCATCACCACGACGTCCGTCAGCGCCGGCGAATAGGCCGCGCCGCCGGCGGAGGGGCCCATGATCAGCGAGATCTGCGGGATCATGCCGGAGGCCAGGACGTTGTTCCGGAAGATGTCCGCGAACTGGGCGAGGGAGGCCACGCCCTCCTGGATGCGCGCGCCGCCGCCGTCGAGGATGCCGATCACGGGGCAGCCGTTGCGCGCGGCGAACTCCTGGACCTTCACGATCTTCTGGCCGTTGCGCTCGGACAGCGAGCCGCCGAACACGGTGAAGTCCTGGGAGTAGACGGCCACTTGGCGCCCGTCCACGGTGCCGAAGCCGGACACCAGGCCGTCGCCTGCCGGGTGCTTGGCGTCCATGCCGAACGCGGTGGTGCGGTGCACGGCCAGCGCGTCCAGCTCCACGAAGGAGCCCTCGTCCAGGAGGAGGTCGATCCGCTCGCGCGCGGTGTGCTTGCCGCGCGCGTGCTGGCGCTCGACGGCGTCCGGGCCGCCGGGCGCGGCCGTCGCCTCGAGCCGCCGATGCAGGTCGGCCAGCCGGCCGGCCGTGGTGGTCAGATCGGGATCGGTCACACGTCCTCCTTGTGGTGGTCCGCCAGATGCGGAGGCTCAGTCGGCCAGTCTACGGGCCGCCGCGGACGCCCTCGGTTGGAGGAAGCCCACAAACGACGAGGACGTCGGCCCGGGCCGCCCCTCCGCGCGCCCCGGGAGCGGATCGGCCCGCCCAGACCGCCCCCGGGAACGCCGTGTATATCTAGGGGCATGCACCCCGACGACGCCCCCACACCGGATCTGACCTGGCTGGACTCCGCCGGCTCCACGCAGGATGAGCTCCTCGCACGGCTGGACCGCGAGGGACACCGGCACGGTGCGGCCGTGGCCACCGCGGACCAGCGGGCCGGCCGGGGACGGCACTCCCGCGTGTGGAGCGCCGCGCCGGGGGCGGCGCTCGCCCTGTCCGTGTACCTGCGTCCCGAGTCCGGCGGGGTGCCGGTCTCCCCGGCCCATCTGAGCTGGCTCTCGCTCGTCGCCTCCGCCACGGTCGCCGAGCGCCTCGCGGCCCGGGGCGTCCCGACGCACGTGAAGTGGCCGAACGACGTGCTCGCCACGGACGGGCGCAAGCTGTGCGGCGTGCTGGCCACGGTGGCGCTGTCCTCGGACGGCAAGGGGCCCGGCGTCGTCGTCGGGATGGGCGTGAACCTGGACCACCGCGGGGCCGCCCCGGTGGACACCGCCACGGACCTGGCGGAGTGGATCGGCGCGGACGCCGTGCCCGCCCCCCGGGACCTCGCGGTCGAGCTGCGCGACGCCGTCGTGGCGGCCGTGGACCGCTTCGCGGCGGGCGTGGCGGGGCAGACGACGGCCGTCGACGGGCGTCACCCGGCCGTGGCGGCCGTGGCGGACCGGCTCTCCACGCTGGGCCGCGCGGTGCGCGCCGAGCTGCCCGGCGGCGGCGTGCTGGAGGGCACGGCCGTGGGCCTCGGCCCCGGTGGCACCCTGCGCGTGAAGCGCGTCACACCGGACCGTGGCACAATCGAGACCGAGGTCAGTGCGGGGGACGTGGCCCACCTGCGCGGAGACGTCCATCGCGGCGCATGACACACCCGTCCCGGTCAGGAGGTGACCGCCGTGCGACTCGAGCCCGGTGAGCAGGTGATGGTCCGCACCCGCACCCACCCGCGCGCGCTGCTGCGCCCGGCCGCGGTCCTCGTGGCCGTCGCGTTCCTGCTCGGCCTGGCCGTCGGCGTGCTCGCACGCCCCGACCTGCCCGGGATCGTCGCCGCGAACCGCGCCGTGCTCGAGGCGGCCGCGTGGGTGGTCGCGGCGTTCGTCCTGCTCCCCGGCACCGTCCGCCCGCTGTGGCGCTGGGTCTTCCGGCGCACCGTGCTCACCGACCGCCGCATCCTCCAGGGCGCCGGCGTCGGCGGCTCCGGTGCCGCCATGCCGCTCGTGTCCATCGCCGACGTGCAGCGGCGCCGCCGCGGCTCGGGTGCCGGAGACCTGCACATCCTCTTCCAGGAGCCCGCCCGCCAGGTTCACTGGCGGCTGCGCGACGTCCCCGAGGCCGCGCGCTTCGAGGAGGCCCTGGCCCACCTCACCCGCCAGGCCCGCACCGCAACCTGGCCCGCCCCCGCCCCGACAGGAGACCTCCGATGAGCCGTCCGGAGACACCGGACACCGCACCGCTGCCGATCGTCCCGTCGGCCGAGGACGAGACCGCCCGCGACGTCGAGGAGCGCTCCGCCCAGCCCGCCGGCTGGACGAGCGCGATGCGCACGCTCGACGCCGGCCTGGTGGTGGGCCCGCGCGCCTACACCTCACGGGAGGTGGCGCAGCGCCTCGGCGTCTCGATGGCCTCCGCCCGGAAGATCTGGCGTGCGCTGGGCTATCCGACGTCGCCGGAGGGGCACAAGGCCTTCACCGAGGCGGACATCGAGGCGTTCGAGTCCGTGCTCACGCTCGTGCGCTCGGGGACCCTGAACGAGGACACCGCCATCTCGCTGGCGCGCTCGATCGGGCAGATGACGGACCGCATGGTGGTGTGGCAGATCGAGGCGCTCGTGGAGGACAAGATCGCCTCCGAGGACCTGACGGACCCGGAGGCACGGCGGGCCGCCGTCGACATGCTCCCGGACATGGTCGGACCGCTCGAGAAGGCCATGCGGATCGTCTACCGGCGCCAGCTCAACCGCGCCGTGCAGCGCCTGACCGTGCGCGTGGAGGCCGGGCTGGCGGCCAGCGCCCGGGGCCGCGACGGCTCCGAGTCGGACGCGCCGCTGCCGCTGGCCCGCGCCGTCGGCTTCGCGGACATGGTCTCCTACACGACGCTCTCCCGGACCATGGACGACCGGACGCTGGCCCGCATGGTACTGCGCTTCGAGTCCCTCGCCGCGGAGACCATCTCCGCCGGCGGCGGCTGGCTCGTGAAGACCATCGGCGACGAGGTCATGTTCAACGCCGAGACCCCCGAGGCCGGTGCCGCGATCGCGCTCTCCCTGGCCGAGACCATCGCCGCGGACGAGGAGCTGCCCTCGGCGCGCGTCGCCCTGACGTGGGGACGGGTGCTCTCGCGCATGGGGGACATCTACGGGCCCACCGTGAACCTCGCCGCGCGGCTGACGTCCCTGGCCGATCCGGGTACCGTGCTCGTGGACGCCATGACCGCTGCGGCCCTGTCCCGGGACGAGCGCTTCGTGCTCGTCCCGCAGCCGCCCAGGATCGTCCGCGGGTTCGGAGAGGTCCGCCCCTCCCTGCTCATGGACGGGTCGGCCCAGACCCTGCTCGCCGACTGATCGAGGACCCCGTGGACCCCCGCCCCGAGACCCCGTCCGCGCCGCGGCCCCAGGCCGCCGGCGCCACCCACGTGGGCGTCGTCCGCGACCTGAACGAGGACGCGTGGACCCTCGTCGGGGAGCCGCTGGTGCTCGCCGCCGTGGCCGACGGCATGGGCGGGCACGAGGCCGGCGAGGTGGCCTCGGCCGCCGCGATCGAGACCCTGCGCCGCCGCGCCCCCGAGGTGCTCGCCCCGGGCACGGCCCACACGCCCCAGGAGCTCGGCCACCTGATCCACGAGGCGGACGCCGCCGTCGTCGAGGCCGGGCTGGGGCGCTCCGGCACCACCCTGACCGTCCTGGCCTGCCTGGACACGGAGCGGGGCCGCTGGGCCGTGGCGAACGTCGGCGACTCCCGGGTGTACCTGCGGCCCGTTGGCTCGCCGGTGCTCCAGCAGCTCACGGTGGACCACTCGGCGGTCCAGATGCTCGTCGACGCGGGGGAGCTCACCCCCGCCGAGGCCCGCGTCCATCCCCGCCGCAACGTCATCACCCGCGCGCTCGGCTCGCGCGAGGCGCTCACGGTGGACGTGGCCGAGATCCCCCTGGCCTCCGGGGACCTCGTCCTGCTGTGCAGCGACGGCCTGACCGGCGAGCTGCTGGACGAGGAGATCCGCGTGCTGATCGACGACGCCGGCACCCTCGAGGACGCCCTCGAGAAGCTCATCGCCGCCGCCCTGTGGCGCGGCGGCCGGGACAACGTCACGGCGGTGCTCGTGCGCATCCCCTGACCCGGGTGCGCCGTCCGGGACGCCGACTACGCTGGGCCGGGTGAGCACCCCCAAGGAATCCGCCGCCCAGCCCGATCCGCAGGACATCCCCGCCGCGGACCTGCGGGAGGAGTACGAGGACCTCGTGGAGCGGGTCCGGGACGCCCGGACCGCCTACTACCAGCGGGACGCCCCGGAGATCTCGGACGCCGAGTACGACGCGCTGTACCGCCGTCTCGAGGACCTCGAGGCCCTGCACCCCGAGCTCGTGTCCAACGACTCGCCCACCCAGGAGGTCGGCGGCGAGGTCTCGGAGGCGTTCGCCCCCGTCCGGCACGGGTCCCGCATGTACTCGCTCGAGGACCTGTTCTCCGTCGAGGAGCTCGAGGTCTGGTTCCGCCGCGCGGCGCAGGCCCTGACGCAGGTGCGGCCGGGCGTGGCGCCCCGCTGGCTCGTGGAGGTGAAGATCGACGGGCTCGCCGTCGCCCTGCGCTACCGGGACGGGCGGCTCGTGCAGGCCGCCACCCGCGGCGACGGCGTCACGGGCGAGGACGTCACCGCCAACGTGCGCACCATCGGGGACATCCCGCACGAGCTCTCCGGCGAGGGCTGGCCCGCCGAGTTCGAGGTGCGCGGCGAGGTGTTCATGTCCTCTGCCGCCTTCGCCGAGCTCAACGCGCGCCGTGCGGAGGAGGGCCAGACGCCGTTCGCGAACCCGCGCAACGCCGCCGCCGGCGCCCTGCGTCAGAAGGACCCGGCGGTCACCGCGCAGCGCCCGCTGGCCATGTTCGTGCACGGCATCGGCTCGGTCGAGGCGTTCGGGCTGGAGTCCCAGCACGAGGTGTACGACGCGCTCGCGGACTGGGGCCTGCCCGTGAGCCCCTACACCCGCCGAGTGGAGGGCGCGGACGAGGAGGCGTTGGCCGCCGTCGTCGCGGTGATCGAGGAGTACGGCCGGCGCCGGCACGAGCTGATCCACGAGATCGACGGCATCGTGCTGAAGGCGGACGCGTTCGCGGACCAGCGCTACCTCGGCCACACCTCCCGCGTGCCCCGCTGGGCCGCGGCGTACAAGTACCCGCCGGAGGAGGTGCACACGCTGCTGCGGGACATCGCGGTCTCGGTGGGCCGCACCGGGCGGGTGACCCCGTTCGCGGTGATGGAGCCGGTCACCGTGGCCGGGTCCACCGTCTCCCTGGCCACCCTGCACAACCAGGACGTGGTCAAGGCCAAGGGCGTGTTGATCGGGGACACCGTGGTGGTGCGCAAGGCCGGGGACGTGATCCCCGAGGTCGTGGGCCCCGTGCTGCCCCTGCGCGAGAAGGCGATCGAGGCGGGCCGGGAGCTGCGCGAGTTCGTCATGCCCGCGCACTGCCCCTCGTGCGGCACGCCGCTGGCCCCGGCCAAGGAGGGGGACGTGGACCTGCGCTGCCCCAACGCCCGCTCCTGCCCGGCCCAGTTGGCCGGCCGCGTCGAGCACCTGGCCAGCCGCGGCGCGTTCGACGTGGAGGCCCTCGGCGAGGAGGCCGCCCGCTGGCTCGTCCAGGGCCCCGGCGAGGACCCGGCCGAGCACGAGGGACATGTCCGGCCCGAGGGCCCGGGCCCCATCACGGCGGAGGCGGAGATCTTCGACCTCGCCTCCGGCACGCCGGAGGAGATCACGGGCCCCCGGGGCGAGGACGGGCTGACCGACCTGCAGCGCTCCCTCGGCGCGGTGCGCGTGTGGCGCGAGGGCCGCACGAAGGTGGACGGCCGCATGGTGCCCTCGGGCGTGTTCACGCTCAAGCCGTACTTCTTCACCGCCGGCACCGCGAAGAAGCCGTCCGCGCCCACGGCCAACACGCTGCGCCTGTTCGACGAGCTCGAGAAGGCCAAGTCCCAGCCGCTCTGGCGCACCCTCGTGGCGCTGTCCATCCGGCACGTGGGCCCGACGGCGGCCCGCTCGCTGGCCACGGCGTTCGGCTCGATGGCGGCGCTGCGCGCGGCGGCCGAGGCCGGCGACCGGGACCGGCTGGCCGAGATCGACGGCGTCGGCCCGATCATCGCGGACGCGCTCATCGAGTGGTTCGCCGAGGACTGGCACCGGGAGATCGTGGACCGGTGGGCCGCGGCGGGCGTGGTCATGGAGGACGAGCAGGACGAGTCCACCCCGCGCACGCTCGAGGGCCTGACCGTGGTGGTCACCGGCTCGCTCGAGGGCTTCTCCCGCGACTCCGCGAAGGAGGCGATCCTCGTGCGCGGCGGCAAGGCCTCCGGGTCCGTGTCCAAGAAGACCGACTTCCTGGTGGCCGGCGACGCCGCCGGCTCCAAACTGGACAAGGCGCAGTCCCTCGGTGTGCCCGTGCTGGACGAGGCCGGGTTCACGGCGCTGCTGGCCGGCGGCCCGGACGCGGTGCGCCCGGCGGACACGGACGACGCCACCGACGGCGCCGCAGACGGGGAGGCCTCGGCATGAGCGCGCGCATCACGGTCCCGGGCCTGCTCGTGGTCGCCAAGGCCGCCGCGCGCGCCGGCGCGGACGTCCTGGCCCGGCGCTGGACCGGTCACCACCCGGCCGTCCCGCTGGGCATCGAGGAGATCGGCGCGGAGACGAAGTCCTCCGGCTCCGACTGGGTCACCGACTACGACCGCCGCGCCGAACAGGCCGTCCGGCAGGTCATCGCCGGCTACCGCCCCTCGGACGAGATCACCGGCGAGGAGTACGGCGCCACCCTCCCGGCCGAGCCGTCCGGGTACCGCTGGTCCATCGACCCGCTGGACGGCACCACCAACTTCGTGCGCGGGCTGCCGCAGTTCTGCACCTCGGTGGCCGTCACCGGCCCGGTGGACGCCGAGACCGCCGACCTGCTGGGGGTGGCCGAGGGCACCGAACGCTGGCTGGCCGGCGTCGTGGCGGCACCCGCGCTGGGGCGCACCTGGTTCGCGAGCGCGGGCCGGGGCGCCTTCAGCACCGCGGACGCGACGACGGCGGGCGTGGACGTGCCCGACCGGGACGCCGCCCCCGTGCGGCTCACCGGTCCCGTGGCGGGGCGCTCCGGGCGGCTGCTCGCCACCGGCTTCGGCTACGACCCCGCTCGCCGGGCCCTGCAGGTGCGCGCGCTCGCGGCCCTGCTGCCCGCGTTCGGGGACGTGCGGCGGATCGGCTCGGCGGCGCTGGATCTGTGCATGGTCGCGGACGGCACCCTGGACGCCTACGCCGAGTTCGGCACGCAGGAGTACGACTGGGCCGCCGGCGCGCTGGTGGCGGAGGAGGCCGGCGTCGCGGTGACGCGGCCCGCCTCGGCGGACGGCACGGCACATCCCGACTGGATGGTGGCCGGCGACGTGGACGCGGCCGCCCTGGCCGCCGTGACGGGGGAGACGGCATGAGGCGGATCGTCGGAGACCCGTGGTTCTACCCGGTCCTGTTCGTGGCCGGCGGCCTGACGTTCATGATCGCGGGGACGCGCCTGCAGCAGGTCGGCATGATCGTGGCCGGGCTCGTCCTGGCCGGCTACGCGGTCACGTACCGGTGGGCGGTGCGGGTCCGCTCGCGGCCGTTCGCCGGCGCGCAGGCGCACGTCGAGGGCGGCGGCGTCGTCGTGTTCTGGCGGCCGGGCTGCGCGTTCACGAAGCGGCTGATCAAGGAACTGACGGCGCAGGAGCGGGGCCGCGCCTACTGGGTGAACATCTGGCAGGAGCCGGCCGCCGCGACGTTCCTCGAGGGGCTGCACGAGGCGCGCGACGGCCACCCCCACCAGGCCGTGCCCACCGCCTGGCTGCGTCGGCGCGACTACGTCGTGGCCACGGACGCGACCCGCGCCCGCCTGAAGGACACGCTGCGCCAGCACGCCGGAGGTGACGCATGAGCGCCCTCGTCCGCCCGCTGCGCCCCGAGGACCACGAGGCGGTCGCCGAGCTCACCCTGGCGTCCTATGTCGACGGCGGCCACATCGCCCCCGACGACGCCTACGTGAAGACCCTCATGGACGTGGCCGACCGGGCCGGCCGCGCGGAGGTGCTCGTGGCCGAGATCGACGGCGAGGTGGCCGGGTCCGTGGTGCTCACCCCGCCCGGCTCGCCCCTGGCCGAGACCTCCGGCGACGGGGAGTACGAGTTCCGCATGCTCGCCGTGCACCCGCGGTTCCACCGCCGTGGGGTGGGCGGCGCCCTGCTGGCCGAGATCGTGGCGCGGGCCCGCGCCGAGGAGGGCGTGGACGCCGTCGTGCTGACCACCATGCCCTCCATGACCGACGCCCACCGCATGTACGAGCGCGCCGGCTTCGTGCGTGTCCCCGAGCGGGACTGGCTCCTCGTGGACGTGATGCCGGACCTCGACCCGGCCGACGAGACCGGCCCGTTCCTCGTCTACCGGCTCGCGCTGGACTGACCCCGGGCGGGACATCGGCACCGGGACCCCATTCGGGGCGGGAAATCCCTGTCATGCGGGCCCGGAGCGCCGCGGTGGGGTGGATCTCCCGCCTCGAAGCGGTGGCGGCGGCCGGGCAGGCCCCGGCACTAGACTCGACCCCGATGTGGCCGCCGCCGCGCCGGCGTCGTCCACCCCGCCCCGACCCGTCACACGAGGAGATCCATGCCTGAGATCACCCGGGATCAGGTGGAGCATCTGGCTCGCCTGGCCCACATCCGGATGACCGACGAGGAGCTGGACACGATGTCCGGCGACCTGGAGAAGATCCTGGAGCACGTCTCCGCCGTCCAGGCCGCCGCGGGCGACGACGTGACGCCGACGTCCCACCCCATCGCGCTGGAGAACGTGTTCCGCGAGGACGTGCCCGCCGGCATGCTCACGCAGGAGGAGGCCCTCGACCAGGCGCCGGACTCCGAGGACGGCCAGTTCAAGGTCCCCGCCATCCTGGACGGAGAGTGATCACCCCCATGACCGAGACGTTCGACGTGAACGCGACCCTCGGCTCCGACGAGCTCGTCCGGCTCACCGCGCTGCAGATGGCCGAGCGCCTGCGCGCCGGCACCACCACGTCCGTGGAGCTCGTCCAGGCCCACCTGGACCGCATCGCGGCCCATGACGGCGACGTGCGCGCCGACGCCGACGGCGACCGCGGCGTGCGCGCCTACCTCCACGTGAACACGGACGAGGCCCTCGCCGTCGCCGCCGAGGTGGACGCGATCCGCGCCGCCGGCGGCCCCGAGGCCGACGCCCTGCACCCGCTGGCCGGCGTGCCCGTGGCCGTGAAGGACAACATCGTCACGCGCGGCCAGCCGACCACGGCCGCCTCCCGCATGCTCGAGGGCTGGCTCAGCCCGTACGACGCCACGGTGGTGGCCCGCCTCCGCGAGGCCCGCCTGCCGATCCTCGGCAAGACCAACCTCGACGAGTTCGCGATGGGCGGCTCCACCGAGCACTCCGCGTTCGGCATCACCCGCAACCCGTGGGACGGGGACCGCGTGCCCGGCGGCTCGGGCGGCGGGTCGGCGGCCGCCGTCGCCGCGTTCCTGGCCCCCTTCGCCCTCGGCTCGGACACCGGCGGCTCCGTGCGTGAGCCCGCCGCGTTCACCGGCACGGTCGGCGTGAAGCCCACCTATGGCGCCGTCTCGCGCTACGGCCTGATCGCCATGGCCTCCTCGCTGGACCAGATCGGCCCCGCCGCCCGCACCGTGGCCGACGCCGCGGCGCTGCAGCAGGTCATCACCGGCCACGACCCGCAGGACTCCACGTCCCTGGCCGAGGCGCCGGCGGACCTGACCGCCGCGGCCCGCGGCCGCGACCTGGCGGGGCTGCGCGTCGGCGTCGTGACGGACCTGCCGGCGGACGCGTTCCACCCGGGCATCCGGGCCGGCTTCGACGAGCACGTCGCCGCCCTGCGGGAGGCCGGCGCGGAGATCGTGGAGGTCTCCTGCCCGAGCTTCGACGCCGCCCTCGGCGCGTACTACCTGATCATGCCCTCGGAGGCCTCCTCCAACCTGGCCCGCTTCGACGGCGTCCGCTACGGCCACCGCGTGGTGCCGGACGGCGGCGGCACCATCGAGCAGGTCATGGGCGCCACCCGCGCCGCCGGCTTCGGCGCCGAGGTCAAGCGCCGCATCATCCTGGGCACCTACGCGCTGTCCGCCGGCTACTACGACGCCTACTACGGCTCCGCGCAGAAGGTCCGCACGCTCGTGCAGGAGGACTTCGCCCGCGCCTTCGAGCAGGTGGACGTCATCCTCACGCCCACCGCGCCGACCCCGGCGTTCGAGCTGGGCGCCAAGACGGACGACCCGATGACCATGTACGTCAACGACCTGGCCACCATCCCGGCCAACCTCGCCGGCATCCCGGGCATGTCCGTGCCGGGCGGCGTCGTCGACGGGCTGCCCTACGGCCTGCAGCTGATGGCGCCGGCGCGCGAGGACGCGCGCCTGTACGAGGTCGGCGCCGCGCTCGAACGCCTCGTGGCCCAGCGCCGGGGCGGGCCGGTGTGGGCCGAGGCCCCCGAGCTGGAGAAGGGCGCGCAGCGCGCCACCACCGCGACCACGGCAGGAGGCCGGGCATGAGCCACGCAGAGCAGACCATGGACTTCGCGGAGGCGATGGAGCGCTTCGACCCCGTGCTGGGCTTCGAGGTGCACGTGGAGCTGGACACCGCCACGAAGATCTTCTCCTCGGCGCCCAACGCGTTCGGCGACGAGCCGAACACCAACGTGACCCCGCTCGACCTCGGCCTGCCCGGCACCCTGCCGGTGCTCAACCGCGAGGTCGTGGAGTACGCGATCCGCCTGGGCGTGGCCCTGGACGCGCAGGTAGCCGAGACCTGCCGGTTCGCGCGGAAGAACTACTTCTACCCGGACACGCCGAAGAACTTCCAGACCTCCCAGTACGACGAGCCGATCGTCTTCGACGGCCACCTGGACGTCGAGCTGGAGGACGGCGAGGTCTTCCGCGTGGAGATCGAGCGCGCGCACCTCGAGGACGACGCCGGCAAGCTCACCCACGTGGGCGGCTCCGGACGGATCCAGGGCGCCTCCGCGTCCCTCGTCGACTACAACCGTGCGGGCGTGCCGCTCATCGAGATCGTCACCAAGCCGATCGTCGGCGCCGGCGCGCGAGCCCCCGAGCTGGCCCGCGCCTACGTCACCGCGATCCGGGACATTGTGCAGGCCATCGACATCTCCGACGCGCGGATGGAGCGCGGCAACGTCCGCTGCGACGCGAACGTCTCGCTGATGCCCAAGGGCGCCACCGAGTTCGGCACCCGCACCGAGACGAAGAACGTGAACTCCACGCGCGCCGTGCAGCACGCGGTCACCCACGAGATCCAGCGCCAGGCCGCGGTGCTCGCCGCGGGCGGCACCGTGACGCAGGAGACCCGCCACTGGCACGAGGACACCCGCAGCACCACCTCGGGCCGCCCGAAGTCGGACGCGGACGACTACCGGTACTTCCCCGAGCCGGACCTCGTGCCCGTGCACGTGGACGCCGCGTGGGTCGAGCGCGTGCGCGCGGCGATGCCCGAGCTGCCGGCCGTGCGGAACAAGCGGCTCAAGGCCGAGTGGGGCTTCTCGGACGAGGAGTTCCGCGACGTCGTCAACGCCGGCGTCCTGGACGAGATCGTCGCGACCGTGGAGGCCGGCGCCTCCGCGGCGGCCGCCCGCAAGTGGTGGATGGGCGAGATCGCCCGCCTGGCGAACGCCCGTGAGGTCGCCGTCGCCGAGCTGGGGATCACCCCGGCGCACGTGGTGGAGGTCGAGGAGCTGATCGCCGCCAAGACGATCAACGACAAGATCGCCAAGCAGGTGCTCGGTCTGGTGGCCGACGGCGAGGGCGCCCCCAAGGAGGTCGTCTCGGCGAAGGGCCTGGCCGTGGTGTCCGACGACGGCGCGCTCACCGAGGCCGTCGACGCCGCGATCGCCGCCAACCCGGACGTGGCCGAGAAGATCAAGGGCGGCAAGATGGCCGCCGTCGGCGCCCTGATCGGCCCGGTCATGAAGGCCACCCGCGGGCAGGCCGACGCCGGCCGCGTCCGCGAGATCGTCCTGGAGCGCCTGGGCGTGTCCTGACGACCGCGCGGGCCCTCAGCCGTCCAGGGCGGTGAGGGCCCGCGCCACGCGGGGCAGGGTCTTGCGCAGCAGACGCCGCCAGGACCCCGCGGCCAGCCCGCCGACGATCGCGTCCCGGGCCGCCGCGTCGTCGAGCGTCTCCATGGCCATCGCCCCGAGCCACACGCGGGCCCGCCGCGCCTCGGCCGCGTCCCGGGCCAGGTCGGGCACCTTCTGCTCGCCGTGCCACAACGCCAGGTAGGCGACGTTGAGGGCCGGGTCCCACGCGCACGCGAGGTCCCAGTCGAGCACACCGGCCAGCGCCCAGCGCAGCGGGGCGCGCGGGTCCTCGTCCTCGGGCACGGCACGCCAGCGCATGTTGTGCCCGGCCAGGTCGCCGTGCACCAGCGACGGCGGCACGGGCGGCGCGGCGGTCCACGCCGTCACGGCGTCCGTGACGGCGGCGACCGCGTCCGGCCACGCCTCGGCGCCCAGCCGCGCGTCGACGTCGTGCCCCTCCCACGCGCCCAGGCGCGCGGCGACCGCCCCCGGCAGCGCCGCGACGTGCCGGGCGCGCTCCGGCGTCCACGGGCCGCGGAAGGCGAACGGGCGGCCGAGGTGCGGGGCGATCCGCGGGTCGGTGACGTCCACGGCGGCGAGGTCGTCGAGGACGCCGCGCAGCACGGCCGGATCGCCCTCGTGCGGCGGGTGTGGTCCGCCCGGGAGGAAGCGCTGCAGCACCGCGGCGCCCGGGCCCGCGGGGACGGGGTCCGAGAGGGCGATCGGCACGGTCCACGGCACGCGGCGCTCGGCCAGGGCCGCGGCGAGCCCGTCGAGGAGGGCCAGGCGCCGGGGCAGGTGCGCTGCGGGGTCCCGCTCGGGCGCCCACCGCGCGGCGGGGGCGGCGCCGACCTCGTGGGCCCGCGTCATCCGGAGGACGCCGACGTCCTCGAGCACGAGCACGCGGTGGAACTGCCCGCCCTCCTCCACGGACGCCGCGGCCCAGTCGGCTGTGCGGAGCCGCCGGGCGAGGGCGGGGTCGAGGCCGGGGCGGAGGTGCTGCAGGGCGCGGTGGACCAGCTCGAGCTCGCTGGGGGCAGGCGGGGAGACCACACGACCACGCTAACGCTCCCGCCGCCCCCCTCCCGGACTTTCGAACGCGATATCGGGGG
>NZ_JABFAY010000017.1:0-1247 GCF_017168495.1 Micrococcus sp. KRD096 | reverse complement strand
TGGGCTGACCCCGTTTCGTAGGTCCAGTCGTTATGAGAGTCGTCCTGTTGCCCGCGGTCGCGGGCAGGGAGACTGGTCAGATCATGACGAACAGCAGGAAGCGTCACACCCCCGAGCAGGTCGTCCGTAAGCTCGGGCAGGCCGACAGGATGCTCGCCGATGGTCAGGACGTCGCGGCGGTGTGCCGGGAGCTCGGGGTGTCCGAGCAGACGTACTACCGGTGGCGGAACCAGTACGGCGGCCTCAAGGCCGACGACGCAAAGCGCCTGAAGGAGCTGGAGAAGCAGAACGCGACCCTGAAGCGTCTGCTCGCGGAAGCGGAGCTGGAGAAGGCCGCGCTCAAGGAGCTGGCTGAGGGAAACTTCTAAGCCCGGACAGGCGCCGCGCCGCCGTCGATCACCTCAAGCGCAAGTTGCGGGTGAGCGAACGGATGGCGTGCCGTCTGGTCGGGCTGAGCCGCTCCGCGTACCGGCGACCGCTCAAGGGCGACACGGTCGCGGACCCGGATCGGGCGCTCAGGGAGTGGCTGCGCGCCTGGGCGAAGGACCATCCCCGCTACGGGTATCGGCGGGCGTATCACGACGCCCGCGCCGAGGGGTGGGTGGTGAACCACAAGAAGATCCAACGCCTGTGGCGTGACGAAGGGCTCCGGGTCCCGCAGCGGCGTCGACGCAAGCGCGTCGGGTCCTCGACCGTCGACGCGCCGACGGCGGACGCGCCGAACGTGGTGTGGGCGGTGGACTTCCAGTTCGACGCCGACGAGCACGGACGACCGATCAAGATCTGCTCGATCGTCGACGAACACACCCGGGAGTGCATCGGCGGGCTCGTGGAGCGCTCGATTACCGCCGACCGACTCACCGCCCACCTCGAGGACCTCGTCGCCGCCCGGGGCGCCCCGGCGGTGCTCAGGTCGGACAACGGGCCGGAGTTCATCAGCGAGGCGATGGCCGACTGGGCCGGCACCCGCACCGGCCTGTCCTACATCCCTCCGGGCTCGCCGTGGCGCAACGGGTACGTCGAGTCGTTCAACAGCCGGATCCGCGACGAGTGCCTCAACATCAACAGCTTCTACTCGCTGCTGCACGCACAGGTCATCATCGGCGACTGGAAGGACGAGTACAACCACCACCGCCGGCACTCCTCGCTCGGCTACCTAACCCCAGCCGAGTACGCTCGGCAGTGCACCCATCAAATGGAAACCGACGACTCACAGAACGTCCGGACCGAATGAAGGGGGCGGCTCA
>NZ_JABFAY010000016.1:144016-153858 GCF_017168495.1 Micrococcus sp. KRD096 | reverse complement strand
GCCATGTCCGCACACCTCGCCGAGCTGATCGAGCGGGAGGGCACCTTCGCGTTCGCCGTCGAGCAGGGCGGGGAGCTGGTGGGGCGCACGAGCCTCTATGACCTGGTACCGGGGCTGCGGGTGGAGGTGGGGCACACGGTCTACGCCCGTCGGGTGTGGGGCACCTCCGTGAACCCCGGCTGCAAGCTGCTGCTGTTCGGGCACGCGTTCGAGGAATGGGCGCTGGAGCGGGTGGCCCTGCGCTGCGACCACCGCAACGCCCGTTCACACGCCGCCATCGCCCGCCTGGGGGCGACGTTCGAGGGCACTCTGCGCCGCTTCCGCCCGGCGGCGGACGGCACGATCGCCGACGTCGACTACTTCAGCGTGGTGCGCGAGGAGTGGCCCGCGGTGCGCGCTGGGCTCGACGCGCGCCTGGCCGCCTAGAGGTGTACAACGTCCCAGGAGGCCCCGCCCCATGCAGCTCGACCTGATCGTGGAGAACGCCTGCCTCATCACCGGCGACCCCGCCCGCCCGTCGGCCTCGCGGCTGGGGGTGTGGCGGGGCGTCGTCGTCGGGGTGGACGAGGAGCTGGACGGCCTCGCGACGCGCGAACGCCTCGACGCGCGAGGGCGCACCGTCCTCGCCGGGTTCAACGACGCCCACGCGCACAGCGTCTGGTTCGGCCAGTCCCGGCTGGACGTGGACCTCGAGGGTGCGCGCACCGCGGAGGAGGTCCACCGCCGGGTCCGCGCCCGCGCCGCCGAGCTCGACCCCGGCGCCTGGGTGACGTGCACCGGCTTCGACCCCGGCCACCTCACCGGCCCCCAGCCGGACCGGGACAGCCTCGACGCCGCCGCCTCCGGGCGCCCCGTGCTCATCCGCCACAACACGGGCCACGCCGTCACGGTGTCCGGGGCGGTGCTGGTCCTGGCCGGCGTGGGGGAGCAGGTGCTGCAGCAGCCCGAGGGCGGGCGGATCCTCACGGACGCCGCCGGCCGGCCCACCGGCCTGTTGGAGGAGACCGCCATGAGCCTGGTGACCCGGCTGCTGCAGCCGGAGTCCCACGAGCACATCGGCGCGTGCCTGGCGCGGGCCTCGCAGGAGTACGCGGCCGAGGGCATCACCTCGGTGACGGATGCGGGGGTGGCCGGCGGGTGGATCGGGCACAGCCCGCTCGAGTTCGGCGCGTATCAGCGCGCCCGGGACGCGGGGCTGCTGCGCACCCGCTTCCAGACGATGGTCACCCTGGACGCGCTGCACCCGGTGGACGGCCATCCCGACGACGGCACGCACCTCACCCTCGACGCCGGCGTGCGCACGGGCGTGGGCGACGAGTGGCTGCAGATCGGGCCGGCGAAGGTGTTCACGGACGGGTCGATGCTCGGACAGACCGCCGCGATGACCGAGGACTACTGCGGCCACGGCCACGGCCGCGGCTACCTGCAGCAGGACGCGGGGGAGATGCGCCGGGCGTGCCTCGGTGCGGCGGCCGCCGGATGGGCGCTGGCCCTGCACGCGATCGGCGACGCCGCCCTCGACTTCGCGCTCGACGTGATCGCCGAGGCACGGGGCCGGTTCGGCCGTCCCGTGATGCCGCACCGCGTGGAGCACGGTGGGGTGGTCCGCGACGATCAGGTGGCCCGCATGGCCGAGCTGGAGGTCGTGATGGCCACCCAGCCGAACTTCATCAGCGCGTTCGGCGGGTCGGTGCGGGAGCGGATCGGGCCGGAGCGGGCCGTGCTGTCGTACCCGGCCGGACGGCTGCTGCGCGCGGGCCTGGTGCTGCCGGGCAGCTCGGACCGGCCCGTGGCCGGCGGCCGCCCGCTGGAGGTCATCCAGGACTTCGTGCTGCGCCGCACCGAGACCGGCGAGCAGTACGGCCCGGACGCGGAGCGGCTCACCGTGGCCGAGGCCCTGCACGCCTACACGGTCGGCTCCGCGGAGGCGACCGGCTGGGGCGGCCGCAAGGGACGGCTCGTCGCAGGCCAGCTCGCGGACTTCACGGTGCTCAGCGAGGACCCTCGCGCGGTGCCGAGCGACCAGATCGCGGCGATCGACGTCGTCGCCACCGCCGTGGGCGGGCAGTTCGTGCACGGCGGGCTGTGACGCCCGGCCCCGGCCCCGGCGCCCCGCGACGAGCCCTGCGATATGGCCCCTAAACGCGTGGTTTAGGGGCCATATCGCAGGGCTCGTCATCCAGGGGAGCGGGTGGGGCACGTCCGGTGACCCGGGGATCAGCCGTGGCGCCGCCGGGGGGCTGCTCCCTACGCTCGGAGGACGGCGCGCAGACCGCGCGTCGCCCCGAGACCGTGAGGAGCACCCCGTGGCGCACGACGACGCGAACACCACCACCACCGACCAGCTCACCCTGCAGGACCCCACGAAGCGCTACCCCGTGATCAGCCCGCCGGAGCAGTCGCTGCCCGGCACCGGCCTGGACGCGGAGATGACGCCGAAGGCCGACCTGGGTGAGAAGTCCTACCGCGGCACCGGCCGTCTCGAGGGCCGCAAGGCGCTCATCACCGGCGGTGACTCCGGCATCGGCGCGGCCACCGCAATCGCGTTCGCGCGCGAGGGCGCCGACGTCGTGATCACCTACCTGCCCGAGGAGGAGAAGGACGCCCAGCACGTCCTCGAGGTCCTGCAGGCGGAGGGGCGCACCGCCGTCGGGATCCCCGGCGACCTGCGCGACAAGACGTTCTGCGCCGACCTCGTGGCCCAGGCGGTCGAGAAGCTCGGCGGGCTGGACGTGCTGGTGAACAACGGCGGCAAGCAGGTGGCGCAGGACTCGATCGAGGACATCGACGACGAGCAGCTCGAGGCCACCTTCGACATCAACATCCTGGCCCAGTTCCGCCTGGTCAAGGCCGCCCTGCCGCACCTGAAGCCGGGCTCCACGATCATCAACACCACCTCCGTGGTCGCCTACATGGCCCCGGAGCAGCTGGTGGACTACTCCGCCACCAAGGCCGCCATCAACACCTTCACGAAGGCCCTGGGCCAGCAGCTGGCCCCGAAGGGCATCCGCGTGAACGCCGTGGCGCCCGGTCCGATCTGGACCCCGCTGCAGCCCTCCGGCGGCCAGAAGCCGGAGGCCCTGCCGGAGTTCGGCCAGTCCACTCCGCTGGGCCGCGCCGGGCAGCCCACCGAGCTCGCCCCGGCGTACGTGTTCCTGGCCTCGCCGGAGTCCTCCTATGTGGTGGGCGCAACCATCCCGGTGACCGGCGGCATGCCCACCCCGTGACCGGAGCCGGGCGTTCCTGTCCCTGGGCGGTCACACCACCAGGGACAGGAAGGCGCCGAGCGCGAAGCCGACCACGGTGAGCAGCCCGGCCCTCTCCCCGCCCTTCTCGCGGGCCTCGGGGATCATCGTGTCGATCAGCATGACCAGCAGGGCGCCGGCTGCGAAGCCCTGGATGCCGCCGGTCAGGGCGGGGGAGGCGACGTCGGCGATCAGCCCGCCGCCCCACGTCGCCAGGGCGCAGACCACCGTCACGAGCGACCACTGGATCAGCAGGTGGCGGCGCGTCTTGCCGCCGTCGAGGGAGTCGGCCGTGGCGGCGATGGACTCGGGCAGGTTGGACATGAAGATCGCCACGAGCAGCGCGAGGGACACGCCCTCGCCCGCGGCCAGCCCGATGCCCAGCACGAGCTGTTCCGGGATGCCGTCCAGCAGCGCGCCCACGGTCAGCGCCGCACCCGAGGACGAGCCGCCGGACCTCGCGGCGGAGCGCTCCACCGCACGGTCGCCGAGGAAGTAGGCGGCCGCGCCGAGCGTCAGCCCGATGCCGACGGCGGCAGGTCCGGCCGCCTGCACGCCCGCCTCCGCGAGCTCGAAGGACACGGACGCGATCAGGGCGCCGGCGCCGAAGGCGAGCACGAGTCCGATCGTGCCCATGTGCCAGCGGCGCAGGGTCGCCAGGACGGCGCCCACGAGCAGGGAGGACGCGGCGACTGCGCCCCACATCAGGGTCATCACGGCAGCCAGGCTACGCGCTGACCGGGGACGACGCCGGGCCGCCGCCTCAGCTCACCGCACGACCTCGGCCGCCTCGCCCGTGAGCCCGAGCTTCTCCGCCACGTAGTCCACGTCCTTGTCCCCGCGGCCGGAGAGGTTGACGAGGATCCGCTCGTCCCGGCCCATCTGCGGGGCGAGGCGGATCGCGTGCGCCACGGCATGCGCGGACTCGAGCGCGGGGATGACGCCCTCGAGCCTCGTGAGTCGCTGGAACGCGTCGAGCACGGCCGCGTCGTCCTCGGCCACGTACCGGACACGGCCGACGCTCGCGAAGTGGGCGTGCTGTGGACCGACGCCCGGGTAGTCCAGGCCCGAGGCGATCGAGTGCACGGGGTCTGGGGTGCCGTCGTCGTCGGCGAGGACGAGGGTGGCCATGCCGTGGAGGACGCCGTCGCGGCCCTGGGTCATGGTCATCGCGTGCTCGCCCTTGGCCGCGGAGCGGCCGCCGGGCTCGACGCCCACGAGCGCGACGTCGGCGTCGTCGAGGAACGCGGTGAACGCGCCGATCGCGTTGGAGCCGCCGCCCACCGCGGCGACGACGGCGCTGGGCAGCGCCCCGAACCGCTCCTGGAACTGGGCGCGGGCCTCGCGGCCGACCACGGACTGGAAGTCGCGGATCATCGTGGGGAACGGGTGCGGGCCCACCACGGAGCCGATCGCGAACAGGTACTTCTCCGGGTTCGCCGCGTACACCTCGAACGCCGAGTCCACGGCCTCCTTCAGGGAGCGGCCCTCGCGCTCCACCGAGACGACCTTCGTGCCGAGCAGGCGCATGCGCACCACGTTGGGGTGCTGCTTGGCCACGTCGATCGCGCCCATGTGGATCTCGCAGTCGAGGCCGACCATCGCGGCCGCCGTCGCCAGGGCCACGCCGTGCTGGCCGGCGCCGGTCTCCGCGATCAGGCTGCGCTTGCCCATGCGCTTGGCGAGCAGCGCCTCGCCGATCGTGTGGTTGATCTTGTGGGCGCCCGTGTGGTTCAGGTCCTCGCGCTTGAGCACGATCCGTGCGCCGCCGAGCTCGTCGGAGAGGCGGTCCAGCGGGGTCAGGGGGGAGGGGCGCCCGACGGCGTCGCGCAGCAGGCGTCGGTATTCGGCGTAGAACTCGGGGTCCTGGCGCGCCTCGGCGTACGCGCGGGCGACCTCGGCCATGGGGCCGGCCAGCTGCGGGGGCAGGTGGGCGCCGCCGTACTGGCCGAACATGCCGTCCGCGGAGACGTCCAGGTCCGGGGTGGTGACGAGGTCGCAGGCCTCGGCGAGGGTGCGGGGCTCGGGGGCGCCTCTCAGGGCGTTGTCCTCGGGGTTGCGGTGGGTCATCGGGGGTCCTCCTGGGATGGGGCCCGCCGGAGCCGCTCATGACCGAGTCGCCCGGCAGGCGAGCGGCTCGTCGTGTCAGATGCGCATGACCGGGGCCGCCCTCAGGCGGTCCACCACTGCTGCGCGTGCATCTGCATGGGGCCAGCGTACTGCACGTCGGGGGAGGCGTGAGTCTCACCATGTGGCTGCAAATCTCAGAATATGGACGCCGCTCCCCGTCTCAGTGAATCGCGATTCACCCTGGATCCATGACCATCACCGCCGTCGACACCCCGTCCCTGACCGCCGAGGCCGCCGCTGTGCTCGCCGCCACTCCGGGCATGCGGTACGCCGAGTTCCTCACCGCCGCCCCCGCAGTGCCCGGCATCGTGGCCGTGGTGGCCGAGGAGTCAGCCCGTGCCGCCCTGGGCCTCACCCCCGCCGCCGGTGACGTCCTCGCCGTCGACGTGGCCGACGAGAGCCTGCAGTGCCGCGAGGTGCGCGCCGCCTTTCAGTCCGGTCGTACCGGCGTCTCACCGCTGCGCCAGGCGTTCGCCGCCCTGCTGGCGGGCGAGCTCGGCCTGGATGTGGAGCGCACCAGCCCGGGTGCGGCGGGGGTGGGCTTCGCCCTCACCCCGGAGTCCGAGGAGACGCTCACGGCGTGGATGCGGGAGCACCTGACGCTGCGCGCCTGGGTCGCCCAGGACGCCTCCGCCCTCGAGGGGGTCGCCCGAGAGGTGGCCGCCGATCTCGCCCCGGCCCTGCAGCCGGGCGCTCTGGAGGCCCCTGTGGCGCAGCGGGTCGCGGCCATGAGGGCCTCCGCCCGCCGTTCCGCCACGCTCTGAGCCGGCCGGGCGCCGGAGGCGACGCCCTCGTCCGTGGCACTCGGTCTCGTCGTGCCGGGAGATCGCCCCCAGTCCGCTGACAGGATGGGTGCATGAAGCACGAGATCGTCCTCACCCGCGGGGAAGGGGCGTCCGGGCGGGCGACCGCCCTGCTGTTCACGCTCGCGGTGGCCGCCGGCTCCGTGATGCCGCTGCAGGGCCGCATCAACTCCCGCCTCGCCCACCTGACGGGCGACCCCGTCCTCGCCGCCCTGTGCTCCTTCGCGGTGGGCCTGGTCGTCATGGTGCTCGTGAGCGTGCTGACGCCGCGGGGCCGCCGGGGCCTGGCCCGCATCCGCCCGGCCCTGGCCGCGGGGTCCGTGCGCCCGTGGTACGCGGTGGCGGGCGTGATCGGCGGGCTCCTGGTGCTCACCCAGTCCGCGACGATCGGTCCCCTCGGCGTGGCTGTGTTCACGGTCGCCGTGGTCACCGGGCAGGTGGTCGGCGGGATGGTCGTGGACCGGTTCGGGCTCAGCCCCGCCGGGGTGCAGCGCCTGACGCCGCGGCGCCTCACGGGGGCGGCGCTCGCCCTGGCCGCGGTCGCCCTCGTGGTGTGGCCCTCGCTCGGCGAGGCCGGCGGCGGGCCCGGCTGGGCGCTGCTGGCCCTGCTGCCCCTGCTGGCCGGTCTGGCCACCGCCGGACAGCAGGTGTTCAACGCCCGTCAGACCACGGCCTACGGCACCGCCATCCCGGCGACCCTGGTCAACTTCACCGCCGGCGTCCTCTTCCTCGGGATCGTGTGGGGCGGGATCGCCCTGGCCTCCGGCCACGGCCTGCCCGCGCTGCCGCATGACTGGCGGCTCTACCTCGGCGGCCCGCTGGGGTGCGTGTTCATCGGGGTGGGGGCCATGGTCGTCCCGCGCCTGGGCGTCTTCGCCGCCACCCTCGGCCTGGTCTCGGGCAACCTCCTGGGCTCCCTGGTGGTGGACCTGGTGGCCCCCACCGACGGATCCACGGTCACCACGACGACGGTGCTGGGCACCCTGGGCGCCCTCGCCGCCGTCACGCTCGCGTCCTGGCCGGCGCGGCGCCGGTAGCGCCGCCCGCGGCGGCAGGCCGCCGTCACCGCCCGGGACTCAGGCGCGGGCCACGGTCTCCCGCCGCCCGTGCCGGCGTCCGTGCATCACGAAGTAGTACCCGGCGGCGACCACCAGCACGCCCGCCAGGGCCGCGTACATGGCGCCGTAGCCGGCTGAGGCCACGAGCCCGCCGAGGAGCACGGGGCCCAGGCCCAGCCCCACGTCCGCGAACAGCATGAGGGTGGAGATGCCGGCGCCGAGCTGGTGGGAGGGCACCGCGTTCACGGCGATCGCCTGGGCCGCGGGCATGAGCGTGCCGTAGCCGAGGCCGCTCAGCGCCCCGGCCAGCACCACGTGCCCGTCGCGCGTGGCGAAGGCCAGCACCAGGAGCGCGGCCGTGAAGCAGAGGAGGGCGGGGTAGACGACGGCGTCGTCCCCCCGGCGGTCCTGCAGGGTGCCCAGGGTGAGGCGCATGACGAGCATCGCCGCGGCGTAGGCCAGGAAGAAGAGGCCGGCGCCGGCTGTGAGCCCGCGCTCCACCGAGTAGGCGTTCAGGTAGGTGAGGATCCCGGCATAGCTCAGGCCCACCAGCAGCATGAAGCCGCTGATCGGCAGCACCGCCGGGTGCAGCACGGAGCGCAGGCGGAAGCCCACCGCGGGGGCGGGGTGCTCCAGGGGGGCCTCGCCGGCGGCGCGCTCGCCGTCGACGCCCGCCGCGGCGGGCGCCTCGCGCACCAGCAGGCCCAGCACGAGGCTGACCACCGTGATCCCCAGAGTCGCCCGGAACAGCCACGCGTAGCCGATGGAGCCGGCGAGGAAGAGTCCCAGGGCGGGGCCGATCGCGGTGGCCAGGGTGGTGCCCAGCGCGAGGTGGCCGGTGGCCTCCGCGCGTCGCCCGTCGGGGATGGCCGCCTGGGCCAGGGCCATGACGGCGGTGCTGGCGAAGGCGTAGCTGGCGCCGTGGAGCATGCGCACCGCCACGAGGGCCGGCAGCGAGGAGGCGACGAGGTAGAGCGTGCAGGACAGCGCGACGGCGACCAGGGCCACCACCAGGACGCGGCGCTTGCCGAAGCGGTCCACCACGTGGCCGGTGACCACGCGGCTGAGGGTGGCGCCGATGACGAAGGCGCTCGAGGCCAGCCCCGCCCCGGCGTCCGAGGCGGCGAACTGCCGGACCGCGTACACGGCCATGGTGGTGACCAGGGCGTAGAACGCGAGGAACTGGAGGAAGGAGACCACCCAGGCGAGGACGAAGGTGGGGGAGGCGATGCGTTCCTGCTCGGCGATTTGCATGATGCAAAAGGTAGCATCGTTTGCATGATGCAATTACCTGAGGGGGCGTGGGCCGACCCGGTCGAAGGGATCATGTACGAGCACATGCTCCTGCTGCGGGTGGCCGCGCAGGGGGTGGCACCCTACGGCCGGTCGAGTGCGCTGGAGCGCAGCGCCACCGTGCTGCTCGCCCGCCTGGAGGCGGGCGGGGCCATGAGCGTCGCCGAGCTGGCCGAGGCCTTCGACCTCGACGTCTCCACCGTCCACCGGCAGGTGGCCGCCGCCATGAAGGCCGGCCTCGTCGAGCGGGTGGCGGACCCCGACGGCGGCTCCGCCCGGCTGCACCGTCCCACGGAGGAGGGACGCGCCCGCCTTGCCGCGGAGCTGAGCTCCCGGGCGGACAACGTGGCGCAGATCGTCTCCTCCTGGCCCGCCGAGGACGTCGTCGAGTTCAGCAGGCTCCTGCGGCGTTTCAACGAGGGGGCGGAGGAGCGCCGGGGCCACCCGTGGCCCCGGCCGCAGACGGGCCCCGGTGCGGAGGCCCCCCGGCCCTGAGCGCCGCGCCCGCCCTCAGGCGCGACGGATGCGGGCGGCCAGCGCGGCCGACTCCGCCGGGTCCAGCACGGCCGCCGGATGCGGCCCCGCCGCGGCGAGGCGTTCCGTGCAGCCGGCCTCTCCCAGCGGCGCCCCCGCGGCCAGCACGACGTTGCCCCAGTCCAGGCGCTCCAGCATCCCCTGGTCCGCGAGCGTCCACGGGCCGGGCACCCCGGCCTCGGCGGCCGCCTCCTCGAGGGCGCCCAGCTCGGCGCCCAGGAAACGCAGGCCGGCGTCGTCGCCGATGTTCACCAGCAGCACCCCGCCCGCCGTCAGCAGCTCGAGCAGCTCCTCGTAGAACACGGCGCCGCGCAGGTGCTCGGCGCCCTCCTCGCCGGTGCCGATGTCCAGCACGACGGCGTCGAACCGCTCCCCGTCCATCGCGAGGTCGACGGCGGCCAGGCGCGCGTCCGCGACCACGGAGACGAGGTCCGTGCCCGCCGGCAGGGGCAGCTCGGCGAGCACGAAGGACACGAGCTCCCGGTCCAGGTCGACCACCGTCTGCTCGGAGCCGGGCCGGGTCGCCTGGAGGTAGCGCGGCAGGGTCAGCGCGCCCGCGCCGAGGTGCAGGACCCGCACCGGCGCGCCGTCGGGGGAGGCCGCGTCGAGCACATGGGCCATGCGGCGCAGGTACTCGTAGCGGATGCGAGCGGGGTCGGCCAGGTCCACGTGGGACTGGACGGCCCCGCCGATCTCCAGGACGAACCCGCCGAACTCGTCAGGGGTGATGCGGGCGTCCACGCCCGACGTGGACAGGTGGACGGTGTGGCCGGAGGGGG
>NZ_JABFAY010000016.1:131737-143916 GCF_017168495.1 Micrococcus sp. KRD096 | reverse complement strand
AGATGTGTATAAGAGCCAGCAGCATCCCACCCCTGAGCACGACGGCCGGATCAGTCAGGCCGCCCCCGCTCTCACCGTCGACGGCGCCGACCGGTGCCGCGACTGCCTGCGCACCCGGCGCCAGAAGGACATCCCCGTGCTCGTGTTCCCCGACGGCGACCACCAGGTGGAGCCGACCAACGAGGAGACCGCGGCCAAGCTCACCGCATCGGGCCTGATCTGAGGTCAGGGGCCACGCGGCCCCGGCACAGGAACCGCGGCGTGGACGCCAGACCCAGGACCAGACCGCACAGGATCACGGCCGCGCCCATGTCCTGCGCGGGGCGGACACCGTTATCGTGTCCGCTGGGTCGTTACTGTGAGGATGGTGAACACTCGCCGAGTGTTCGCTTCCTATCGCTGGAGGCCGACCGCCTCCCCTCGTCGAAGGAGAGCGCCATGCTCCGTCCTCGTCTTGCCCGCCCCACCGCACTCCTGACCGCTGGCCTTGCCGCGCTCGCCCTGCTCACCGGATGCTCCGTCGATGGGGACGCCGCAGCCGGGTCGTCCGCCGGCTCGCCCTCCGCCGCATCGTCCTCGAGTGGGGCGTCCTCGTCTGGCCGGGTCTCCGACGGCGCGGCGCCCTCCTCGTCCCGCGCGGCCGGCTCGTCGTCTGCGGTTGCGAGCGCCAGCCGTGCCGTGGAGTCCTCGCAGGCGGCCGAGGCCAGCCGTGCCGCTGCCGCCTCGAGGGAGGCCGAGAAGTCCGCCGCGGCCGCCGCAGCCGAGGCGTCCCGATCCGCCGAGGCCGAGGCCGAGGCCGTGGCGGAAGCGGAGCGTGAGGCGGAGGCATCGGCCGAAGTCGAAGTGGGGGCCGCCGAGGAGGAGTCGGCCGCGTCGGCGGGTGGCGACGGGCTGTCAGCGGAGGGACAGCAGGCCGTGCGACAGGCGCAGTCGTATCTGAGCTTCACCGCCTTCTCCCGGAGCGGCCTGATCGATCAGCTCGAGTTCGAGGGTTTCTCGAACGCCGACGCCACAGCGGCCGTGGACAGCCTGGACGTGGACTACGCGGCGCAGGCTGTGAAGCAAGCCCAGTCGTACCTGACCCACACGGCGTTCTCACGGACCGGTCTGATCGACCAGCTCGAGTTCGAGGGCTACTCGAATGCTGACGCGACGGCCGCCGTCGACGGCCTGGGCATCGACTACAACGAGCAGGCCGCGAAGCAGGCCCAGTCGTACCTGAGCCACTCCGCGTTCTCCCGTGCCGGTCTCATCGACCAGCTCATGTTCGAGGGCTACTCCGCCTCCCAGGCCGAGTACGGCGTCGATGCCGCCGGACTGTGAGTCCGGGTCGGCGGGCCGGGCACCCGGCCCGGTCCGCCGACCCTCTCGACGACGGTGTGGGAAGGTCTAGCGTGACGGCATGGAGCACATCGACGAGACCGCCCTGCCCGCCCCTGAGGACCGCGTCGTGTCCGCGACCCGTCACGTCGACGCGCCGGCTGGCGTCGTCTTCGAGCTGATCGCGGACCCCTCCCGCCAGCCCGAGTGGGACGGCAACGACAACCTGGCCGAGGCCGCCCCCGGGCAGCGGGTGACCGCCGTCGGGGACGTGTTCGTCATGACCCTGCAGAAGGGCGTGGACCGCGCGAACCACGTGGTCGAGTTCGAGGAGGGCCGCCGCATCGCCTGGAAGCCCTCCGAGGTCGGCGGGGAGCCGTTCGGCCAGCTGTGGCGGTGGGAGGTCGAGGGCGACGACGAGGGCGGCTGCCGCGTCACCCACACCTATGACTGGACCGCCCTGACCGACCCGAAGCGCGTCCAGAAGGCGCTGCGGACCGGCGAAGGGCAGCTCCGCGCGTCGATCGACCGGCTCGCGGAGCTGGCCGAGCGTCAGGGCTGAGGGCAGGCGACGCCCGCCGCCGTCGCGCGCCCCGCGCCGCCGTCAGCGGTTGAGTCGCTCGCCGGTCTCGGCGTGGAACAGGTGCACGCGCTCCGGGTCCGGGACCACGTGCACCACGGACCCCTTCTCCGGCGCTGTGTAGCCCACCGTCCGCAGGGTGATGAGCCGCTCCTCGCCGCCGATCGTCGCGTGACCGTACACGTACGCGTCCGCGCCGAGCTCCTCCACGGTGTCCACCTCCACGGGCAGGCCGGCGGCGTCGTCGCTGACCACCAGGTTCTCGGGGCGCACGCCGAGGTCCACCGCCGTGCCGGCGTCGGCCAGATCCTCCCGCGGCACGGGGATGACCGTCTCGCCCCAGTGCACGCCCTCGTGCGTGGCGGGCATGCGGAAGATGTTCATGGCGGGGGAGCCGATGAACCCGGCGACGAACACGTTCA
The DNA here is from genome assembly GCF_017168495.1 of Micrococcus sp. KRD096. Taxonomy (NCBI): domain Bacteria; kingdom Bacillati; phylum Actinomycetota; class Actinomycetes; order Micrococcales; family Micrococcaceae; genus Micrococcus; species Micrococcus sp. KRD096. Next base: position 141,594 of record NZ_JABFAY010000016.1, on the reverse strand, counting down.
TCGGGCGCTCGTAGAGGTTGCGCGGCGTGTCCACCTGCTGGAGGCGGCCCTCCTTGAGGACCGCCACCCGGTCGCCCATGGTCATGGCCTCGGTCTGGTCATGGGTCACGTACACGGTGGTGGTGCCCAGACGGCGGGTCAGGTTGGCGATCTGGGCGCGGGTCTGCACGCGCAGCTTCGCGTCCAGGTTGGAGAGCGGCTCGTCCATGAGGAACACCTGCGGGTCGCGCACGATCGCCCGGCCCATGGCCACGCGCTGACGCTGGCCCCCGGAGAGGGCCTTCGGCTTGCGGTCCAGGTACTCGGTCAGGTCCAGCAGCTTTGCGGCGTCCTCGACGCGGCGGCGCCGCTCGTCCGCGGGGACGCCGGCGATCTTCAGGGCGAAGCCCATGTTGTCCGCCACGGTCATGTGCGGGTACAGGGCGTAGTTCTGGAACACCATCGCGATGTCCCGGTCCTTGGGGTCCACGTCGGTGACGTCCCGGTCGCCGATCAGGATGCTGCCGTGGGAGAGCTCCTCGAGGCCGGCGAGCATGCGCAGGGAGGTGGACTTGCCGCAGCCGGAGGGGCCCACGAGCACGAGGAACTCGCCGTCGGCGATCTCCAGGTCGAGGGAGTCGACGGCGGGGCGGGGGGAGCCGGGGTACTGGCGGCTGGCGGAGCGGAAGGTCACGGAGGCCATGGTGGGGTTCCTTTCACGGGCAGGTACGTGCCCGACGATCCAAGGTGAAGGAGAGGGGTGGGTGAGGGTCGGGGCTGACGGTCTACGGCGGCGCGGTGCTCGCTCTCGGCCGCAGGGCCAGGTGGTGCATGATCCGGTGGGGGTGGGCGGCGCCGTCGAGGGCGCCGAGCGCCAGGCGGACGGCGCGGCGGCCCTGTTCGAGCGGGTTCTGGTCCACGGTGCTGATGCCCAGGCGGGCGGCCTCGGGGTGGCCGTCCAGGCCCATCACGGACACGTCCTCGGGCACGCGCAGCCCCAGGGAGTGGGCTGCCATCCAGGTGCCCATGGCCATCTCGTCCGAGATGCACATGACCGCCGTCGGCCGGCGCCGCGGGTCGGCGAGGAGGGCGCGCGCCTGGTGGTAGGTGCCGCCGATGGTGAAGTCCGCGGGCACCATCCAGTCGGCCGGCGTGCGCACCCCGGTGGCGGCGAGGGCGTGCAGGAACCCGCGGGTGCGCTCGGTGCTGACCTGGAACTCGATGTCCTCGTCCACGCGGCCCACGTAGGCGATGTCCCGGTGTCCGAGCTCCAGCAGGTGCTCGGTGGCCATCCGGGCGGCGCGGGCGTGGTCCACCTGGACCGCGGTGAACCAGTCGGGCAGGGTCTCGCCCGCCGGCAGGCGGCCACCGATGGCGATCACGGGCCGGCCGAGGCGTTCGAGTCCGGCGAACTCGAACACGCTCAGCCGGAACGAGAGGGTGATCAGGGCGTCCAGCCGCCGTCGGGGCAGCAGGTCGGAGATGACCGTGGATCGACGCTCCGGGTCCTGGCCGACGTCGTAGAGCGTCAGGTCGTACCCGTGCCGCACGAGCTCGTCCGCGGCGCCCTCGAGCACGGCGGCGAAGAACCACCGGTGGACGGAGGGGGTCACCAGCCCGATGTTGCGGGTGCGGCCCGAGGCGAGCGAAGAAGCGGCGGAGTCCGCCACGTAGCCGAGCGTGGCGACGGCCTCCTGGACTCGGGTGCGCGTGGCGGCCGCCACGGGGCCGGAGCCGGTGAGGGCGCGGGAGGCGGTGGCGGTGGAGACCCCGGCCATGCGGGCGACGTCCTTGATGCCGACCATCGGCGGTCCTCCTCCCGGTTCATGGGGTTCTGCGGCGGGGCGGGTGCACGACGGCGGCGGGCCGGGGGTCGATGCGTGGCACCAGAGTACGGCACGGCAGGCGCGGTGGTGGAAGCGCTTCCATTCCGGTTTCAGCCGGTCTTGACCTCCGCCCCCACTCCCGCATGCCCGTGTTCATGCGGGAGCGCACCTCTGTGTGGCATATCACAGTGGAAGCGTTTACACTCCTGGGGACTGACTCCTTCAGCCGCCGGGGGCAGGCGCCGTCTCACCGCGGGGCCCACGTCGGCGACGCAACGGCCGGCGCATGCCGCGGGCCACCCCTCGTGAAAGGCACATCATGCAGTCGACGACGACCGGCGGCCTCTTCCGCCGCCCGCTCAGCCTGACCCTCACCGCGGCGTTCTCCGCCCTCGCGCTCACCGCGTGCGGCGGCGGCTCCTCCGCCCCGGCGTCCTCCTCCCCGGCCGGCGCCACCGAGCAGGGCACGGCCACCGCGTCCCCGAGCCAGGACCTCTCCGAGGCCGGCGCCAGCACCATCACCATGTGGGTGGACCAGAACCGCCAGGAGCCGCTGCAGGCCGTGGCGGAGGACTTCAAGGAGGACACCGGGATCACGGTGGAGCTCGTGGTCAAGGACAACTCCACGATGAAGGACGACTTCATCACCCAGAACCCCACGGGCGAGGGCCCGGACGTGATCGTCGGCGCCCACGACTGGATCGGCTCGCTCGTGCAGAACGGCACCATCGAGCCCCTTGAGCTGGGCGAGAGAGTCGGCGACTTCGTGGAGTCCTCCGTGCAGGCCGTCACCTATGAGGGTCAGACCTGGGGCGTGCCGTACTCCGTGGAGAACATCGCCATCCTGCGCAACACCGAGCTGGCCGAGTCCACCCCGGCCTCCTTCGACGAGATGATCGCGGAGGGCCGGAAGGCCGTCGACGCCGGCGAGGCCGAGTACCCGTTCGTGGTGGGCCTGGACGCCGTCAACGGCGACCCGTACCACTTGTACCCGTTCCAGACCTCCATGGGCGCCCCCGTGTTCAAGCAGGCCGAGGACGGCTCGTACGACACCGGCTCGCTGGCCATGGGCGGGCCCGAGGGTGAGGCCTTCGCCGAGAAGCTGGCCGAGTACGGCGAGTCCGGGGTGCTGAACCCGAACATGACCGCGGACATCGCCAAGGAGCAGTTCAACTCCGGCAACGCGGCCTACTTCATCACCGGCCCGTGGAACATCGAGGAGGCCGAGGCGGCCGGCGTCGACTTCGAGGTCGAGGCCATCCCGTCCATGGGCGACCAGCCGGCGCAGCCGTTCGTGGGCGTCAACGCCTTCTTCGTCTCCTCAGAGTCCGAGAACCAGCTGGCCGCGAATGAGTTCGTGGTCAACTACCTCTCCACCGAGGCGGCCCAGGACGCGCTCTTCGCCGAGGGCAAGCGTCCCCCGGCGCTGACCGCCTCCTTCGACAAGGCGGCCTCGGACGAGACCGTGAAGGCGTTCGGCGAGATCGGCGAGAACGGCGTCCCCATGCCGGCGGCCCCCGAGATGGGCGCGGTGTTCGAGTTCTGGGGCGGCGCCGAGATGAGCATCATCAAGGGCGAGGGCGACCCGGTCCAGACCTGGCAGAAGATGATCTCCGACATCGAGGGCCGCATCGGCCAGTGATCCGGCGCGGTCCACCTCCGGCGTCCCCGCGGGGACGCCGGAGGCGGACCGTGGCCCTGCGCCCTCGGGGCGCGCATCCCCCCCTTCCACGGCAGGCCCTCGGGCCGGATGAGGAACCATGAGCCCGTCTTCCACCGCGTCGGACCGGTCCGACGCCGCCACCGCCGCCCTCGACGACGCCGCGCGCCGCACCGGCCCGGGCCGCCGTCGTCGTGCGGACGCCCGGGGTACCGAGGGCCTCGGCGGCACGCTGGCCAAGATCGTCCTGCTGGGCCTCGTGGACGCCTTCGCGGCGTTCCTGCTGTTCCAGCTCGCGGCCGCGGGGGACTGGGTGGTGTTCGCGCTGACCCTGGCGGTCACGATCGGCATCAACTGGATCTACCTGCGCCGCGGCGGCCTGCCGGCCAAGTACCTCGCCCCCGGCCTGTTCTTCCTGATGCTGTTCCAGGTGTTCGTGGTGGTCTACTCCTCCTACGTCGCCTTCACGAACTACGGCGCCGGGCACAACTCGGACAAGGCCGCGGCGATCGAGATCATCCAGCGCTCCTCCTCCATCCGCGTGCCGGACTCCCCGGTGTACGACATCACGGTGCTGGAGGAGGGCGGCGACCTCTACCTGCTGACCCTTCGGGACGGGGAGCCCGTCCTCGGCGGCGCGGACCAGGAACTGGAGCCGGTCGAGGCCCAGATGCAGGACGGACAGCCGGTGGGGGTGGAGGGGTACACCACCCTGCGGTTCGGCGACCTGCTGCAGCGTCAGGACCAGGTCACCCGCCTGAAGGTCCCGCTGAGCGACGACGCCGCGGACGGCACCCTCGAGACGCGCGACGGCTCCCGCGGGTACGTGTACGCGCCGCGTCTGAAGTACGACGAGGCCCGGGACACCTTCACGGACCTCGAGAGCGGCGTGGAGTACCGGGACAACGGCGAGGGCCAGTTCCAGGCGGACGACGGCAGCACGCTGCAGACCGGCTGGCGGGTGTTCGTCGGCCTGGACAACTTCACGCGCGCGTTCACCGACCCCGAGCTGCGCGACCCGCTCCTGCGGGTCACCGTGTGGACCTTCGCCTTCGCGTTCCTGAGCGTGGCCACGACGTTCGCCGTCGGGCTGCTGCTGGCGATCGCCTTCAACCGCTCGGACATGCGCGGCAAGAAGGTCTACCGGGTGATGATGATCCTGCCGTACGCGTTTCCGGCGTTCCTGTCCGGCCTCGTGTGGGCCGGCCTGCTCAACCCGGAGTTCGGCTTCGTCAACACCGTGTTCTTCGGCGGCGCGGACATCCCGTGGCTCACCGACCCGTGGCTGGCCCGGCTCTCGGTGCTCGTGGTGAACCTGTGGCTGGGCTTCCCCTACATGTTCCTGGTGACCACGGGCGCCCTGCAGTCCCTGCCCGAGGACGTGGACGAGGCGGCCCGCATGGACGGCGCCGGCCCGTGGCGCATCTTCCGCTCCATCAAGCTGCCCCTGCTGCTGGTCTCGGTGGCGCCGCTGCTGATCTCCTCGTTCGCGTTCAACTTCAACAACTTCAACATCATCTACATGCTGACCGGCGGCGGACCGCGGTTCCCCGACGCGGGCTCGAACATCGGCGCCACGGACTTGCTGATCACGGTCGTCTACAAGACGGCGTTCAGCGGGGTGGGGCGCGACTACGGCCTGGCATCCGCCCTGTCCATCGTGATCTTCCTGATCGTGGCGACCATCTCGGCGATCAGCTTCCGGCAGACCAAGGCGCTCGAGGAGATCGACAAGTGAGCATCCCCCAGGATTCCGGACGGCCCCGGCCGGACGCCCCGACCTCGCCCCTCGCCGCCGCCCTGGCGCAGCAGGAGACGGACCCGCTGCGCTGGGAGGAGGACCCGGCCCCGCCACGACGCCGCCGCTCGTTCGGCCGCTGGATGCGGGAGCTGGGCTGGCGCCACGCGGTGGGCGTGCTGGCCAGCGCGTTCGCACTCTTCCCGCTGCTGTACGTGCTGTCCGCGTCGCTCGACCCGACTGGCACGATGGCGAGCTCGAACCGGCTGTTCTCCTCGTTCAGCGGGCAGAACTACGTGGACCTGTTCAGCAACCCGAACCGGCCCTTCGGCCGCTGGTTCCTCAACACGATGGTGATCGGCGTCATCACGTCCGTGATGACGGTGTTCCTCGGTGCCCTGGCCGCCTACGCGTTCTCCCGGATGCGGTTCACGGGCCGCCGCGTGGGGCTGCTGACGCTGCTGCTGGTGCAGATGTTCCCGCAGCTGCTCGCGGTGGTGGCGATCTTCCTGCTGCTGACCTACATCGGCAACCTGGTGCCCGTCCTGGGCATCGGCTCGCAGCTCGGCCTCATCCTCGTGTACCTGGGCGGCGCGCTCGGGGTGAACACGTACCTGATGTACGGGTTCTTCAACACCATCCCGCCGTCGCTGGACGAGGCTGCCAAGCTCGACGGCGCCTCGCACGCGCGGATCTTCTTCTCGATCATCCTGCGCCTGGTGACCCCCATCCTCGCGGTGGTGGCCCTGCTGTCCTTCATCACCACGGTCTCGGAGTTCGTGATCGCCTCCGTAGTGCTCACGGACCCGTCCGCGCAGACGCTCGCGGTGGGCCTCTACGGCTACGTCTCGGAGACCCGCTCCGAGAACTGGGGCGTGTTCGCGGCCGGCGCCGTGCTGGCGGCCCTGCCCGTGATGGCGCTGTTCCTGTTCCTGCAGCGGTACATCGTCTCCGGCCTCACGGCCGGCGGCGTGAAGGGCTGAGCCGACGACGGCGGTGGGAGGGGCGCCCGCCCCTCCCGCCTCACGGCAACGCCAGCCGGAACACCTTCTTCCACGCGGAGCCCACCTGCCGCAGCAGCGGGCCGGTCGTGTACGGCAGGCCGTAGCGGGCGCAGATCTCACGGACCTGGGGCGCCACCTCGGCGTACCGGCTGGACGGCAGGTCCGGGAACAGGTGGTGCTCCACCTGGTGGGAGAGGTTGCCGGTCATGAAGTGCATCAGCTTCGAACCGGAGATGTTCGCGGAGCCGATCATCTGCCGCACGTACCAGTCGCCGCGGGTCTCACCGTCCACCATCTCCTCGGAGAACGTCTCCGCCCCCTCCGGGAAGTGCCCGCAGAAGATGACCGAGTGCGCCCAGATGTTGCGCAGGCCGTTGGCCAGCAGCGTGCCCGCGAGCGTGGCCTTGCCCGAGCCGGTCAGCACCTCGGCGACGGCTGGCGTGGCCACGTAGTCCTTGGCGAACTGCCGGGCCGCCTTGACGCCCACGGAGCGCAGATCCGTCATCAGCTCCTCGCGGGACTTCTCCCCGCTCTGCACGCGGTCAAGCTCGAGGTCGTAGAGGGCGATGCCCCACTCGAAGATCGGGGCCAGCCCCGCGTTGATCACGGGGTTGAGCAGGTGCCGCGGCTGCCACGGCTCGGACTCGTCCATGCGCAGCACGTTGTAGCCCACGTCCCGGTCCTTGCCGACGACGTTGGTCCAGCGGTGGTGCAGGTCGTTGTGGGTGTTCTGCCAGGCCCGCGACGGCGTCACGAAGTCCCACTCCCACGTGGTGGAGTGGATGTCCGGGTCGCGCATCCAGTCCCACTGGCCGTGGAGCACGTTGTGCCCGATCTCCATGTTCTCCACGATCTTCGCGACCGTGAGCATGGCTGTTCCCGCCACGAACGCGGCGGGGTGGCGTGCGTTGAGCAGGAGGGCGCGGCCGCCGAGCTCGAGCCGGCGCTGCCAGCGGATGACGCGGCGGATGTAGGCCGCATCGGAGGCGCCGCGGCGGGAGAGCACGTCGTCGCGGATCGCGTCCAGCTCCCGGCCCAGCTCGGCCACCTGCGCGTCCGTCAGGTGGGCGGCGCCGGGCGGGCGCACAGCCGGGCTCCCGACGGCGCCCGGCAGCCCCGGCGTCGCGGTGGCGGTGGTGGGGCGGGACTCGGGGGTGTGCGGAGCCCAGCTCGTGGTGTCGGGGCGGTCCTGTGGCAGGACCCGGGCGGCGCGGCCGCGCACGGTGGTGCCGTGGTCGGGGAGGCCCGGGTCGCGGGCCGGGCGTCAGGTTCAGAGGTCGAGGCTCAGCGGGCCGGCGGCGGCGCTCACGCAGGTCTGGACCAGCTCGCCGGGCTCGCCGTGCACCTGCCCGGTCCGCAGGTCCGTGACCTGGCCCGAGCGCAGCGGCGTGAGGCACGCGTGGCAGATGCCCATGCGGCAGCCGGCGGGCGCGGCGACGCCGGCCTCCTCGGCCACCACGAGCAGCGGCACGTCGCCGGGAGCGTCCACTTCGACGTCGGCGTGCTCGAACACCACGCGGCCGCCGGCCCCCGCCACGCCCGGGGCGAAGTCGGCCTGGAACCGTTCGATGGTGAGGTCTGCGGCCGCCTCGCGCCGCCACAGGGCCTCGGCGTCGTCGAGGAACCCGGACGGCCCGCACGCGTAGGCGGCGCGCTCGCGCCAGTCGGGGCAGACGCCTTCGAGCTGCGCGGGGGAGGAGAGGTCGAGGCGGCCCGCCTCCGCGGTGTGGTGGTGCACCACGCGCAGGCCCGGGAACTGGTCGGCCAGCTCGGCCAGCTCCTCGCGGAACAGGGCGTCCTCGGGGGTGCGGGAGGAGTGGATGAGCACGACGTCGGCATCCCGGCGCGCCGGCACGAGCGTGCGGATCATGGACATCACCGGGGTCAGGCCCGAGCCGGCGGTGAGCATGAGCAGCGGGCGCGGCTCATCCGGCAGGGTGAAGTCGCCCTCGGGGATGTCGAGGAAGAGGACGTCGCCGGGCTTCGTGTGGCGCACGAGCGTGCCGGAGACGAGGCCGATGTCGGACACCGTGATCTCCGGGTCCGCGCCCGCGGGTGCGGAGAGCGAGTAGGAGCGCCACTGCCGCACCCCGTCCACGTCGACGCCGACGCGTGCCCACTGGCCGGCGTCGTGGGCCCGCCAACCCGGTCCGGGGCGGAACGCGATGGTGGCGGCGCCGGGCGTCGCGCGGGTGACGGAGGTGACCACCCCGCGCAGTTGGCGGGAGGAGTGCACGGGGTCGAGCAGGCCGAGGACATCCTGCGGCGTGAGCGGGTGCAGGAGCGTCGACGCCAGACGGGAGAACAGAGACGGGCCGACCATGGCTCCAGTCTATGGCTCGGCATGCCGCAGTTCTTCGTCTTCAGCGTACGATCTGGGCCATCACTTCATCGCGAGGAGACAAGATTGAGTGTGACGCAGACCACCCCCGCCCCCGACTGGCGGCCCCCGACTGGCGCCCGCCCTGGCAGTCCCTCCCCGACGACCTCGCGGAGCGCCTGGCCCCGGCGATCCCCGGGATCATGGAGCGCATCATCGAGACGGTCCCGGACCAGATCCCCGCCTACGCGGCGGCGCGCGACGGCCACTACGGCAAGAACCTCACCGCCGGCGTGACCACCGCCCTCGAGCAGCTGATGAGCCTGCCCGGCACCACCCGCCCGGCCCTGAACAGCGAGTCCCGCGTCCTCATGGCCCGCCTGGGGGCCGGCGAGTTCCGCGAGGGGCGCTCCATGGACGCCCTGCTCGGCGCGTACCGCACCTCCGCGCGGATCGTGTTCCGCGAGCTCTCCGCCGAGTGCGCGCGCCTGGGCCTGGAGATGTCCGTGGTGATCGAGCTGGGCGAGTCCATCTGGGCGTACATCGACGAGCTCTCCTCCGTCAGCGCCCAGGCGTACGCGGAGGCGCAGTCCGCCCAGGCGGGCGTGCTCGAGCTGCACCGCGCCGCCCTCGCCACCGCCCTGGTCCGGGGCGGGACCGAGGAGAAGGAGGTGCAACGGCTGGCCGCGCTCGCGGACTGGCGGCTGCCGCGCCGGCTGGCGGTGGTGGTGCTGCCCGCGGACGCCGGCGTCGCCGTCCGGGAGAGGCTGGGCCGGGCCGGGCTCGTGGTGGAGCGGGACTCGGAGGTGGTCGCCGTGATCGACGCGACGCCCTCCCAGGGCCGCCGCGAGCGCATGCTGCGCCTGCTGGCGGGGACGGCCGCCGTCGTCGGGCCGGCCGTGGACTGGCCGCTCGTGCCCCACTCCTACCGGGTGGCCCGCACGCTGGCCGTCCAGGAGGCGGCGGGCCGGACGGCGGAGCCCGCGCAGGGGGAGGACGACGACGGCGCCCCGTCCCCGATCCTCGCCGCGGACCACCTGGCGCGCGTGGTGCTGGGGGCCGAGCCGCGCGTCGTGACGCAGCTGGCCGAACGCGTGCTGGCGCCCCTGGACGAGGTGAGCGAGGCGAAGCGGGCGGTGCTGGAGGAGACCCTGCTCGCCTGGCTCACGCACTGGGGCCAGCGGGCGCCGATCGCCGCGGAGCTCGGCGTGCACCCCCAGACCGTGGGGTACCGGGTGGGCCGGCTGCGCGAGCTGTTCGGGGAGGCCCTCGAGGACCCCGACGCGCGGTTCGACCTGGAGATCGTGCTGCGGGCGCGGCGGGACGGGGT
>NZ_JABFAY010000016.1:111938-131637 GCF_017168495.1 Micrococcus sp. KRD096 | reverse complement strand
GGTGAGCGGGGCGGCAGGGGGTGCCGTCTGACGGGGGCCTTCACTAGCGTGGGTGGACCACGCATCCCGACGAGGGACCCCGACGAGAGAAGAGGGACAGTGCCATGACGAACGCCCCGAACCGCGACGAGCTCCCCCTGCCGGACTACGACCACATCCCCAACGGCACGCTGCCGACCCGGATCACCGGCCTCGACGAGTCGCAGGTGGAGCAGCTGCTCGCCTACGAGCGCGCCCACGGCGACCGCCTGCCCGTGGTGCAGGTCCTCGAGACGCGGCTCGAGGCGCTGCGCTCCGGCGCCCAGCCCTCCGGCGATCAGGTGCCGGACACCCCGGAGGTCGGCGGCTCCCGCACCGGCTCGCCCGTGACCCCGGAGACGAGCGGCCCGCCCGTGGAGCCCCTGAGCCGCGGCATCCCGGCCGACCCGCAGCACCCCGGCAACCGCTGAGCCGGCCGGGCGTCGCCTGACAGGGCGGCCCCCCGCGGAACGCGGCCACGACGCCCCGTCTCCTTCCTGTGAGAGGCGACGCGTCGTGGCCGCCTCGCGTTCCGGGCGATCCCGCGGTCCGGCCACGGAGCGCCTGCGAGGGTCCCCGTAGCGTGTTTGTGAGCTGGGTTATATTTCGACACAGCTGCGGCGGGCCTTCGGGCGCTGACGTGCGAGGCTGCCGGATTCCCGGCTGTCCGGCTCCTACTCACGGATGGGTGAAACGGCATGACTGAATTCGAGGACAAGCTTGCGCAAGTGGCTCGGCGAGCCCGCGACTACGCAAGCTCCCTGGACACGGAAGAGGCGACGAAGAACGCGCTCGTCATGCCATTCATCTCGCAGGTGTTGGGCTACGACGTGTTCGATCCCCAGGAGGTCGTCCCGGAGTTCGTCGCAGATCTGGGCCTGAAGAAGGGGGAGAAGATCGACTACGCCATCATGCGGGAGGGGAAGGTCAACATCCTCGTGGAGGCCAAGAAGGTCGGCTCGGAGCTGTCCCTGGCGCACGCGAGCCAGCTGGTGCGCTACTTCCACACCAGTGAAGCGCGGATCGGCGTGCTCACCAACGGGCGGGTGTGGAACTTCTACACGGACCTCGACAAGGCCAACATCCTCGACGAGCGTCCGTTCCTCGTCCTCGATCTTCTGGACATCGACCCGGTCACCGTGCCGAAGCTCGAGCAGCTGGCGAAGGGATCCTTCGATCTCGACTCGGTCATCGCCGCAGCCGAGGAGCTGAAGTACGTATCGGCCATCAAGCGCGAGATTTCTGCCGAGATGGCTGCGCCGAGCGATGAGTTGGTGAAGGTCCTCGCCAAGCGCGTGTACTCCGGGTACATGAACGCCAAGGCGGTGGAGACCTTCACCCGGCTCACCGAGGAGGCTGCGCGCCAGTACATCAACGATCGCGTCAACGCGCGGCTGAAGACTGCCCTGGGCGACCAGGTCGCTCCGGTACTGGCGGCTCCCGCTGAGCCCGTGGCCACCGGCGATCAGACGGTCCTGTCCGACGAGGAGAACGGTCAGGAGGGCCAGCTCAAGCCGGGCGTCGTGACGACCGAAGAGGAGATCGAGGGTTTCCGCATCATCAAGGCGATTCTCGCCGGAATCGTGCCGATGAACCGCGTCTACATGCGCGACGCAGCCTCGTACTGCAGCGTCATCCTGGACGACAACAATCGGAAGCCGATCGCGCGCCTTCACTTCGACGGGAAGGTGAAATATCTGGTGCTGTTCGATGCGGACAAGAACAGGACGCGGGCCGACCTCGAGAACTTGGAGGACATCTACGAATCCGCCGAGGCACTGCGGAGCGTCGTCAGCTCCTACGTCGGGGCCTGAGCGGACTCTGACCCGCCTACTGACCGGATCCGGCCCGCGGGCGGGCAGGACTGTGCCCCGCCGCCGTCGATGCGCCACCCTGGTGCGCACGCCCCGGTGGGACAGACCCGCCGGGCGCCGACCCGAGAGGACGTCATGACCCATCACGAGCGCGACGACCGCCAGGCCCTGGCCGCCGGCGAGACCTACCTGATCCACGTGCTGGAGACCTCCGACCCGCCCGGCAACCCGGACCACTACCGGATCACGGACGCGGTCGAGGCCCACCACGCGTCCACCGGCTCCTACGACGTCGAGGCCGGCGGCCTGGACGCCGCCCGCGAGCTGCTCGCCCGCCACGCCAAGTGAGCGACCGGGGCTGAGACGTCCGGCCGGGCCGCGCCTCACGCGCCCGGCCGGAGCCTCATCCCCAGCACGGTGCGCGCCTCGAGCCCCAGAGCCGCGCGGGCCTCGGGCGCGCCGGTGCGGTCCTCGCCCACCACGGTCATCCCGATCCGCTCGGCCACCCGGCGCGAGGCCGTGTTCTCCGGGTGGATGATCGCCACGAGCTCGTGGTGCCCCAGCACGTCCCGGGCGTGGTCCCGGCAGGCGGCGGCCGCTTCGGTGGCGTAGCCGCGCCCCCACAGGTCGGCCCGCACGTGGTAGCCGACCTCCAGGCGAGGCTCCCCGTTGACCTCCTGCCACGTCAGGCCGCAGTCGCCCACGAAGCCGGGCCCGCCGTCGTCGTGGGTCTCGATGATCCACAGCCCGTGCCCGTCCTGCGCGTACCGGCGCCGGTTGCCCGCGATCCACGCCGCCGCCTCCGCGCGCGTGCGCGGGGCGGGGTAGAAGCGCATCACCACGGGATCGGCGAGGAGGCCGGCCAGGTGGTCGAGGTCGGCGTCGGCCATCTCGCGGAAGCGCAGACGGGCGGTGGGGGCGGGCGGCATGCGCCCAGGCTAGCGGCGGGCGGATGCGCCCCGCCTCTTGTCTGCGCGGGGCCGGGCTGGTCGACTGTGCCCATGCCGCATTCCCTCTCCCTGCGCCCGTTGCGGGTGGATGACGCCGAGGCCATGGCCGCGGTCCTCGCCGACCCGGACCTGTACACGTACACCGGCGGGACGCCGCCGGGCGAGGAGGAGCTGCGGCAGCGGTACGCGATCCTCGCGCGCGGTCGCTCCGAGGACGGCGCGGAGGACTGGGCCAACTGGATCGTGGTGCTGGAGCCGGAGGGCCGGCCGGTCGGCTACGTCCAGGCCACCATCCCCGTGGACGGGGGACCCACGCAGATCGCCTGGCTGATCGGCACGCCGTGGCAGGGCCGCGGGCTGGCGAAGGAGGCCGCCGGCCTCCTCAAGGGCGAGCTGCGGGACCGGGGGGTGCGGCGCCTCGTGGCGGATGTCCACCCCGAGCACACGGCCTCCCAGCGGGTCGCCCAGGCGATCGGCCTGGCGCCGACGGACGAGGTCGTGGACGGGGAGGTCCGCTGGGCCGGGTCCGTGGACGACGGCGGCGGCCCGGTCACCGGCTGAGGCCGCGGCGCCGCTCCGGGTAGGAGCCGCCGAGCTCCACGCCCCGCTCGGCCAGGTAGGCCTCCGGGTCCACCGGCTCGCCGTCCACGCGCAGCTCCAGGTGCAGGTGCACGCCGGTGGCGGCGCCGGTCTGCCCGACGCCGGCCAGGTGGTCCCCGGCGGAGACGCGCTGGCCCGCGTCCACCACGGTGGAGTCCGGGGCGGCGTGCAGGTAGCGCCACACGTGGCCGTCCCCGGCGTCCACGGCGAGCAGGTTGCCGCCCGCGTCCCCGCCGGCCTCCACGAATAGGACTCGGCCGTCGGACACCGAGTGGAAGGGCGTGCCCTCCGGCACCCCGCCGAGGTCCACGCCGTCGTGGCGGGTCAGGGCCTCCTCGGACACCCCCGAGGGCACCACGCCCTCGCCGAACGGGTTGGGGCGGGGCCCGAAGCGGGAGGTCACGCGGCCCTGCACGGGCTCGGCGTACCCCTGCGTGTTCACCGTGGGCGGGGCGGGGGTGAAGCCGCCGTTCCAGCGCCGCCGCTCGGCGCCCGCGCCGGCGTCGTCCCGGCCGGCCGGACCGAACGCGAGGACCAGCGCCAGGACGGTCGCGATCAGGGCCAGCGCCCCCACTGCGGCCAGCACGCCCCCGGCCACACCGCTGCCCGGGGAGCCGGCGCCGGGGGTCGGGGTGGTCATCCCCTCAGTCTGTCATGCAGGGTCGGGACGGCCCCGGCCTTCGCCCACGGCATCCCGGCCCGCCACCAGCTCCCGCCCGCGCTCGTAGTCCTCGTCCGCGTTGTAGGTCAGCACGCCCACCACGCGGTCCTGCGCGTCCGTGTACCAGAGAGTGAACCCGCCGGTGCGCTCCACCATGCGGGCCTGCTCGTGGCCGTCGCCCCACGCGGCGTGCTTGAGCGTGTGCTCGCCGATGGTGCTCCAGAACCCGGGCACGGCCTCCCACCGCCGCAGGGACTCCGGGTCCGCCGTCGCCGCGTGGGCCAGCACGGAGGCCTGGCCGGCGCCGCCCGGCACGCCGACCTCGGTGCGGGCCGCGTTGTGCCCGGCGACCTCGCCCATGCCGAGGGCGTCGCCCCAGTGCTCCACGGGGATCGGCCGGCCGGCCACGGCGTGGTGGGCGCGGGCCACGTCCCCGGCCACCCACACGCCCGGCGCCGCCGCCAGGTGCTCGTCCGCCACGATCCGCCCCTCGTGCATGGTCAGCTCGGAGTCCTCGAGCCACCCGCCCCCCGGCTCGACCCCCACCGCGGCGAGGATCAGGTCCGGGGCGAGCGTGGCGCCGTCGTCGAGGTGGACGGTGCGCGGGGCGCGCACCTGCCCCACCCGCACGCCGGTGCGCAGCTCGACGCCGGCGCCGATCAGCCACTGCGCGATCCGATCGCCCGCCTCGCGGCCGAGCCGCTTCTGCTGCGGCACCTCGTCCGGGGTGACCAGCGTGGTCTCCACCCCGCGCAGCGCCAGCGAGGCCGCCGCCTCGCAGCCGATGAACCCGGACCCCACCACGACGGCGGAGCGTGCGTGCCCGGCCGACGTCACCAGGCGGCGGGCGTCGGCGAAGGAGCGCAGTAGGTGCACCTCGGCGTCGGCCTCGACGTCCGGCAGGGGGACCGGACGGGCGCCCAGGGCCAGGATGAGCCGCTCGAAGCGGATCGGCTCCTCGGCGGCCCACAGCGTCCGCGCACCCAGGTCCGCGTGGGTGACGGTCACGCCCCGGCGCAGCTCGACGGCGTCCGGCAGCTCGTCCAGCACCGTCGGGTCGGGTTCGGCGGTGCCGCGCAGCAGCTCCTTGGACAGCGGCGGGCGCTCGTAGGGGTGGTCCACGTCCGAGGTGAGCATGAGGACGGGGCCGGGTCCCCCGGCGTCGACGTAGGCGCGGGCGGCGCTGACGCCGGCGGGGCCGCTGCCCACGATCACGAGCGGGTACGGAGTGGAGCTGTGCTGGGCCATGCGGCCAGCATGCGCACCCGTCACGGGCGGGCGCCAGGGCCGACGGACACCCCGGCTCCGGCATACTGCCCGCATGGACCCCTCCCTGGTGTGGCTGCCGGCCGTCGTCGCGCTGGCCGCGATCACCGTGGGCGGCACGCTCCAGCGGGTGAGCGGAATGGGAGTGGGCATGATCGCCGCACCCACGCTGTCCCTGCTCCTGGGCCCGGTGGCGGGGGTGACGCTGTCCAACGTGGCCGCCTCGGTGTCCGCGGTGCTGCTGTTCGCGGTGCTGCACAGGCACGTGGACTGGCCGCGCTTCGTCCGCCTCGCACCCCTGCTCGTGGCCGGCTCGTTCGCGGGGGCGTGGGCCGTGCGGGTCCTGGACGCCCACGCCCTCGAGATCCTCCTGGGGTCCTCCGTGCTGGTGGCCGTGGCCGCCGTCCTGGGCCTGCAGCAGCGCTTCACCGCCCAGGGGAACGGGGCCGTGTTCGCCTCCGGCGCCGTCGCCGGGTTCATGAACACCACCGCGGGCATCGCCGGGCCGGCGCTCGCGGTCTACGCGGTGGCGAGCCGGTGGGACCAGCGCTCGTGGGCGGCCACCCTCCAGCCCGTGTTCCTGCTGGCCAATCTCACCTCGCTGGTCACCAAGTCGCTGTTCGGCGCGGCCGTGCCCGCGGGGCTGCACGTGCCGTGGCCGGTGTGGGTCGCCGTCGTGGCGGGCGGCCCGCTGGGTGTGCTGCTCGGTTCGGTGGTGGCCCGCCGGGTGGACCCCGCGAAGGCGCGCGTCCTCGCGATCTGCCTGGCCGGCGTCGGGGGCACGGTGGCGCTGGTGCGCGGTGTGGCCGGCACTCTGGGCTGAGGCGGGGCCGGCGCGCAGGCGTCAGGGCAGGAGGGAGCGCACGGCCGCGGCCAGCGTGTCCCGCACGTCGTCCACCGTCAGGTCCTCCGGGGCCAGGTGCCGCTCGACCGACAGCGTGTGCACGAGCATCAGGAGCATGGCCGCGGTGTGCGTGACCTGCTCGTCCGGGACGTCGGCCAGCACGCGGTGCTCACGCAGCAGGCCGGCCAGGAAGTCCCGCCGCCGGACGGTGAGCGTCCGGTAGGCTCTCCCCACGGCGGGCTCGCGCAGGCCCACGGCCTGGAACTCGTGGAGGAGCAGGGGCCAGGAGCCCGTGGTCTCGAGCACGACGTCGGCCAGGGCCTCCGCCACGCGGGCCACCAGGTCCTCGCGCGGCAGGTCGGGGTCGTCCAGGGCGTCGGCGACGCCGTCCATGGCTCGGGTGGTCGCCCGCTCGAACTGGACGGTGCAGGCGGCGGCGAAGAGGTCCGGCTTCCCCGCGAAGCCGGAATAGACGGCGCCCTTCGTGTAGCCGGCCTCCGCCGCGATGCGGGCGAGGGAGGAGCGCGCGTAGCCCTCCCGTCCGAACACCCGGGCCGCGTGGTCGAGGATGGCCGCGCGGACATCCTCGCGGCGGGGTCGGGTGGCCATGTTGCCCTCTCGATGCCGATGGTATTGAATACCGATGGTATTGAATCCGCCTCGACTCGGCAAAGAGGGCCTATGTCTTCCACTCCCACCGACGCCGATCACCATGGCCCCGGGCCCGCCCCCGTCCCGGCGCACCTCGACGACCTCCCGCCCGCCACCCTCGTGGCGCGCCCTCGTGGCGCGCGGTCTGACCCTGCGCGGCGGTCGCGGGCCGGTGTTCGGCCCCCTCGACCTCGTGCTGCCCCCGCAGACCCACCTGGCCGTGCTCGGAACCCAGGGCTCGGGCCGCTCGGCCCTGCTGCTCGCCCTCACGGGGCGCCTGCAGGGCGTGCGGGGCGAGCTCGTGCTCACCGGCGGCCCCGTGGACGTCGCCCTGGACGGGCCGGAGCGGCCCGCCGCCCGCGCGTACCGGCCCCCGATCGACGCCGCGCGCCACCCGCACGCCCTCCGCGCCCGCACCGCCGTCGCCCACACCACCGACGTGGTGGAGCTCGAGCCGGCGCTGACCGCGGCCGAGGTCGTGGACGAGCGCTGCCTCGCCGACGGCGTGCGCCGCCGCGCCGGCCGCGCGCGCTTCGCCCTCCTCGCGGACGCGGTGAGGCTGAGCGTGGCGCCGGAGGCCGTCGTCGGGGAGCTGCCTGCACCCGAGCGCGCGCTGCTGGCCGCCGTCGTCGCCTGCCTGCGCCCGGCCCGCCTCGTCACCTTCGACGACGTGGACGCCACCCTGACCATCGATGAGCTGGTCGCGCTCCACGCGGCCCTGGACGTCCTCAAGGACCACGGCCACCCGTTCGCGGTGAGCGCCGTGGCCTCCGCGCCCGTGCCGCGCGACGCCGTCGTCCTCACCCTGCCCCCCGTCCGGGAGAACTGATGCTGTTCCGCTACGAGCTGCGACGCTTCCGCCGTGGCCTGCCCCTGCTCGCCCTGCTGTTCATCTTCCTCGTCCCCGCCATCTACGGCGCCCTGTACCTGTCCGCGAACTGGGACCCCTACGGGGCCATGGACCGGCTGCCGGTGGCGATCGTCAACGAGGACGAGCCCGTCCAGCGCGGCGACACCACGCTGCGCACCGGCGCGGACATGACCGAACGCCTCAAGGACGACCGCGCCTTCGACTGGCGCGAGACCACGCGCGAGGAGGCCGAGGAGGGACTGCGGGAGGGCCGGTACTACCTCGTCCTGGAGATCCCCGCCGAGCTCAGCCGTGACCTCGTCAGCCCCGAGGGCGGCGGGACACCGCAGCAGGCGCAGATCACCCTGCGCCGAGACGACGCCAACGGCTTCGTGATCGGCTCCGTCACGAACGCGAGCCAGGCCAAGGTCGAGGCCGCCGTGAACCGGTCCGCGATCGAGGCGTACTTCGAGGCCGTCTTCTCCAGCCTCGGCGAGCTGCGGTCGGGCATGGTGGACGCCGCCGACGGCGCCGCGCAGCTGGCCGACGGCACGGCCTCCGCGAAGGACGGCGCGAGCCAGCTGGAGGACGGGATCGTCCAGGCCCACGACGGCTCCGGCAAGCTGGCCGAGGGCGCGGGCCAGCTCGCCACGGGTGCGGGTGACCTCGCGGACGGCGCCGCCCAGGCCGACGACGGCGCCCAGCGACTCGCCGAGGGCGCCGCGTCCGCGCAGGACGGGGCCGGCCGCCTGGCCGACGGGCTCGACCAGGCGCGCGAGGGCTCCCAGGCCCTCGCCGACGGCGCCGGGCAGCTCGCCGAGAACGCCCCCGCCCTGCGTCAGGGCGCCACGGACCTCTCCGACGGGCTGGCCCAGCTGCAGACCGGATCGGCCGAGCTCACCGACGGCGCCACGCAGGTGGCCGACGGCACCCAGCAGCTCTACGACACGGTGGTCCCCGGCCTGGACCAGGTGATCGAGCGCCAGGACGCGGTGGCCGCCGACGTCGCCGCGGTGGACGAGGACGTCCAGCGGGTCGCCGAGGTGGCCGGCACGGCCGAGGACGGCGCGGGCGCCCGCATCGCCGATGCGCAGGCCGCCCTGGCCGCGCTCGCCGAAGAGGACCCGACGCTCGCCGAGTCCGAGCAGTACGCCGCGCTCCAGGAGGCGCTCACCGGCGCGGACGAGCGGGTGACCGCCGTCGCCGGCCGCGCCGAGGAGGCCGCCGCGACCTCCGCTGCCGCCAACGAGCGCGTCCAGGGCTTCGCCGAGGACGACGTCGCCGCCTCCGCCAAGGCGGATCTGACGGACCTCAACGACGGCGCCCACGCCGTGGCCGCGGGCGCCGAGAAGCTGCAGGGCGGGATCGGTGAGGCGAAGGACGGGGCCGACTCCCTCGCCGACGGCGCCGGGAAGTTCGCGGACGGCCTCGAGCAGCTGGGCTCCGGCGCGACCGAGCTCGACGGCGGCCTGGCCCAGCTCCAGGACGGCGCCGGGGAGCTGCAGTCCGGCCTCGGCGAGCTGACGGACGGGGCGACCACCCTCGCCGAGGGCAACGCCGCGCTCCACGACGGGGCGCTGACCCTGCAGGACGGTGCGGGGCAGCTGGAGTCCGGCGCGACCGAGCTCGACGGCGGCCTGGCCCAGCTCCAGGACGGCGCCGGGGAGCTGCGCGCCGGCCTCGGCACCCTCGACGACGGCGCCCACGAGCTCGCCTCCGGGCTCTCCGACGGCGTCGACCGCGTCCCCGCCCTGACCGAGGACGAGCGGGACGAGGCCGCCCTGGTGATGTCCCGGCCCGTGGAGGCCGTGATGCAGGTGGACAACTCCGCGGAGGTCTACGGCCGCGGCATGGCGCCGATGTTCTTCTCCATCGCCCTGTGGGTGTTCGGCATCGCCGCGTTCAACATCATGCGGCCCATCAGCGGGCGGCTGCTGGCCGGGCGCCGCAACCCGGTGGCGATCGCGCTGGCCGCGTGGCTGCCCGTGGGCATCGTGGCCGTGGGCGGCGGCCTGCTCATGCTCGCCGCGACGCTGCCGCTGGGCCTGGCCCCCGTGCACCCGGTGCGGGCCGTGGCCCTGACGGTGCTCGTGGCCGTGGTGTTCTCCCTCATCGCGCACCTGGTGCAGACGGCGCTCGGCACCCCCGGTTCGGCGCTGCTGCTGGTCCTGCTGGTCCTGCAGCTGGCCTCCACCGGCGGCACCTACCCGGCCGAGGTGCTGCCCGGCTTCTTCCAGGCGCTGCACCCGTTCATGCCGATGAGCTACTCCATCGAGGCGTTCCGCAACGCGATCTCCGGCGGTCCGGACCAGCGCTTCTGGGTGCCGGTGGTCGTGCTGATGGGCATCGGGGCGGCGGCGCTCGCCCTGGACGTGCTCGTGGTGCGGCGCCGGCGTCGGTTCCGCATGAAGGACCTGCACCCCGCGCTGCAGGCCTGAGCGGGGATGACTTCCGCACCCCGCGCCGCCGTCGTCCGTCCGGCCCGCCCCGAGGACGCGCCCGCGATCGCCGCGATCGCCGCGGCCACCTTCCCGGACGCCTCCCCGGCCTCGCTGCCGCGTGCCGCGGTGGAGGCGCACATCGCGTTGCACCTGAGTGAGGCCGCCGTGGCCGCGTGGATCGCGGACCCGGAGCGGATCGTGCTCGTGGGCGCCGCGGCCGACGCCCCGGAGACCCTGCTCGGCTACGCCATGTACGAGACCGCCGCGGCCCCCGAGGCACCCGTCACGGAGCGGCTCGGCGACGTGCCGGCCGGCCACCTCTCGAAGCTGTACGTGCTCGCCGAGGGGCGCGGCACCGGGCTGGCCGAGGCCCTCGTGCACGACGGCGTCGAGCGGCTGCGGCGGCTGGGGTTCCGGCACGTGTGGCTCGGCACGAACGCGCAGAACACACGGGCCAACCGGTTCTACGAGCGCCTTGGCTTCGCGACGATCGGGGCGCGGCAGTTCGTGGTCGGCGGGGAGCGCGTCGAGGACGACTGGGTGCGGCTGCTGACGGTGGAGTGAGCCCACCGCCCCTCAGCAGGCCTCCGGGCCGTCGGGGTCGTCGTCGGGATCGATCCACGCCGACGGGTGGTAGTGCACCGCGGCCAGCCCGTCGTCGTCGGCCAGGTGGGTCTGCGCCTCGGGCACGGAGTCCGTGTTCTGCCCGGCTACCGCCTCCCACGCCCCGGCCTCGGTGCGGCGCACCACGAGCAGCAGGACGCCGGTGCGCTCGCCGGCCTCGTCGCCGTCGGGCGCGGTCTGCCCCGTCATGGTCCACGGCGCGTGCACCACCGCCACGTCCCCGAGCTCGCGCACGCGCACCTGCCCGAGCACGAGCCGGGAGGCCGGGAACATCCAGCGGAAGCCGAGCGCGTGGTTCACCCGGATCTGCCGCCGCCGCGTCCACCACACGCCCACCACGTTCACGAAGTCCGCGTCCTCGGCGAACAGCTCGGCGAGCGCGTCGGCGTCGGCGGCGTTCCAGGCGGCCGCGAAGGCCTCGGCCACCGCGGCGGGGCCGGCCGGTCGGGCCGCGACGTCGGCGGTGGGGTCCGCGGGGGACATGGCTGCTCCTGGATCGGGAAGGACGGGTTCAGCGGGCGGGCCCGTAGGCCAGCATCAGCACGACGGCGGCGAACAGCACCGCCATCACGGCCAGGACCGTGAGCACGGCGCGCAGGGCCGCACGCGTGCGCGGGTCGACCGGGGGCGGTGCATCCGGACGTCGGGTCACGCTCGCCAGTGTGGCATGCGGCACGGCACGAGGGGCGCGTGCGTCGGCGCGCGTCGAAGGTGCCTCCCAGCCGGGGCTCAGTCGACGCTGAAGCTGCGGATGTGGTTGCTGAACACGAAGCGGTCGAACACGGTCCGCGCCGAGCTCGGGTCGTCCGCGTGACCACTCTGGGCCGTCTACGGCGGATCGAGCCCCGCCGCCGGCCAGCCTCCCATGCCCGGCCGGTTCCCACCTCCGCCCGCCCGCCCGGCAGGGGTGGTCTCGGGCCGGGCGGCCTTGGGACCGTGACCATGAAGTCCAGGTAGCCGCCGGCGAACCGGTGGCCTGGTCGGACGTGGCCCGGGTTCCGCACCTGTTCTTCCACTCCCTCGTGGTGGACCCGGCCCGCGCCTTCGACGGCGACGACAAGGCCGGCGGCTACCTGGACTTCATGGTCACGGTGGACGAGTTCGACGCCGTCATCCGGCAGGTCTACGAGCGCGGCTACGTGCTGGTCTCCCCGCACGAGCTGTACGAGGTGGGCGAGGACGACGTCGTCCGCCCGAAGACCCTCATGGTCCCCGAGGGTCGCACCCCGCTGATCCTCTCCCTGGACGACTGCTCGTACTACCTCTACATGGACGGCGACGGCTTCGCGGACCGCCTGATCGTGGCCGAGGACGGCCGCGTCCGCAACGAGTACACGGACGCCGAGGGCACCACGCACATCGGGGCGTTCGACGTCGTCCCGCGCCTGGACGACTTCCTCGCCGAGCACCCGGACTTCAGCCTCAACGGCGCCCGCGGCGTGCTCGCCATGACCGGCTACGACGGCGTGTTCGGCTACCGCACCTCGGCCCGCGAGTTCGGGGACAGCCCCACGTTCGACGCCGACGTCGCGGCCGCCACCGAGGTTGCCGACGCGCTCAAGGACAGCGGCTGGGAGTTCGCCTCCCACACGTGGGGCCACCGGACGGTGCCGAAGCTGACCATGGAGGAGCTCGAGTTCGACATGAGGCACTGGCACGAGGAGGTCGAGCCGATCCTCGGCCCCACGGACATGCTCATCTACCCGTTCGGCGCGGACGTCACCGGCCCCGGCACGTACACGGAGGACAACGAGCGGTACCGCTACTTCCGCGAGCTCGGCTACCGCTCCTTCTTCCTCGTGGACGGCACCTCCAAGGCGTGGGGCCAGCTCGAGCCCGGTTACTACCGCGGCTCGCGCATCAACGTGGACGGCATCAGCCTCGCCGCGGCCGTCTCGGGCGAGCGGCCCGTGCTGGAGGAGTTCTTCGACCCCCGGTCCGTCCTGGACCCGGCCCGCCCCGAGTCCATCCGCGGCCCGAAGAAGCCGAGCCCGGCGCCGTCGTCGCCCGCCGCGGCCCCGAGAACCCCGCGACCCTGAGGAGAGCACCATGTCCATCCCCGCCACCGAGGTCGAGGCCCGCTGGAACGCGGCCGCCGAGCCGTTCACCGCCGTCGTCCGGGAGGTGCGGGACTGGGACGCCGCCACCCCGTGTGAGGGCTGGGACGCGCTGGACCTGCTGGACCACGTGATCGCCGGCCAGCGCGACTTCGCCGCCCGCCAGGGCCGGGAGGTGCCCCTCTTCGACGGGTCCCGCCAGCAGCTGGCCACCCAGTGGGCCAAGCACGCCGCCGCCCTGTCCGCCCTCGCCGGTGACGAGGAGTTCATCATGCGGCCCATGAAGACCGCGCTCGGGGAGATGCCCGTGGGCGAGGCGTTGATCCGCTTCCACGCGTTCGACGTGATCGTGCACCGTTGGGACCTGGCCCGCTCGCAGGGCGTGGACGCGCGGTTCACGGACGCGGAGATCGACTGCGTGGAGGAGTCGCTGGAACTGTTCGGCGACGCCGCCTACACGCCCGGCATCCTGGGCGAGCCCGTCCCCGTGGCCGACGACGCCGACCGGCAGACCCGCCTGCTCGGTCGCCTGGGCCGTCGGGGCTGAGACCCGGGCAGGACCCGTCCCCGCACCCCAGGAGGCACCATGACCGAGTCCACCGGTTTCAGCGCCGCGGAGCAGGCCGCGATCGCCGAGCGTGCGCAGGAGCTGCGCGCCCAGCGCGGCGGGAAGAAGAAGGCCGACGCCCTGCAGGACCTGCTGGCGAAGATCGAGGAGATGCCCGAGCAGGACCGCGCCATGGCGGTGGCGGTGCACCGGATCGTCACGGAGGCGGCCCCGGAGCTCGAACCCCGCACCTGGTACGGCATGCCCGCCTACGCGCGCGGCACGGACGTGCTCGTGTTCCTGCAGGTCAGCAGCAAGTTCGGCGTGCGGTACACAACCCTCGGCTGACGTCCGGCGCAGAGTGGTCACGACACGCCGCGTCGCGCACGCGGAGACGGCGTGTCCTGACCACTCCGCGGGCTTTCCGGCCCCTCCGAGCCCGCCGGCCCCTCCGCGGCCCGGGCTGCCCGTCGCCAGCGCCGCACCGCCCACAGGGTCAGACCGCCCACGGCGAGCCAGCCCACCCCGAGCAGCACGCCGTTCACGACGCCCGGGCGCACCGCGAACGCCCCCATCGCCACGAGGGAGAGCTGCCCGGGGATCACGCCGACCGCGGTGGAGCCGGCGAAGATCCCCAGCGGCACGGCGAGCGCGCCCGCCCCGTAGTTCACGGGCCAGTACGGCAGCCCCGGGGCGACGCGCAGGGTCAGCAGGGCGAGGAACCCGGTGTCCTCGAGCCGCCGCTCCACGGTCGCGGCGTGGCGGCCGAGCCAGCGCAGGACCACCTCGCGCCCGACCGCGCGCGCGATGCCGTACGCCCCGTGCGAGCCCAGCAGGGCCCCGACCACGGACAGCACCGTCCCCTCGATCGCGCCGAAGAGCACACCGGCGGTGACCGCCATGATCGTCACGGGGATGGGGGTGAGCGCCACGGCCGCGTACAGCACGGTGAACGCGAGCCAGCTCCACCAGCCGAAGCCGTCCAGCTGGGCGCGCAGCTCGTCCACGCCGGGCAGGCGCACGGTGAGTGCGAGCCACACGAACGCCGCCACGACGAGGACGAGGGCGGCGGTGCGCAGGATCGACACCCCGCGGTGCCCGGTGCGGGCGGGCAGGGTGGAGGCGGCGCCGGAGTCGCGCGGCGGCACGGCGGTGGAGGGCATCGGCTCAGGCTACCGGCAGCCGCTCCCTCCGCATGTCCTCCCTGGTCTGCGGTCACACCCTGCTCTGCTTCGGTGGATCACACGCATGTGACTCATCCACACCTGTGGACAACTCTGTGGAGAACCCTGTGCACGCGGCCCGCCGGGTGTGGACGGAGGGGCTCAGACGGTGGACGCGCCGGGCGCGTCGTCACCCGGCCGCGCCTCGCCCGGATCCGTGCCGTCCGGCCCCGCCGCCGGCTCGTCCTCGAAGGCGGGACCGCCGTCGTCCTCCCAGGCCGCGGCGGCGTCGTCGTCCCTGTCGGTCTCCTGCACCTGGTCATGCAGCCGCTCCATGCGGGTGTCCAGGTCCGCGGCCACGCGGGCGGCGGCCACGAGCTCGGTCGCGATGTCCGGGGGCACGCCGCCGTCGAACTTGTAGTTGATCTTGTGCTCGAGCGTGGCCCAGAAGTCCATGGCGCTCGTGCGGAACTGCATCTCCACGGTCACCTGGATCGTGCCGGTGGACAGGTGGATCGGCACCTGCACGAGGCAGTGCAGGCTGCGGTAGCCGGAGGGCTTGGGTCGGGAGATGTAGTCCTCCACCTCGAGCACCCGGATGTCCGGCTGCTGCGTGAACTGGCGGAACACGCGGTACACGTCCCGGGCGAAGCTGACGATCACGCGCGCCCCGGCGATGTCCGTGACGTTGGTGCGCAGCGCGTCCAGGTCCAGGGACAGCCCGCGGGCGGAGGCCTTGCGCAGGATCGACTCCGGCGACTTCACCCGCGTGACGATGTGCTCGATGGGGTTGTAGTCGTGCAGGTGTGTGAACTCGTCCCGCAGCACCTCGAGCCGCGCCTCCACCTGGAGCAGGGCCGAACGGTACTCGAGGTCGAAGCG
Source organism: Micrococcus sp. KRD096 (assembly GCF_017168495.1). NCBI lineage: Bacteria > Bacillati > Actinomycetota > Actinomycetes > Micrococcales > Micrococcaceae > Micrococcus > Micrococcus sp. KRD096. The sequence goes on along the minus strand of NZ_JABFAY010000016.1, from coordinate 116,269 downwards.
CTCGACGTCTCGGCGCAGCCGCTCCAGCGCCCCTGACGCCGCGGGGGTGAGCTGCGTCAACTCGGACACGGGGGTGCCGCGCAGCGCCTCGACGTCCGCCGAGGGCGCGGGCGCGTCCGGGGAAGGGTCCTGCTCCATGGCCTCAAAGCCTACGGCGGGATCCTGCGAGACGGCTGGCCGTCCACAGGCCCGACGGCGGCCCGTCAGTCCTCGGCGGGGATCAGCACGCGCTCGAAGGCGGCACGCTCCTCGTCGGAGACGGCCACGGGCCGCCCGGCCGCCGGGTCCACCTGCACGAACACGGCGTCGCACAGCACGCAGCGCCGCCCGTCCTGCCACAGCTCGTGGCGCAGCGTGAAGGACGTCCGGCCGATCCGCAGGATCCACACCCGCGCCGTCACCTCGGGCCCGGCGTAGACCACGGGCGCCTCGTACTGGACCTCCATGGACCGCACGACGCGCTGGACGTCCGGGGACGCCGTCGTCGTGGCCCACGCGGCCAGGGCGCGCACGCGCGCCTCCTCGGTGAGGGTGAGCAGTCGGGCGTTGTTGACGTGGCCGTAGCGGTCCTCGTCGGACCAGCGCAGCTGCAGCCCGACCTCGAACGGGGTCGGCGTGCCGGCGTCGGCGGGGGTCTCGGGGGTGGTCGGCTGCGTCACGGGGTGAACACCTTTCCTGGGTTGAGGATGCCGTGCGGGTCGAACACGGCCTTGATGCGCTGCTGGAGGTCGTGCTGGGCGTCGCCGAGCTCGTCCCGCAGGAACGCGCGCTTGAGCAGGCCCACGCCGTGCTCGCCGGTGAGCGTGCCGCCGAGTTCCAGGCCCGCGCGGAACAGCTCGCCGGCGGCCTCCCACACGTCCGCCGGGATCGACGCGGCGTCCTCGGCCGCGCCGCCCACCTGCGCCGCCGCGCCGAACAGCAGGATCGGGTGCAGGTTGCCGTCCCCGGCGTGGGCCGTGGTGGGGATGGCGACGCCGGTGCGTGCCTCGATCTCACGGATCCGCGCGAACATCTCGGCCATGCGGCTGCGCGGGACGGCCACGTCCTCCACGAGCGGGGTGCCGAGGCGCTCGAGCGCGGGGAACGCGGTGCGGCGCAGGGCCATGAGGGCCTCCCCCTCGGCGGGGTCCACGGTCACGGTGACGTCCCCGCCGCGGGCGCGCATGAGGGCGGCCATGGCCTCCCCGTCCGCCTCGGCGCCGGCGCCGTCGGCCTGCACCAGCAGGAACGCGCCGGACTCGGGCAGGGCGGCCCCGCGCTCGGGCCCCGCGTGCGCGCGCACCGCGGCGAGCGTCGCCTCGTCCATCAGCTCCATCAGGGCGGGCACGTGACCGGCCCCGGTGATCGCCTCGGCCGCGGCGGCGCCCGCGACGACGTCCGGGAAGAACCCGCCGAGCGTCACGGGCACGCCGCGCACGGCCGGCCGCAGCGCCAGCGTCGCGCCCACGATCACGCCGAGCGTGCCCTCCGAGCCGATCATCAGCGCGACCAGGTCGTAGCCGGTCACCCCCTTGACGGTGCGGTGGCCCAGCCGCAGCAGGGTGCCGTCCGCGAGCACCACGTCCAGGCCCAGCACCGCCTCGCGCGTGACGCCGTACTTGGCGCACAGCAGCCCGCCGGCGTTCATCGCGATGTTGCCGCCCACCGTGGAGATGTCCTTCGACGCGGGGTCCGGGGCCCACCACAGCCCGTGCTCGGCGAGCGCGGCGTTCAGCGCCCCGTTGAGGATCCCCGGCTCGACGACGGCCACGCGGTCCGCGGGGGAGACCTCCAGGATCCGGTCCATCGCGGTCATGTCCAGGACGATCTCGCCCGCCCCCGCGACGGCGCCGCCGGCCAACCCCGTGCCCGCTCCGCGGGTGACCAGCGGGGTGCGGGTCCCGTGCGCGATCCGGCACGCGGCCTGCACGTCCTCCACCGTCCGCGCGCGGACCACGGCCAGCGGCGCGGCGGGGGAGCGATGCCCCGAGCGGTCCGCCCGGGCGGCCTCGAGTGCGGCGGCGGAGACGTCCACGCGGCCGGGCAGCTCCGCCTGCAGGCGGGCGACGACGTCGGCGGGCGGGGCGTCCGCGGCAGGCGGGGCGGCGCGGGTCGGGTCGAGGGGTGCGGAGGAGTCCATGTCCACCAGTGTCGCCGATCACACGGGGTGGAACGTGCGTCGGCCGGTCCGATGACGCGCCCGGCCCCGTCCCTAGACTGGCGACCATGACCTCCCCGGACCCCGCTGCGCCGCGCCCCCGCGTCCACGTGCTCACCCTGCGCCCGGGTGGAGCCCGCGAGGACACCGCCCGCCGCGTGGGCGCCGTCCTCGCCGAGGCCTTCGCCACGGACCCGTACACGCTCGGGCTCGTGCCCGAGGACCGGCGCGAGGCCCGCCTCGAGCGCAAGTTCACCGCCGCCGTGCGCCACGGGCTGCGCGCGGGGGCCGACGGCGCCCCGCTCGGCGCCGTGGACGTCGCCGTGGACGCCGACGATGGCACGCTGCTCGGCGCTGCCGTGTGGACCTCCCCCGCCGCACCCCGCGGGGTCGACGTGCCGGGCCTGCTGGCGGGGCTGCCCACCGCCGTCGCCGTCCACGGCCGCCACACCCTCGCCCTGAAGCGGATCCAGGCCGCCTGCGAGCGGGCCCGCCCGGCAGGCCGGCACTGGTACCTTGAGGAGGTCGGCACCGTCCCGTCCGCCCGCGGGCGCGGGGCGGCGAGCGCGCTGGTGCGCCACGGCCAGCGCCGCGCGGCGGGGCTGCCCGTGCACCTCGAGGCGTCCGTGCCCGCCACCGTCCCGTTCTATGAGCGGCTCGGCTTCCGTGCCACCGGCCACGTGCCCGTGCCCGGCGGCGAGCCCCTGACCTGCCTGCGCTGGGAGGCCTGAGATGAGACACCCGATCCCCGACTACCTCGCAAGCCTGATCACCGACCTCGGCGCCGTGAACCCGGGCGAGACGGCCCAGTACATCCCCGTGCTCGCGGAGGCGGACCCGGACCGCTTCGGCATCGCGCTGGCCACCCCCACCGGGCGGCTGCACTGCGCGGGCGACGCGGACGTGGAGTTCACCATCCAGTCCGCGTCCAAGCCGTTCACGTACGCGGCCGCGCTCGTGGACCGGGGCTTCGCCGCCGTGGACCGGCAGGTGGGGCTGAACCCCTCGGGCGAGGCCTTCAACGAGCTCTCCCTCGAGGCGGAGTCGCACCGCCCGGACAACGCCATGATCAACGCCGGCGCGCTCGCGGTGCACCAGCTGCTCGTGGGACCGGAGGCGAGCCGGAAGGAGCGGCTGGACCGGGCCGTGGAGATCATGTCCCTGCTCGCCGGGCGTCGGCTCTCGGTGGACTGGGAGACGTACGAGTCCGAGATGGCGGTCTCGGACCGCAACCTCTCCCTGGCGCACATGCTCCGCAGCTACGGGGTGCTGCAGGACTCCGCCGAGGAGATCGTGGCCGGGTATGTGGCGCAGTGCGCCGTGCTCGTCACCGCCAAGGACCTCGCTGTGATGGGCGCGTGTCTGGCGACCGGCGGCATCCACCCGATGACGGGAGAGCGGATGCTGCCGTACATCGTGGCGCGGCGCGTGGTGTCCGTGATGACCTCCTCCGGCATGTACGACGCCGCCGGGCAGTGGCTCGCCGACGTCGGGATCCCGGCCAAGTCCGGGGTGGCCGGCGGTGTGCTCGGCGCGCTGCCGGGCCGCGTGGGGATCGGCGTGTTCTCGCCGCGCCTGGACGAGGTGGGCAACTCGGCGCGCGGCGTGCTGGCGTGCCGCCGCCTCTCCGAGGACTTCCGGCTGCATCTCATGGACGGGGACAGCCTGGGCGGCACCGCCGTGCGCTTCGTGGAACGCGAGGGTGACCGCGTGTTCCTGCACCTGCAGGGCGTGATCCGGTTCGGCGGCGCCGAGGCGGTGCTGGACGCGCTCACGGACCTGCGCACCGGTGCGGAGAAGCCCGGCACCGGGTGGGACGCCGCCGTCTACCCGCGGTGGCAGGAGGCCGCGGCGGACAGCGCGGCGCTCTCGGCCGCGACCAGCGGCGGTGCGGTGCACGAGGCCGCCGCCGTGGCCGCCCGAGATGAGAACGACGGGCCCATCCGCACCGTGGTGCTCAACCTCACGCGGGTGGACCGGATCGACGACGTCGGCCGACGGCTGATCGCCGAGGGCGTGCGCCGGCTGCAGGCCGACGGCGTGCGGGTGGAGGTCGAGGATCCGGAGCGCATCCTGCCGCTGGAGGAGGCCGGCGCCCACTGAGGCGGCGGGGCGGGCAGGAGGGGGGCGCGGCGGTGTTCTCCGTCTCGCCCCCTTTCGTTCAACTGCTGTTCATGTGAGAATGGGCGGTCTC
>NZ_JABFAY010000016.1:72611-111838 GCF_017168495.1 Micrococcus sp. KRD096 | reverse complement strand
GCGCGGCCGGTCCGGGTCGGGAGCATCGGGGCGATCAACTCCCATTGGGTGTCAGAGAGCATCTGGAACCGGGACATGTCCCCAGGGTCTCAGCTGACTCGTGCATCTATTCTCAGACACGCCCTAGTGCTCCCCGCGCGAGCGGGGATGAGCCCCCACAGGCCCTCGTGGACGCCGTCACCGACGCGTGCTCCCCGCGCGAGCGGGGATGAGCCCGCGCCATCCACCAAGCCCGCGCCGAACAAATGGTGCTCCCCGCGCGAGCGGGGATGAGCCCTGCGGCCTCGTCGTCGCCGACCTCGGAGACAAGTGCTCCCCGCGCGAGCGGGGATGAGCCGTCCCCGACCGCGTTGAAGATCGGCTTCAGCTTGTGCTCCCCGCGCGAGCGGGGATGAGCCCTCGGTCGGGGTCTTCTGTGTGGTGTTCATGGTGTGCTCCCCGCGCGAGCGGGGATGAGCCCCTCGACCACCCCACCCGTGGGCAGATCATGGAGTGCTCCCCGCGCGAGCGGGGATGAGCCCCATGTCGCCGGGCTGCATCCGCTTCGCGGAAAGTGCTCCCCGCGCGAGCGGGGATGAGCCGGTCGCGGCGGCGTACCACGGCGTGCCGTGCGAGTGCTCCCCGCGCGAGCGGGGATGAGCCCGCGCGGAGGAACGAGGTGCGGGAGCTGCCCGGGTGCTCCCCGCGCGAGCGGGGATGAGCCCCTGGTGCTGAATCTCCCTGATGACGAGTGTGCTCCCCGCGCGAGCGGGGATGAGCCAAGTCATCGCACAGGAAGAAGCGGATCCCGTTGGTGCTCCCCGCGCGAGCGGGGATGAGCCCTTCCGGATGCCGTCCCCGACCAACGGGATGCAGTGCTCCCCGCGCGAGCGGGGATGAGCCCAGGTGGTGCGCGAACCCTGGTGTGCCGGGCTTGTGCTCCCCGCGCGAGCGGGGATGAGCCCCACGGTGGCCCCTGCTCGAGGTGTCGCAGCTTGTGCTCCCCGCGCGAGCGGGGATGAGCCCCTGACCGCTGATGAGGCTGCGACGAACATCGCGTGCTCCCCGCGCGAGCGGGGATGAGCCCTGGGGGTGATCCAGCTCAAGCCAACGGGCCGGGTGCTCCCCGCGCGAGCGGGGATGAGCCCCACACCCCGTTCCCGTCGTATCCCCGTGAGACGTGCTCCCCGCGCGAGCGGGGATGAGCCTCCTCAACCCGCACATGGTGAGGATCGAGCAGGGTGCTCCCCGCGCGAGCGGGGATGAGCCGTCCATGAGCCGGTCAGCGTCCGGGCCGTCCGCGTGCTCCCCGCGTGAGCGGGGATGAGCCCCAACACCGCCAACGTCTGCACCCTCGTGATCCGTGCTCCCCGCGCGAGCGGGGATGAGCCCTCCCGCCAGAGGGCCGCGCCGGACTCTCCTGCGTGCTCCCCGCGCGAGTAGGGATGGGCCGGTGCCGGCGCCAGCCGCCATGGCCTGGATGGCGTGCTCCCACGAGCGGCGCTCCACCGCCACCCCACTCCTCAGCTCTCCGCCTGGCCCTCCCGCCAGTAGCCCATGAAGGAGACGTGCTTCTTCGGCACGCCGCCGGGGCCCACGCTGAGCCGGCGCAGGGCGCGCACCATCGCGGACTCCCCGGCGAGGAACACGTAGGCCTCGGGCCGTTCGTCGGCCTCGAGGGCGGCGACGGTCCACTCGCGCTCGGCGGAGGCCGCGGGCGGCGGGACCGGCCCGCCGGCGTCGTCGGGGTCCACGCCCAGCAGGGCGGCGAGGCGGGCGTGCGCCCAGGACCCCGACGGCGCCCCCGGCGCCCGGCGGCCCACGTGCAGGCGCACGCGGCCCCGGTCCGCCAGCTCCGTGACGGCCCGCCAGTCCCACGGCTCGGGGACGGCCAGGCGCTCGGCGATGAGGTCGGCGGCCTGCCCGTCGTGGGGCAGCTCGAGCACGAGGTCCGCCTCGCCGTCGAACCCGCCGAACGGGTCCGCGAGCTCCTCCGCCACGGACACCAGGGCGGGGACGGCGGTCTCGTCGCCCACGGCCAGCACCCGGTGCGCCCCCGTCTGCCGCCAGCCGGACCACGCCGGCGCCTCCGCCGAGGGCACCAGCACGTTCACCGCGTCCCCCGCCTGGACGGCGCGCGCCCAGCGCAGGCCCGGCCCCTGATGCGGGTCGGCGGGGTCGTCCGGGTCGCCGTGCAGCACCACGTCCACGGTCAGCGAGGGCACCTGCCGCCCGTCGAGCCGCACGAGCCCGGCCGAGCGCACCGTGTACGTGCGCATCCAGCCGCGCTCCTCCTCGGGGATGGCCAGGAACCCGGCGCGGAACCCGGCGGACAGGTCCGGGTCCGCCGACGTCCCGCCCGGCGGGGGGATCAGCAGCTTCACATAGGCGTCCCGGCGCGGCCGCGCGCCCCGGTACAGGGCGTGCAGGTCGGCGACGCCGGGCGGCAGCAGTCCCAGCAGGTCCCCGCTGGCGGCCTCCAGGTCCGGGCCCGCCAGCACGATCCGCCGGAACCCGCGGCACGGCTGCTCCACGGACACCACGCGCGTGTGCGCCACGATCATGCCGTCGGCGCTCATCGGCGGTCCCCGTCCCCCCGCGGCAGCACCACGGGGTGGCCCAGCAGCGGGTCGGCCACCACGTCCGCGTCCAGGCCGAACACCTCGGCCAGCACCTCCGGCACGATCACCTCGCCCGGCGTGCCCTGCGCCACCACCCGGCCCGCGGCCATCGCCACGATGTGGTCCGCACTGCGCGCCGCCAGGTTCAGCTCGTGCAGCACCGCGACGACGGTCGCCCGGCCCCCGCCGCGCGGGTCCGGGAGCGCGCGCACCAGGTCGAGCACCTCCACCTGATGGCTGAGGTCGAGGTAGCTCGTGGGCTCGTCGAGGAGCACCACCGGGGTCTGCTGGGCGAGCACGAGGGCGAGCCACGCCCGCTGCCGCTGCCCGCCGGAGAGCGTGCCGGCCTCGCGCTCAGCGAGCTCGCCGAGGTCGGTGCGCTCGAGCGCCGAGGCGATCGCGGCGTCGTCGCCGGCCGCCCGGCCGCCCAGGAGCCCGCGGTGTGGGTGACGGCCGCGCGCCACGAGCTGCGCCACCGTCATGCCCTCGGGCGCCACGGGATGCTGGGGCAGCAGCGCCACGGTGCGGGCGTAGTCGCGCGCGGACACGCGGGCGGCGTCCCGGCCGAGCACCTCGATGCTCCCGGCGCGCGGGACGAGCTGGCGGGTCAGGCCGCGCAGCAGCGTGGACTTGCCGCAGCCGTTGGCGCCGATGATCGCGGTGACGCGCCCGGCGGGCACGTCCAGGTCGAGGTCCTCGACGATCGGCGGTGCCGAGGCCGGGCCGTAGCCGAGCGTCAGGCCGCGCAGGCGGATCGCGACGTCGTCGGCGGCCCCGGCGCGCGGTGCGGCGGGGGACGGGACGGTGAGCGGGGGAGCGGTCATGCGGAGCGCACGCCTCCTGGGGTCCGGCCCTGGCGCAGCAGCAGCCAGAGCATGAGCGGGGCGCCGGCGGCGCCGGTGAGCACACCGGTGGGCAGGGCGGCGCCGGTGAGCAGGGGGACGGCCTCGCCGGCCACGAGGTCCGCGAGCAGCACGAGCGCGGCGCCCGTGAGCGCCGCGGCGGGCAGGGAGGGCAGGCCGCGGGTGAGCCCGCGCGCCACCGGGGTGGCCAGCAGCGCCACGAACGCCAGCGGCCCCACGACGGCGGTCGCCACGGCGGCCAGCACCGCGCCGAGCCCCAGCGCCGCGGCCGAGGTGGGGCGCGGCCGGGCGCCGAGGGCGTGCGCGAGGTCCGGGCCGACGTCGGCGGGGGCCAGCCGCGCGTGCAGCACCCCCGCCAGCGGCAGGGCGGCCACGAGCACGCCCGCGAGCAGCGCGATGCGCCTCCACGTGACGCCGTTGAGCGAGCCGGCGATCCAGACGGTGGCTGACTGCAGGTCGTGCTGGGCCAGCGAGAGCATGGCCCCGGCCACCACGGCCTGGCCCGCCGCCGCCACCGCGATGCCGGCCACGACGAACCGTTCGCCGCCCACCGAGCGGGCCGTGGCGAACACGGCGACCACCGCCGCGAGGCCACCGATCAGTGCCGTGGCGGCGCGCATCAGGTCCGATCCTCCGCCGGTCTGCCCGGCGGTCGCCAGCATTCCCAGCACGACCGCCGCCGCGGCGCCCTGGGTGACGCCCAGGATGTCCGGCGAGGCCAGGGGGTTGCGCAGCGTGCGCCGGTAGAGCGCGCCGGCCGCGCCCAGGGCGGCGCCGGTGAGCACCGCGGCCACGGCGCGGGGCAGCTTCTCCTCCAGCACGATGAAGCTCGCTCCCGGGATCACTTCCCCGCCCAGGATCCGCACGAGGTCCGGGACGGTCACCTGGTACGCGCCCCACACCACGCGCAGCAGGGCGAGGGCCAGCACGGCCACGGCGAGGCCCGCACAGGCCCATCCGAGGCGGCGCCGGTCGGAGCGGCGCAGGCGGGCGACGACGTCGTCCGAGGCGGTGCGCTGGAGGCTCATGCGGCCACCCCCGGGCGGCGCAGCAGCGCCAGCAGCACGGGCACGCCGAGCAGGACGGTGGTCACCCCGAGGTGGATCTCCCCGGGCGCCACGACGAGCCGCCCGGCGAGGTCCGCGAGGATCACGAGGACGGCGCCCCACAGGGCGCAGCCGACCATCAGGGCCCGCGTGCTCGGCGGCCGCAGACGGCGCAGCGCGTGGGGCACGAGCAGCCCCACGAACCCGACCGGCCCGGCCAGCGCCACCGCCGCGGCCGTGAGCAGCACGACCGCGCCCAGCAGCACCGCGCGCACCCGCTCCGGGCGCCCGCCCAGGCCGTGCGCGAGGTCGTCGCCGAGGGCGAGGGCGTCGAGCCCGGGGGCCACGGCGACGGCGGCCAGCAGCCCGACGGCGATCACGGGCGCCAGGGCGAGCGCCTCGCCGAGGTCGGCGCGGGCCACCGTGCCCACGGCCCAGAACCGCAGTCGGTCCTGGACCGTGGGGGAGAGCACGAGCAGCGCCGTGGTGCCGGCGGTGGCGCCGGCGGTGAGCGCCGCGCCGGCCAGCACGAGCGCCATGGGGGAGGGGGCGCCGGGCGTCCGTCCTCTCCGCGTGGCGGCCGCCGCCACCGCGTAGCCGAGCGCCGCCGCGATCAGCGTCCCGACGGCGGCCAGCGCCAGCACCCCGAACGTGGACCCGGCGACGCCCAGCGCCATGCCCGCCGCCACGGCCAGCCCCGCGCCGGCGGAGAGCCCGAGCAGCCCCGGGTCGCCGAGCGGGTTGCGGGTGGCCCCCTGCAGGGCCGCGCCGGCCACGGCCAGCGCCGCCCCCACCAGCGCCCCCGTCACCACGCGGGGCACGCGGGAGGCCACGGCCGCCGCCTCGATGCCCTCCGGCACGGGGTGCCCGGTGAGGACCGCGCCCAGGGTGTCGAGCGCCGTCGTCGCCGGCACGGTGCGCGCGCCGAGGGCGACGCCGGCCACGAGCGTCGCCAGCAGCAGCGCCGCTGGCAGGGCGCCCATCAGCACGCCCGCGCGGGCGCGGGCCGGGGAGGAGAGGGCCGTGGACGGCATGGGGTGGGATCAGCCCTGCGCGGTCTTCGCGGCCTCGGCGATCGGCGGGACGACCTTCTCGAGCGCGAACGGGATGGACAGCGGGGAGATCGCGGAGACGGAGAGGACCTCCTGCTCGTCCGTCTGCAGGACGAGGGCGCCGGCCTTCACGGCCGGGATCGAGCCCAGCAGGGGGTCGGACTCGATGGCCTCGCGGACCGAGTCCTGGGCGGCCCAGGAGACGAACACGTCCGACTCCAGCTCGTCCGCGCGCTCGGGCGACCACGTGAAGAAGAACGCCTGGTCCTCCGGGGAGTTCTCCGTCACCACCGGCGCCTGCTCCATGCCGAGCAGCTCGAGGAACTTCGGGCGGTTGTCCACGTCCGTGTAGATGCTGATCTGGTCCGCGGCGGCGGGGTCGATGGTGCCGTAGACGAAGGAGGCGCCCTGGAGGTCCGCGTGCTTCTCGCCGGCGTCCTTGATCTGCTGCTCGAGGTCCGCGATGAGCTCCTCCGCCTCCTGCTCCTTGCCGAGCACGCGGCCGATGACCTCCGTGGACTGCTGCCACGAGGTGCCGTAGGCGGGGACGTCCTTCGGGTAGGCCACGGTGGGGGCGATCTTCGAGAGGCGGTCGTAGTCCTCCTGCGTGATGCCGGAGTAGACGGCGAGGATGACGTCCGGCTTCACGGCGGCGATCGCCTCGGCGTCGATGCCGGAGGCCTCGGACCACTGCACGGGCTTCTGGGCGCCCTCGGTCTCGGCGAGCTTCGCGTCGAACCAGTCGGTGGACTTCTCCGCGTTCCCCCCGAACTCCACGGCGGCCATGCCCACCGGCACCACCCCGAGGGCGAGGGTCACGTCCTGGTTCACCCAGGACACGGTGGCCACGCGGGTCGGGCGCTGCGGGATCTCGGTGGTGCCGTAGACGTGCTCGATGCTGCGGGGGAACGCGGCGTCCCCGCCCGCGGCGTCCGACGACGACGCACCGGCAGACGAGGACGAGGCCGAGCCTCCGGCCGGGCCGGTGGAGCACGCGGCGAGCAGGAGGGTGAGGCCGACTCCCCCGCCGGCGAGGAGGGAGCGGCGGGACAGGGGGGACGGTGCCATGGTGGTGGCCTTTCACGGTCGCGACGCGCGGGCGCCGGGCGGAGGGGGTCGGGTCTGCGGGCGTCAGCCTGCCCTCCGTCCGCCGCACCCGCCCCGCCCCGCAGGGGGTCCGTGAGCGGATCGCGCACGCCGTCGTGTCCCGGCTGCAGCCGCGTCCCGTGCCGCCGGTGGACCGTCGGAGCCGCCTGGCGTGGCAGGTCTCGGGGGCACTGCCGCTGATCGGGTGCCTGACCTCGTTCCCCATCGGGATGTCCAAGGACTCCATGGTGATCCCGGGCGTCGGCTATCAGGGCGGTTTCCCCGCGGGCTGGTCGCACGCCCTCAACCAGCCGGCGTACTTCACGTGGCTGTCCAACGCGCTGGTCGCGGGCACGTCGCTCACGCTGGCCGCGCGTCGTGAGGCGCCCACGTCGGACACGTTCTGGGCCGTGCGCACCGCCGGCCTCGGCTCGGTGATGGTCACGGGGATCGTCTACAACGCGGTGCTGCGCGGCCGCGAACAGGACACCTTCCTCTACCGGTTCAACGACGCGCTGCAGCACATCGTCAACCCCGTGCTCGCCCCGGCGGTGTGGGCGCTGTTCGACCCGCGCGGGCAGATCACGCCGCGGCGCGCCGGGCTGGCCTCGGTCATCCCGCTGATGTGGGCGGCGGTGACCATGGCGCGCGGGCCCCGCATCGACTGGTACCCGTACCCGTTCCTCGACGTGCCGCGGCTCGGCCGCCGCAGCGTGGGCGTCGTGCTCGCCGGGATCCTGGCCGGCTTCACCGGGCTCATGGGCGTGCTCGGCACCGTGGACCGCCGCCTCGGCCTGGCCTGAGGGGCCGTCCCCGGCGCTGGCGGCGCGTCAGTCGCCGCGGACGGCCTCGGCCACGGGCACGTCGCCGTCCACGAAGTCGATCTTCCGGCCCACCGTGCCCGGCTCGCTGAGCACGGCCACGATCGCCCGGGCGACGTTGCCGCGGCTGGCCTCACGCTGCGAGGCGTCGGAGCCGGAGAGGTCCGGGTCCACGGTGATGCGGCCGGACGCCTCCTCCTCGGTCAGGGCGCCGGGGCCGAGGATGGTCCAGGCCAGCCCGGAGTCCCGCAGTGCCTCGTCCGCCTCGGCCTTGGCCTGCGCGTACGTGTAGAAGGGGTCGTCCTCGGGCACGTCGTGGTGCAGGGACGCGCCGAGGTAGGACACCATCACGTAGCGGCGCACGCCCGCGGCCTCGGCGGCGCGCATGCTGGCGACGGCGGCGTCGTGGTCCACGGCTCGGGTGCGCTGGGCGTCCCCGCCGCCGGCGCCCGCGGAGAACACGACGTTGTCCGCGTCGCGCAGCGCGTGGACCAGCTCCTCCTGGTCCGCCTTCTCGATGTCCAGGACGAGCGGCTCGGCGCCGGCGGCGCGGACGTCCTCGGCGTGGTCGGGGTTGCGGATGAGGGAGACGACGTCGTGGCCGGCCTCCGCCAGCAGGGGTGCGGCGAGCAGGGCCACCTTGCCGTGGCCGCCGATGATCACGGTGCGGGTCATGGGGATCTCTCCTTCGGTTCGATCGGGTGCTGACCTCCCACAGTAGGGAGAGCCCGACGCCGGTGCGAGGGTGGAGCGGCGCGCGACGACGTCGCCGTCGAGGCACCGTCACATCCTGGGCGGGATCCCGGATGGCTCCGGGAGCAGTCGGACCCTCGCGCCCGCCCTCGTACGCAATAGGGCTCATCACCGCGGACGGCGGTGCTCGGCTCGGCCTAATGACCTTCTACCAGGAACGACACTAATCCCCCTGGCAAGACCTAGAAAGTATTGTGTACGGGGGTTTGGGGGTGGAAAATTGTGGCGCTCCACACAAGTGGGCGCTAGTGTCAGGCATGCGCGGGAGCTGTGCATGAGAAAAGCGGCTGGGCCGGACACGTTAAGGAGGGGCCATGACACCGCGGGCCGGATGGTCCCCGCAGGCTCTGAGCCTGTGGGCGAAGACAGGGGCGGAGCCGGAGGAGTGGCTGGACCTCCCACGGCACCTGACCGATAGCGCTGCGGTCGGGAAATGGCTCTGGAACAACTGGCTCGCCCATGGGCTTCGGAGTCGTTTGGACACCGATCTCGAGCTCCAGGGTGAGGGTGAGGTGCTCGCGGCCTGGCTGGCGGGTGTGCATGACGTCGGCAAGGCGACACCAGCGTTCGCCGCGCAGCTCATGTCGGACCCGAGCCGGAGTGCGTTCGCCATGCGAATCCGCGACGCAGGCCTTCCCCTGGTCAGGCCTGCGGGACCTGCTGATTGGTTCCCTCACGCGGCGGGGAGCCAGGTCGCCGTGAAGCGATGGTTGGTGAGCGAAGGGCTCACCCGGTCAAGATCCGCCGCCGACGCGCTTGCCTCCGTCGCGGGCACGCATCACGGCCTGCCCTCTGCCCGGCCGCATCTGCGCAAGGCCGAAGCCGCGGGCGCAATGGCCCCCGCTTGGACCGAGGTCCAAGATGAGCTTCTGGCTGGTCTGACCGAGCGCCTCGGGGCGCGCGCCGTGGTGGAACGGGTCTTGCGAGGGGATGTGACCGCATTCCACCAGATGCTGCTGACCGGGCTTGTCGTCATGGCGGACTGGATCGCTTCCAACCCGGACCTCTTCCCCCTGACGCCGGCAGCTGAGGTTGATGAACCGGCACGTCTGACCCGGGCAATGGGCTTCCTGGAGCTCACGGGAGCGGTCAAGGGCCGATCGTTGCCCACGGAGGCCGTGGATGCCTACCAGTCCTCCTTCTCGTGGCCGAATGGGCGGCGACCGTGGCCTGTCCAGGAGGACGTCCTGCGCGCAGCGCGCGAAATGGAGGGGGCTGGCCTTCTCTGCATCGAGGCCCCCATGGGGGTGGGCAAGACGGAGGCCGCGCTGATGGCCGCGCACGTGCTGATGGAGCGCACGGGGAGGAGCGGTGTCATCGTGGCCGCCCCCACGATGGCGACGTCGGACGCGCTCTTCCACAGGGTGCGCGCGTGGACTGAGCGCAACCTCGGTGGCGCTGGACCGGTCTCGCTCGTGCTCGCCCATTCGAAGGCCGCCCTCAATGAGGAAGCCGCCGGCTTGCCACTCGTCGGCATGGGAGCGCGCGGTGTGGGTCTCGATGAACCGGAGGCAGGGTCGCAGTCCGTGGTGGCGCATCAATGGATGAGTGGGCGGAAGAAGGGCATTCTCTCCTCGGTGGCGGTGGGCACGGTGGACCAGGTGCTCTTCATGGCGTTGCAGTCGAAACACATGATGCTGCGGCACTTGGGACTCGCATCCAAGGTGGTGGTCATCGACGAGTGCCACGCCTACGACGCCTACATGAACCAATACCTGGCTCGTTCCCTCCAGTGGCTCGGCGCATACGGCGTGCCGGTGATCCTGCTCTCAGCAACTCTGCCCCCCGCCGTCAAGGATGAGCTTGTGAGTGCGTACGCCTCCGGGAAACGGGGGGCTCCGTCCCTCGACGCCGTCCCCGACCTGGGTGTGGCATACCCGGTGTTGACCTCGGCGGACGACGCCGGCGTGCGCGCCGTCGCATCAGCCCCATCGGGCAGGCGCTCTGAGGTGCGCTTCGCTCCCGTGTCAGACGACGATGCGACGCTCGCGGAACTGCTCGCCCCCTGCTCTACCGAGGGTGGGTGCCTGGTGGTCGTGTGCAACACGGTGGCCCGGGCTCAACATGCCTACGCCCTCGCACGCGGGCTCGTCGGAGACGATGCCGTGCTCATGCATTCGCGGTTCATCGCGCGCGACCGTATCGCTCAGGAGTCCGCTCTGGTCGCGGAACTGGGGCCGAGGGCGACTGGGGGTGAGGGGCGCCCTTGGCGCCGGGTCGTCGTCGCCACCCAGGTGGTGGAGCAATCGCTGGACCTCGATTTCGACGGCATGATCACCGACATCGCGCCAATGGACCTCTTGTTGCAGAGATCAGGCCGCGTCTACCGGCACGATCGCCCCTTGTCTGACCGCCCTGCGTGGGGCCGAGTGCCGCAGGTATGGGTTAGGGGCGCGGACGATGGAGGATGCGGCGAGACTGCGCCGGTGTTCGACTCAGCGATGGAGACGATCTACCCGCCCGCGATTCTCACGGCGACGTGGGCCGCCTTGGACCTCCACCACGGTGGGCGGGAAGTGTCAGTGCCGACAGAGATCCCGAGCCTTGTCCGCTCGGTCTACACAGACGACGCTGTGGTCCCCGAGGCGTGGCGTGACGGCTGGGCGGTGCAACGGTCTGGCTGGGCGGCGAAACAGGAGGAGTCTCGTCGACGAGCTGCGAGTTTCCTTCTTCCCGGGGGGCATTCTGCGGAGTCATTCGCCGACCTCTGGGCCGGTCCGGCGGAGGATCCGGCCACGGAGCGCGGCGAGGCCGCCGGCCTGGCTCAGGTCCGAGACACAGAGCCCACGCTTGAGGTCCTGCTCGTCAAGGAGGCCGAGGGCGGCTACGTGCCATGGGGAGCCGGGCCGGACACAGAGGTCATCTTTGCGCAACAGGTGCCTTCGCGGCACCAGGCCCGTGCAGTGGCGGAGTGCTCGGTTCGGCTGCCCGCGCGCTTCTCACGGCCGTGGCTTTTCGAAAAGGCCCTTGACGAACTCGAGAGCCGGACCGACCCGGCCTGGCAGCAGTCCCCGCTTCTGCGAGGCCAGCTTCAACTCACGGTGGACGACGAGGGTCGTTCAACCGTAGCCGGCATCCCTTTGCGCTACGACGTGGAACTGGGACTCATCGACGGCGCCCGGAACAGCCCAGCGAACGAAGGAATGCGATGACCGAGTTGATGGTGGAGAGCTTCAACCTGGTGGACCGCCCGTGGGTGCGCGTCCTCACCTTAGACGGATCAGAACGTCTGCTCTCTGTGCGTGAGGTGTTCCAGGAAGCCCGGCGTATCGAACGGATTGCCGGGGAGAGCCCCCAGCAGGACATTGCGGTCCTCAGGGCGCTCCTCGCCGCCTGGTGGAGCGCGCACCGTGACGATCCCCGCTTGTCCGGCTGGAACGCCCGAGACGCGCGCCGATGGTGGCTCGCCCAGTTCACGGGAACCGAGGACGAGCAGGGTCTGGCAGTGCTGGACGACTACTGGGAGCGGGTGCGGCCGCGGTGGGACCTCCTGGATGCCCGCGCCCCGTTCATGCAGGTTGCGGGCTTGCGCACGGCCAAGGATGAGTGGGCGAGTGTGCGCAAACTCGTGCCCGATGCCGAATCCCCCTACTTCACGTTGCGCGCGGGGGCCGCGGCAGAGTCGTTGACCCTCGATGAAGCGGCGCGCTGGCTGGTGCACTTGCATGCCTGGAACTACTCGGGCATCAAATCGGGTGCCGTCGGAGACCCCCGCGTCAAGGGAGGGAGGGGCTATCCCATCGGCACCGGATGGAGCGGCAAGGCCGGGGGAGTCGTCCTTCACGGCCGCAACCTGGCCGAGACGCTCGCCTTGAACACTCCGGTCATGACCGTGTTCACGCAGGACTCGGCGTCTGACCTGCCCGTGTGGGAACGCGAACCGGACACGGCTGCACCCCGAGGTGTCGAAGTGCCGGCAGGGCCTCGAGAACTCCTCACCTGGCAGATCCGTCGCGTCCGGCTACGCGTCGAAGACGGCCGGGTCACCGGCGTGGTGGTGGCGAACGGCGACCGGATCGAACTCAAGAACACCTTCGCTGATCCGATGACGGCGTACCGGCACAGCGAACCCCAGAGTAAGAAGGCGGGGCACGACGTCTCGATGCCGAAGGCCCACAGCGAATCACGCTCGCTGTGGCGGGGTGTGGAGCCGTTGTTGGTCCGTGACGGCATGGAAGCAGTGAGGACGCGAGATCGCGCACCGGCGACGGTGACCGGCCTGCAGGACGTCCGAGACGCAGTACGGGACGAGGACATGGCCGACCTGGTGGTCGGAGTGGAGCTCGTCGGTGCCGTCTACGGAACCCAAGATGCCGTGGTGACAGCAACAATCCGCGAGGAGATGCCCTTCCGATTGGCCGCGTTGATGGACTCCGACCCCGCGGTGGCGGACACGGTCGTCACCGCCGCGGAGCTGACGATGGATGCTGCCGTCGGGCTTGGCCGACTGGCCGGGAACCTTCACGAGGCCGCCGGCGGGGAGTATGCGTTCGTTCCTGCGGCCACGGAGGCGGCCTTGGCTGGTCTCACGGAGCCGTTCAAGAAGTGGTTGCTCCGCGTCCGGCCCGGGACCGACCTGCTTCAGCTCCGGGATCAGTGGTTCGGTTCCGTCGAGAGGCACCTGCGTGAGCATGGACGGATTCTGGTGAACGGCGCGGGGCCGGTTGCCGCCGTTGGGCGGGAGGACGCCGACGGTCGCCTTCATTCCGCACCCACGGCCTGGGCCACATTCGTCCGGGGCCTGCACAAGGCCCTCGACGGGGAGGGTCGGCGGTCCCGTCGTGCAGCCGAAGCCGAGCCGGCCCAGCCACGTGGCCAGGCATGACCAGCGCCGATGCGCCCACGATCACCCCAGGATTCAAGGAGGACCCCATGACCACCCCCGCGACACCAGGCCGAGAGGCGGACCCTGTGCTGGCCTCCCGTGAGACGGAAGAACCGACGCTGTACAAAGCCGTCGCCTCCGCTGCCTACCGGCTGCAGCGCAACATCCTGAGCGGGGACTCCCATGCGCAGGCCGGTGCGAGGGCCACCCTGAGCCTGCTCAGACGGGCGGTCGCCCAGGAACCGGGAGACGACCCGCTGGTCTGGAACGCGGTCGCCCAGGACATTCTGGGCGAACTTCCGTCGCGTGATGTCGGGCGTGGAGACGTGCCCTCGCCTGCGGAATGGGCCGCCTTCGTGGCGATCACGCTCTTCGCCTCCCATCAGCAGTCCCAGCGGGCCCCGATGCATGTCCAGGGAGTCAGCGTCGGCTCCGCTGTCGCCCGACTCCGCCGAGCGACCGACGGCGGGTCGATCAAAGCACGTCTCGATGCAGTGATGGTCGCATCGACTCCCCGCGCTCTGCGCTATCACCTGCGTTCTTTGGTTTCACTGCTGGGCGCCCATGGGGTCCCGCTGGACTACGGACGGCTGGCGGAAGACCTGCGGCGGCTGCGCCACCCAGAGCATCGCAGGGGTGTGGTGCTGCGGTGGGGGCGCGACTACGCCGCCGGTCTGAGCAGGGCCCCCGGCACCGAGACCACAGACGACTGACCCCCCCATCCCCTTCTTCCCTCACGACCAGCCCCTGGAGGACATCATGAGCCTGTACATCGACATCCACGCCTTGCAGACCCTGCCGCCGAACAACATCAATCGGGACGACACCGGTGCCCCGAAGACCGCAGTCTTCGGGGGTGTGCCTCGGCAGCGCGTCTCATCGCAGGCGTGGAAGCGTGCGATCCGAAAGGACTTCGCAGAGCTGCTGCGGCCAGACGAACTCGGCGTCCGCACCAAGCGTGTGGTGGAGAAGATCGCCCGACGAGTTCTCGCTCTGCAGGGGACCCCGGACGCCGACATCCAAGACGAGGTCCAGCGGGAAGCACTGGCCGAGGCCGCGGGACGGGTGGAGGCCCTCCTGAAGGCTGCGGGATTCAAACCGGAGAAGAAGACCAAGGGGAGGGCGGCAGCCGCCGAGGAAGAGCAGCTTGAGGCGCTGTTCGCTGAGGTGGGGTATCTCATGTTCCTGAGTGACAAGCAGATCACCGCCGCGGCTGAGGCCATCGTGGCCACCCCGGAGGGGCCATGGTCGAAGAAGGCGGCAGCGGCTCTCCTTGACGACGCGCATTCGGTGGACATCGCCATGTTCGGGCGGATGATCGCCGATGCGGCCGACTTCAACGTGGACGCCTCGGTTCAGGTGGCCCATGCCATCGGTGTGAGCGCATCTGAACCGGAGTTCGACTACTTCACGGCCGTCGATGACGTTCGGGAGGATGTCGAGGAGGCAGGTGCCGGCATGATCGGCACCGTCACCTTCACCTCGTCGACCCTCTATCGCTACGCCAACGTGAACATGGAAGCGTTGACATCGAACCTCGGTTCAGAGGAGGCCGCCTTGCGTGCGGCACAAGCGTTCGTGACCTCGTTCATCCGTTCCATGCCCACCGGCAAGCAGAACACCTTCGCCAACACCACCCTGCCCGACCTTGTCGTCGTCGCCGTGCGCGAAGATCGGCCTGTCTCTTGGGTCAATGCCTTCGAGGAGCCGGTGCCGAACGAGGTGGAGGGGGGCCGCCGTCGTGAGGCCGCAGCCCGCCTGGCCACTGAGGCGGCCGCACTCGATGGCATGTACGCGTCGCCCGCTCGCCGGACGTGGGTGATCGCGCCTCCGAGCCTCGCCGACACAGTGGAGACCCTGGGCCCCGTGGTGGATCGTCAGAGCATGCTCACGGAGCTCGAAGCGGAGCTGAGCGAGGCGATGGCGTGACGACACTGCTTTTGAAGTTGAAGGCCCCGTCACAGGCGTGGGGGTCGTCCAGCCGATACCAGCGTCGAGAGACGCATCTGGTTCCGACGAAGTCCGGGGTAGTGGGCCTGCTGGCAGCCTCAGAGGGCCGGCGTCGGACTGACCCTGTCGAGGACCTCGCCGGACTGGAATTCGGAGTGCGGGTGGACCAGCCGGGAACGTTGCTCCGCGATTACCAGACGGCGATCGACTGGGAGAAACGATCATCCGCGCGACTGAGCGAACGCTATTACCTCCAGGACGCGTGTTTCGTCGCCGCCATCAGTGGGCCGGTGGAACTTATCGAGTCACTTGAAGGTGCACTCGCGACGCCCTCCTATCCGCTGTATCTGGGGCGTCGCGCATGTCCCGCTGGCCCAGACCTGGTACTGGGGGTGAGTGATCTCGAGGTCGAGGAGGCCTTGCGGAGTGTCGCCTGGCAGGCATCCGGCTGGTACCGGAAGACCCGGGGGACTCAGGTGCCCCTGCCGATCTATCGGGATGCCCGCCCAGGTGAGCCGGTCGAAGAGCGGGTGCAGGATCTCCCCCTCAGCTTCGACCCGGCCCGCCGGGAGTACGGTTGGCGGTCGGTGCACATGCCGGAACCGCACATCGTGGCGAACACGGAGGGGCGGGACCGGGTGGACCCCTTCTGGGAGGCGGTGGTGGGCGCGTGAGCGTGCTGTCGAGGATGTCGATCAATGGGGCCACACGTGGCGGGCGGAGTCTGCTGGGAGACCGGCAGGCCATGCACGCGGCCGTGATGGCCGGCTTCTCCCCTGAGGCGCACGATGACATGGACGGTCGAGTGCTATGGCGCGTGGATCGCGACGGACACCGGCACACTCTCTACGTCACCAGCCCCGTTGAGCCAGACCTCACCCATCTCGTCGAACAGGCTGGATGGGCGGGACAGACATGGCAGTCTGCGGACTACGGCCCGTTCTTGGGGCGTCTCGCGCGGGGCCAGCACTGGGCGTTTCGCCTGGCGGCCAATCCTGTGAAGGCCAAGGCGCAGGCAGACGGACGCCGCAGCCGCCTGCTCCCTCACGTCACGCCGGAACAACAGATGGCCTGGTTGGAGGCCCGCGCTCCCGGTTGGGGCTTCACGGTCCCCCGAGCTGGAGAAGGTGACCGGGCGGCGCTGACAGTGACCCGGCGCCGGGACGAACGTTTCGGCCGTGGCCGAGAGGGCGCAGAGAAGCCTCTCAATCGGGTGACGCTGCGGGTGGTGCAGTTCGACGGAGTCCTGACGGTCGAGGACGCCGACCGTCTGCGGCAGTCGTTGCAGGACGGCATGGGACGGGCCAAGGGATACGGGTGCGGTCTCATGACGCTGCGGCCGGTGGCGAGCTGAGTATGAGTCCGGCCCGCCCACGTATGGAGGCTCGTGAACTGACACGGGTGACGGACCGTCTCTCTTTCGTGTATCTCGAACGGGCGACCATCCACCGTGACGGGAACGCGATCACGGCGACGGACCAGGACGGGGTGCTCCACATCCCCTCTGCCGCTCTGGGCTGCCTTCTGCTCGGGCCGGGCACCCGGGTCACGCACGCCGCGATGTCTCTGCTGGGGGATTCCGGTGCGTCCGTCGTGTGGGTCGGAGAGAACGGCGTGCGCTACTACGCGCACGGCCGTGGCCTGGCACGTTCAACGAGGCTGCTGATGCGTCAGGCGGAGTTGGTCGCGACCACCCGTTCGCGCCTTGCCGTGGCGCGTCGAATGTACGCGATGCGCTTCCCCGGGGAGGACGTTTCGTCGATGACGATGCAGCAACTGCGGGGGCGCGAGGGTGCCCGGGTCAGACAAACCTATCGGCGGATGGCGGAGCGTTTCGACGTGGAGTGGACCCGTCGGGACTACGACCCTGAGAGCTTCGATGATGGCGACGTCGTGAACCGTGCCCTCACGGTGGCCAACACGGCCCTCTATGGCGTGGTGCATGCCGTCGTGGTGGCGCTCGGCTGCTCTGCCGGACTCGGGTTTGTGCACACCGGCAATGACAGGTCGTTCGTGTACGACATCGCCGATCTGTACAAGGCAGACGTCGCGATACCAGCGGCATTCGAGGTGGCGGCGACCGCGGGCGCCGATGTGGAGACGGACGTCCGGCGGGCTGTTCGAGATGCGGTCGTCCGGCTGAGGCTTATGGAACGGATCGCCCGGGATGTTACGGAACTGCTCCTCGGTGAGGACGTCTTGATGGAGGGTTGGGAGCAGGATGAAGTGCTCTCGCTATGGAGCGGCCGAGGGGGCCAGGTTGTCCCGGGCGGCGTGAGCTATGGGGACGAATTGTGATGGTGCTCGTTCTGACAGCTGCCCCGGCAGGGCTGCGAGGCGAACTGACTCGGTGGCTGATGGAAGTCGATGCGGGCGTTTTCGTGGGGAACCCCTCTGCCCGCATCCGGGAGGAGCTCTGGAAGAAGACCAGAGAATCAATCAAAGAAGGTCGTGCGTTGTTGATCTACTCGGCGGCCACGGAGCAACGGCTCCGCGTTGAGACGCACCGCCACCACTGGCGTCCAGTTGACGTGAAGGGCCTCACCTTGATGAGACGTCCACTGCCGGACGGCCCGCCCTCCATGGAGGCCCAGAGACGGACTGGATGGAGTGTTGCCCGTCGAGGGCAGCGTGCGTTGCGACCGTCGTGGCGACGAGATCAACACCGCGAAAGTGAATGATTCGTCTGGGCTGATGAGTCAGTAGGCTAGTGATTGGGCCAATTCTCGAGTGTGCTCCCCGCGCGAGCGGGGATGAGCCCCAGTCCCAGTTCGAGGTCCTCGCCCCGGCGTTGTGCTCCCCGCGCGAGCGGGGATGAGCCTGGATCAACCGCAACCAATACGTCCCCGTGGACGTGCTCCCCGCGCGAGCGGGGATGAGCCTCCACATGGACGAGAGCATCCCCTCGGACTGTTGTGCTCCCCGCGCGAGCGGGGATGAGCCCAGGTCGTCCAGGGCGGTGAAGTCGCCATCGGCGTGCTCCCCGCGCGAGCGGGGATGAGCCCGGCGTGCTTCCATTGTGCGGCGGCTTCCACGTGTGCTCCCCGCGCGAGCGGGGATGAGCCTAGGGCGTGTCTGAGAATAGATGCACGAGTCAGCTGAGACCCTGGGGACATGTCCCGGTTCCAGATGCTCTCTGACACCCAATGGGAGTTGATCGCCCCGATGCTCCCGACCCGGACCGGCCGCGCGCGGGATACGGTGGCCTGGTGAGCCAGAACCCCCTCCCCGCCCCGCGCGGCGACGCGCAGCGCGGCGCCGCCGACCACCACGACCGGGTCTCCGCGATGTTCGACGCCATCGCCGGCCGCTACGACCTGATGAACGCCGTCATGACATGGGGTCAGGAGCCGCGCCTGGTGCGCCGCACGGTGGCGCGGGCCAACATCCCCGCGCAGGCCCGCGTGCTCGACCTGGCCACCGGCACCGGGGACCTCGCGTTCGAGGTGCTCAAGCAGCACCCCGACGCGCAGGTGGTGGGCGCCGACATCGCCGCCGAGATGATGGAGGTCGGCCGTGCCCGCGCGGGCGGGGAGCGCATCGAGTGGGTCGTCGCGGACGCGACGGACCTGCCGTTCGAGGCCGGCTCGTTCGACGCCGTGACCCACGGCTACCTGCTGCGCAACGTCGCGGACATCCCGGCGACCCTCGCCGAGCAGTTCCGTGTGCTGCGCCCGGGCGGCTGGGTCGCGGCCCTCGAGACGTCACCGGCGCCGGACAACGTGCTCAAGCCCTTCTCCTCCTTCTACATCCACCGGGTGATGCCACAGCTGGCGAAGCTGATCGCCGACCGGCCGGAGGCCTACGCGTACCTGTCCTCCTCGACGAAGGCGTTCCACACGCCGGACGAGGTCGCGGACCTCTTCGCGGACGCCGGCTTCGTGAACATCGGGCACGAGACCCACATGTTCGGCACCCTGGCCACGCACTGGGCCATGAAGCCGGTCGACTGACGCGGGCCACGCGGCGCGGCGTGGGCGTGAGGCGGCCCCGGTGGCGCCGCCGGATGTGTCAGGGCTGTGACGAGTCACGCTGATGTCCGCGTTCCGAGAAGACTCTGGGCCGACCCGGCTGGTCCGCGTAGCATGGGGCTCCGTCGAGGGGGGACCCGCGCACCCCCCGGCCTCCGGTCGCCGCCCGTCCGTCATCCCCCGGAACGGCGTCGCCCTCCGTCGCGAGGCGCTCGTCCCCCGCAGCCCGTGACGCCCGCGTGGGCACCGTGAACCGTCTCTTGAACGTAGAGGAACCTTGTGAGCCCCATCCAGAGCACCACCGGCCCGTCATCCATGGCGGAGCTGAAGAAGGTCCTGCCCGAGCTCTCGCACCCGGACGGCGCACCGGTGCGGGTGCTCGTCGTGGACGACGAGCCGATGATCGCCGACCTGCTCTCCATGGGCTTCACCCTCTGCGGCTGGGAGGTGATCGTGGCCCACGACGGCGCGACCGCCGTCGAGCTGGGCGCCGCCGGCCGGCCGGACCTGGCGATCCTGGACGTCATGCTGCCGGACATGGACGGCCTGGACGTCCTGGAGCGCCTGCGCGCCCACTGGTCGGAGATGCCCGCCATGTTCCTCACCGCCAAGGACGCGACGGAGGACCGTGTGGCGGGCCTGGCCGCCGGCGGCGACGACTACGTGACCAAGCCCTTCTCGATGGAGGAGGTGCTCATCCGCGCACACCGGCTCGTGCAGCGTTCCGGTGTGGTCTCGGGCGGCTCCGAGGTGCTCGTGGTCGGCGACCTGGTGATGAACACCCGCACCCACGAGGTGACCCGCGGCGGCGACGAGATCGAGCTGACGGCCACGCAGTACAACCTGCTGAAGTTCCTCATGGCCAACGTCCGCACGGTGCTCTCCAAGGAGCGCATCCTGCAGGACGTCTGGGGCTACGACTTCGGCGGCCGCGCGAACATCGTCGAGCTGTACATCTCCTACCTGCGGAAGAAGATCGACGCGGATCGGGATCCCATGATCCACACCGTCCGCGGCGCCGGGTATGTCATCCGGCCCGCCTGAGACCGCCGCGGTCCCGTCGGGGCACGGCAGCACCCGCCGCAGGCGGCCCACGTCGCTGGCCCGACGCATCGGCGCCGGCGTCCTTCTGATCCTGATGGCCACCATCCTGGCCTACTCGTTCTACGCGGCCGGCATCACGAAGGCGCTGCTGACCGAATCCGCCTCCCGGGACGCCTCCGAAGCATGGATCCGCGCTTCGGAGCAGCTGACGGCCCCCTCGCCGGGCGGAGGGGGCGACGGCGGCCCGGGGCAGGGGGACCTCCGCGTGCCGGGTACCCTCGGCCAGCCCGAGGGCACGGTGGTCGCGCTCGTCCCGCTCTCCGGTCTGGAGGAGCATCAGCAGGACGCCCTCATCGGGCACCGGGTCGGTGACGCCGGGGAGTCCGTGCCGCTCACGGCGCGGGAGGCCAACGACCTTCTGCACGCCCTCCGGGACCGGCCGGGCGGGCCGATACTGGACGCCGTCGTCGGCGACGTCTCCTATCGCGTCCAGGCCCAGACCCTGACCGCGCCGGGCCCCTGGGTGGCCGCGGACCAGGTGCTCGTGGTGGGGGCGCCGACGGGCGCCATGTCCGACGTCACACGGCAGGCGCTGCTCGCGGTCGCCGTCGGACTGTCCGTCACCGTCCTCACCACCGCGATCCTGGTGACCCTGTGGCTGCGTCGGGGACTGGCCCCGCTGCGCGAGGTCGCCGCCGTCGCCGAGCGGGTCGCCCAGGTGGACATGGCCCGCGCCGGGCTCGATCCGGAGGACTCACGCATGCCGCCTCGGCTCCTGGAGGGGCCGGACGAGGTGGCTGTCGTCGCCCAGGCGCTCGACCGGTTCACCGGCTCGGTCGAGGCGGCCCTGGAGCAGCGCCGCGTGCAGGAGCAGCAGATGCGCCGGTTCATGGCGGACGCCTCCCACGAGCTGCGCACGCCGCTCGCCTCGGTGCGCGGCTACGCCGAGATGATCGCGATGACGGAAGAGCTCTCCGCGACTGGTCGGCGGTCGCTCGGCCGGGTGCTGTTCCAGGCCGACCGGATGGCCGCCCTCGTGGACGACATGCTCCTGCTCGAACGGCTCGAGTCCGTCTCGCGCGGCCGGGCCATGGGCCTGGAGCCCTCCGAGGAGGTGGCGCTGGCCGAACGGGTGGATCTGTCCGAGGTGGTCCTCGAGGGGGTGATGGACGCCCGCGCGGCGTGGCCGGACCACACGTGGGTGGTGGACCTGCCCGAGGGGGTGGAGCCGGGCACCCAGCGGTCCGTCACCGGTGACCGGTCGCAGCTGGCCCGCGTGGTCGGCAACCTGCTCTCCAACGCGGCCAAGCACACCCCCGTCGGGACCACCGTCACGGCCTCCGTGCGGCAGGACCAGCCCCGGCCCGGCCTCATGCTCGTCAGCGTCCACGACGACGGCGGCGGCATCCCGGCCGACCGACACGCCACCCTCTTCCACCGCTTCGTCCGCGGCCCCGGGAAGGGCCGGACGAGCGCCTCGGGCACGGAGCCGTCCACGGGTCTGGGTCTGGCCATCGTGCGCTCGATCGCGCGCAGCCATGGCGGGGACGTGACCGTGGCGTCCGAGGGCGGGTGGACGCGTTTCGACGTCGTCGTGCCCTGCACCCCGGGGCGCGCCGGGCCGGGGGCTGCGGGCTCCTGCTGCGGCTCCGCCCGGGCCGGCCGGCCCTGACCCCGGGACGGCAACCGTTGACGTACCCCCACCCCCCTGTATGTACGGTGCCTGTGTATGACCGAAAGGGTCGTCCGGGACTTCCGGCCGATCCACCCCGACGCCGGTCGGCGAAGGCCGCCGGTGAGAGGAGCACGAACATGACTGACATCCGCCGCACCGCCACTGCCCTGACCCTCGCCGCCGCCGTCGTCACCGGCCTCGGTGCCCCCGCCGCCGTCGCGCAGACCACGGCCCCGGCCACCGAGGCCGCCACGACGGCACCGGCCTCCGAGTCGCCCGCCCCCCAGGAGGAGGAGAAGGACGACAACGGCAACTGGGGCCTGTGGGGCCTGGCCGGCCTGCTGGGCCTGGCGGGCCTGGCCGGCCGCCGCAAGCGTGAGGTGCACGCCGAGCCCGTGCGCCGCGACCACCACGTGGGCGGCGCGCACCGCGACCATGACGTGCACCGCGTGGACGACCGCGCCGGCGACGTGCGCGCCGAGGGCGCGGACACCCGCCGCCCGGGCACCGGCGACGCCCGCTGACCCGACCCCGGCCGCCCCGAGCGGCCCGTGACCGCGACCCCCGCCCCTCCGGCGGGGGTCGCGGCGCGTCCGGGGCGGGTCTCGAATGCGCCCGTCAGTCCGCGGTGTCCCCCGCCGAGGGCGCGGCGCGCAGCACCGCGTCCGTGAGGCGGTCCAGGGCCGCGGTCCCGGCCGTCCAGCGCTGCCAGTGCAGGTGCACGTCGGCCGCGCCGAGGGCCGGGATCGGCTCGAGATCGGGGTGCCGGCCCTCGAGCACGCCCGGCGGGATCTGCACCGAGGGGAGCATGCCCCACCCCAGCCCGAGCTCCACTGCCCGCAGATACGCGTGCACGGACGGCACCAGGTGGGTCGGCGGGTCGGCCACGGGCCGGCCGCGGGTGACGCGGCGCAGCACCGTGTGCTGCAGGCCGTCGCGGGGGCCGTAGTCCACGATCGGCAGCGTGCCGAAGTCGACCCGGCCCCGCGCGTCGCGGTGCAGCTCCAGCAGGAAGGACGCGCACACCGCGTGATAGCGCATCGTGCCCAGCGGGGTGGAGGTGCACCCGGCCACGGGCGTGGGGTCGTCCGTCACGGCCGCCACGACCGCGCCGTCCCGCAGCAGGACGGCGGTGTGCTCCTGGTCCTCGGACTGCATCTGCAGGACGACGTCGTCCCACGTCGCCGCCTCGCGCAGCACGGGCTCCCACCACGTGTCGAGGGAATCCGCGTTGAGGGCCACGCGCAGCGGCACGCGGCCGCCATCGCCCCGGCCGAGCGCGGCGAGCGCCTCGTCCTCGAGCGCGAGGGTCTGCCGGGCGAGACGGAGCATGCGCTCGCCGGCCGCGGTCGGCCGGACGGGGACGGTGCGGGCCAGGAGCACCTGGCCCACCTGCCGCTCCAGGGCCTTGATCCGCTGCGAGAAGGCCGAGCCGGAGATCCGCAGGGAGTCCGCGGCGGCATCGAAGGTGCCGTGGTCGACGGCCGCGACGAGGGCGCGCAGGTGGTCGGAGTTCATGCGGTCCAGGGTAGGGGTCGCCATGAAGGATGTCTTCAGATCCTGAAGAAGATCGCGATGGCACGGACGTGGGACGGCTCCTATCCTCGCTCGGTGACCATCTTCGCCACCGGATTCCTGACCTACCTCGCCCTCATCGTCGCCATCGGCGCGCAGACCCTGTTCCTGCTGCGCCAGATCGTCCGACGCGACCGCGTGTGGACCGTCCTGACCGTGTGCTTCGTGGCCGATGTGGCGCTGCTCGTGCTCGGCGCCGGCGGTGTGGGCGTGGTGGCCGATCGCTGGCCGTGGCTCGTGCCCGCGCTGACCGTGGCCGGCGTGGTCTACCTCCTCGGGTTCGCCGCGGGCGCGCTGCGCTCCGCCTGGCGCGGGGACCGGACCCTCAGCACCGCGGCCGCGGACGTCGAGGGGACCGGGCACGGCCCCGACCGCATCGACCTCGCGGTCCTCACCGGTGAGCTGCCGCTGATCGACCCGGCGACCGGCCGCCTGGCCGAGCGCGACCGCGAGCCGGCCGGGGCCGGCGTCGGGCGTCACGACGACGGCGCGCCCGGCTTCGGCGCTCCCTCGGGCGGCGGGTCGGTGGCGGTGCGGCAGTGCGTGCAGCCGCGCCGCGTGGCGCTGGACCGCCCGCAGACGCCGCTGCCGCGGATCATCCTGCTGGCGCTGTCCGTCTCCCTGGTGAACCCGCACGCCATCCTCGACACGGTGGTGATGATGGGCACCTTCGCGCAGACGTTCGGGGCGGCGAAGTGGGCGTACGTGGGCGGCGCGGTGGCGGCCTCGCTCGTGTGGTTCACCGCGCTCGGCTGGGGCGGCACCAAGCTCGCCCCGTCCATGGACTCGGCGCGGACGTGGCGGATCGTGGACGCCGTGGTGGGCGTGCTCATGCTGGGAATCGCCGTGAAGGTGGGGCTCACGCTCCTCTGAGCCGCCCGGGGAGGATGATGGGGGCATGAGTCCTTCCCCCTCCGACTCCGCCCCCACGCCGACCGTCGCGGCCGGGGAGGTCATCCGCGTCTCCGCCGTCGTGCTGGCCCGCCCGGACCGCCGCGTGCTGACCGTCCGCAAGGCCGGCACCGCCATGTTCATGTTCCCCGGCGGCAAGCACCTGCCCGGCGAGGCCCCCGTGGACACCGCCGTCCGCGAGGTGGCCGAGGAGACCGGGCTGCGCCTGCGCCCGGACGAGCTGACCCGCCTCGGCGCGTGGGACACCGCCGCCGCCAACGAGCCCGGCGCCGCCCTGCACTCGGAGGTGTTCGCGCTGTGGCGGCCCGTCGCCCGGCACGAGGTCCCCGAGCCGACGGACGAGATCGTCGAGCTGCACTGGATGGACCCCGCCGCCCCGGCCGCACCGGGCGGGCACGGCGTGGCCCCGCTGCTGCACCCCGTGCTGGCCGCCGTCGCCGCAGCGCCCCCGTTCTGACCTCCAGGCGGGCCGACCGGCCCGCGCTGATGTCCGCACCGGCCACTAGCCTGGCCGGGTGACGTCGCTGCTCCGCATCCTGCGCTTCGCGCCCCAGCTCCACCGCCTCTACCTCGGCATCGCCGTCAGCTCCGTGCTGGCCGCGGTGCTGGCCCTGGCCACCCCGTTCCTGATCGGTGCGGCCACGGACCGGATCGTCGCCGCCGTCGCGGGGGAGACCGACGTGGCCGAGGCCGTCACCGCGGTGACCTGGCTGGCGGTCGCGTTCCTCGCCGTCGAGGTGGCGACCACCCTGGTGGTGAGCGTCGGTGGCTACTGGGGCGACGTGATGGCCGCACGCATGCGCACCATCCTCTCCACGCGGTACTTCGAGCAGCTGCTGCACCTGCCCCAGCGGTACTTCGACACCGCGATCACCGGGCGGGTCGTCAACCGGTTGAACCGCACCATCAACGAGCTCACCCAGTTCCTGCAGTTCTTCGCGAACAACGCGTTCACCATGCTCATCATCACCGCCGCGGTGCTCGTGATCACGGCGTTCTACTGGTGGCCGCTGGCGATCCTGCTGGCCGTCGTCTTCCCGGTGTACATGTGGCTCACCGCGCGCACCTCCGCGAAGTGGCAGGTGTGGGAGGGGGAGAAGAACACGGAGGTGGACATCGCCTCGGGGCGGTTCGCCGAGGTGGTCTCGCAGATGTCCGTGGTGCGGGCCTACAACCGGCAGGACCACGAGCTCGCCGGGTTCCGCGACCGGTTCCTGCGGACCGTGGAGATCACCCGGCAGCAGTCCCGGTTCTGGCACGGCATGGACGCCGGGCGGCGGCTCGCCCTGAACACGGCCTTCGGCGCGATGTACCTGATCGTGTTCGTCCGCACCGCGCAGGGCCTGTTCTCCGTGGGCGACATGGTGATCCTCCTGCAGCTGATGAACATGGCCCGGCAGCCGATCTTCTCCATGAGCTTCCTCGTGGACTCCGCCCAGCGCGCCGTCGCCGGGTCGAAGGACTACTTCGAGGTGCTCGCCGAAGAGCGCGAGCGGGCCGGCGGGGCGGAGCTCGCGGTGGCGAGCGCGAGTGCGGAGTCGGCGGGTGCGGACGCACCGCGCGTGCCGGCGGAGCCGCGGGCCGACGTCGTGCCGGGTGCGCCGGACGTCCCCGCGGACGTGCCGGCCGTGCGCTTCGACGAGGTCTCCTTCGCCTACGACGCCGACGCCTCCCGCCCCGTGCTGGACCGCGTGTCCTTCGACATCCCGCGGGGTGCCAGGGTGGCGCTCGTGGGCGAGTCGGGCGGCGGGAAGTCGACCATCGCGCACCTGCTGCTGGGGCTGTACCCGGTGACGAGCGGACGCATCGAGGTGTTCGGACAGGACGTCGCCGGGCTGGACCTGGCCGCGCTGCGCGGGCGGATCGCCACCGTGTTCCAGGAGCCGAGCCTGTTCTCCGGGACGGTGCGCGAGAACATCGCCTACGCGGACGCCGACGCCTCCGACGAACGCGTCCGGGCCGCCGCCAAGGCCGCGTACGCGCATGGGTTCGTGGAGGCGTTCGACGACGGCTACGACCAGGTGATCGGCGAGCGGGGGCTGCGGCTGTCCGGCGGGCAGAGGCAGCGGATCGCGGTGGCGCGGGCCGTGCTGAAGGACGCGCCGATCCTCGTGCTGGACGAGGCCACCTCCGCACTGGACACGAAGTCAGAACGGCTCGTGCAGGCGGCCCTCGAGGACCTGATGGTGGGGCGGTCGAGCCTGATCGTGGCGCACCGGCTGAGCACGATCGCGTCCGTGGACCGGATCGTCACGCTGCGCGGCGGGCAGGTGCAGGAGATCGGGACCCCGGCCGAGCTGGCCGCGTCCGGCGGGATCTACGCGCAGCTGCTCGAGCTGCAGAGGGCCGGCACCCAGGAGGCCCGGAAGATGCTGAAGGAGTACGGGCTGAGCGGGTGATCCCGGAATCTTCTGCGGATCCGACCCTTCCGAGCGCTGCGCGGCGGCCCAGAAGGGTCAGATGTGCAACGGATTCCCAGCGCGCGGCAGGACGTCCACGACGACGTCGGCCCGACGCCTCCGCAGGGCCTGTGGACAACCGGGCCCGCCGACGTCGGGAGCGAGCAGGATCGGGGCCATGCGCGTGCCCGGACCTTCCCCGCCCACCTCCAGGACGCCCCGTTCACGCGGGCGCAGGCGCTGGCCGCCGGGGTGTCCGGGTCGCGGCTGCGCAGCCGGGACGTCGAACGCGTCGCGCACGGCCACTACCGCTGGATCGGCCCCGTCACCGGGGCGACGCCGCCCGCGCGTCCCCTCGCCACCGAGCTGTCCCGGCTGCAGGACCTGGCGGCGATGCGTCCCGACGTCGTGGTGACCGGAGAGTCCGTGGCCCGGCTGCTGGGCTGGCCCCTCCCGGACGACGTGAAGGCCCGGGTGCGTCCTACCGTCCTGCGGTCCCGCACCCGCCGGGTGCTACGGGAGCCCGGCGTGCGCACCCGGCTCGTGGACCTGGACCGCGTCCTCGTGCGGAGGGACCGGCTGCACGGGCTGCGATGGACCTCGCACGCCGACACCTGGTTCCACCTGGCCACCGTCATGGACCGGGACGCGCTCGTGGCGGTGGGGGATCGGCTGGCACGGGAGGACGAGCGGCGGGGGAAGGTCGCGCTGGCCACCCGCCGGGAGCTCGGCGCCGCGCTCGAGCGGCACACCGGCGAGGCCGGGATCGTGCGGGCGCGGGAGGCGCTGGCGCTCGTGCGCACCGGTTCCGACTCCCCGGCCGAGACCGAGCTGCGCCTGGCGCTGATGGCCGCGGGGCTGCCCGAGCCGGACCTGCAGATCGAGCTCTGGGACCCTGACTACTCGCTGTGGCACCCCGCCAGCGCGGACCTCGGCTACCGGCGGTGGCGGATCGCGATCCACTACGAGGGCAAGACCCACGACGGCGCCGCGCAGGTCGGCAAGGACACCCGCCGGGACGCGGTGTTCCTGCGTCAGGGCTGGCTCAACATCCGGGTGGCGGGGACGGACCGGTGGCGGGGATTCGTCGAGACGGCGGGGCTGGTGCGGGCCGCGATCGCGGAGCGTGGCGGTCTCGACGCCGGTGGCGCGGAGGATCGTCTGCGGAACTGACCCTTCTGGGGCGGGAGCGGACGTCCAGAAGGGTCAGGGGCGCAGAAGATTCCGGAAGGCCGACGACGGCGCCGCGTCACGCGACGACGCATCGCGGTCGCGCTCTTACCATGACGGGATGACCGCACCGGATCCCGCCCTCACCGACGCCCGCCGCGCGGAAGACCGCTCCGCACGCATCGCCGTCACCGTCTTCCCGCTGCTGGTGCTGGCCGCCGCGCTCGTGGGCTTCCTCGCCCCGACCGCCGCGAAGACGCTGCTGCCCCAGGTCAACCTGTTCCTCGGGATCATCATGTTCGGCATGGGCCTGACGCTGACCCTTCCGGACTTCGGCCTCGTCGCCCGCCGGCCGCTGCCCGTGCTGCTGGGCGTGGTGGCGCAGTACGCGATCATGCCGCTGCTGGGGCTCGGCGTCGCCGTCGTGCTCCAGCTGCCGCCCGAGCTCGCGGCGGGCGTGATCCTCGTGGGCTCGGCCCCGGGCGGCACGTCCTCGAACGTGGTCAGCTACCTCGCCCGCGCCGACACCGCCCTCTCCGTGGCCATGACCTCCGTGTCCACGCTCCTGGCCCCGCTGCTCACGCCGCTGCTCACCCTGTGGCTGGCCGGCCAGTACATGGCCGTCGACGGCGGCGCCATGGCCAAGTCCATCGTGAACATCGTGCTCCTGCCGGTCCTAGGCGGACTCGTCGTGCGCCTGCTGCTGCGCCGCGTCGTCGACCGCGTGCTGCCCGCCCTGCCGTGGGTCTCGGTGGTGTTCATCGCGCTGGTGGTGGCCGCCGTCGTCGGGAACAGCGCCTCGCGCGTGCTGTCGGCGGGCCTGCTGGTGTTCGCTGCGGTGGTGCTGCACAACGGGCTCGGCTACCTGCTCGGCTACGGCGCGGCGAAGCTGTTCCGGCTGCCCACGCCCGTGGCGCGCACGGTCTCGATCGAGGTCGGCATGCAGAACTCGGGCCTGGCCGCGGGCCTCGCCGCGCAGTACATCTCGCCGGCGGCAGCCCTGCCGGGCGCCGTGTTCTCGATCTGGCATAACCTCTCCGGGGCCGTGCTCGCGATGGCCTACCGCCGTGCGGACGGCCGCAGGGCCGCGGGCGTCCCCGGTTCGGCCCCGGCGGATCGTCTGCGGAACTGACCCTTCCGAGGCGGGATCAGACCCCCCAGAAGGGTCAGTTCCGCAGACGATTCCGGACGGTCGACGACGACGCCGGCCGCCGGGCAGCGCGCGAGTGAGGGCCGTGGCGTGGCCCGGCTCACACCGTGGCCCGCCCGCTCACACCGCGGCCCGCCCGCTCACACCGCGGCCAGGCCCGCCACGGGGCTCAGCCGGGCCGCCCGACGCGCGGGCAGCAGCGACGCCGCCAGGCCGGCCAGCGCCGCCACGGCCACCACCAGCCCGAGCTCGAGCCACGGCACGGCCGGGCGCACCGCGGTCCCGGCGCCCGCGGTCGCGGAGAGGTCGGCGAGGACCAGCTGCGCCCCCGCCCAGCCGTAGCACACCCCGAGGGCGCAGCCCAGCACGGCGGCCACGACCGCGATCAGCACGGCCTCGATCGCGATCGCCCCGCGCAGTCCGCCCCGCGTCAGGCCGAGGGCCCGCAGCAGCGCGTTCTCGCGCGTCCGCTCGATCACGGACAGGCTCAGCGTGTTCGCCACGCCGATCAGCGCGATCAGCACGGACACCGCCAGCAGCGCCACCACGATCCCGAGCATCGCGTCGATGATCCGGGCGTAGAGCGCGCGCTCGCCGGCCCCGCCGGCGATCACGGCCGCCCCGGCGCCCGCGGCCCGGGTCACGTCCTCGCTCAGGCCCTGCAGGCGGTCGACGGGGACACCGGGGTCGAGCGCGACGAGCAGCTGGCCCGGCACGGCGGCGCCCGCGGCCCCGTCCCACCCGGTCTCGCGCAGCGGCTCGGCCGCCACGTACACGCCGGAGCTCAGCGAGCCCGCGCGCACCGGGACGAACGTCCGCTCGGCTCCCGCCACCTCAGCGCGGACCTGATCCGCGTCGACCCAGTCGGGCACGAGCGCCGTGCCGGGGTCGCCGAGGCCGGTCACGCCCTCGGGCAGGCGCGCGACGACGGCGCGCAGGTCCGCGGCCGACGTCGCCAGCACGGGGGTCCCGTCCTCCGTGGCGCCCACCGAGGTGGCCAGGGCCACCGCCTGCACGTCCGCCGTCGCGGCGACGGCCTCGGCCGCGTGGGCCGGGTCCGCGTCGGCGGGAAGCTGCACCACGATGTCCACCGGGTAGGCGGTGTCCAGGGCGAGGGCCGTCTGCTCCTGGGCGGTGCGCCCGCCGGTGAGGAACAGCGCCACGAGGGTGGTGCCCACGAGCAGGGCCGCGGCGGTGGCGGCGGTCCGGGACCGGTGGCGCACCGCGTTCAGCCCGGCCAGGCGACCGGGGACGCCGGCCGGACGGGCCAGCACCGCCGCCCCCCGCACCGCGGCGGGCACGAACAGCCGCGCCAGCAGCAGCACGCCCACGAAGGACAGCGCGCCGCCGCCGATCGCCGAGACCGGCTCCCGCGTGGACACGCCCCACAGCATGAGAGCGGTGCCGCCGAGGGCCAGCATCAGCCCGATCGCCGTGCGGACCCGGCCGCCGCGCGATCCGGCGGTCACCTCGTCCCTGGGCCGCAGGGCCTCGAGCGGGGCGACGCGCGTCGCGGCCACCGCGGGGGCCAGCGCGGCCAGGACCGTCACCGCCACGCCCACGGCCACCGAGACGGCGAGCCCTGCCGGGTGAAGCCCGAACGTGAGGAACGGCACGTCCAGCATCGCGCGGGCGGCCGCGGCCACGCCGGCCACGATCGCCACGGCGAGCCCGGCGCCCAGCACGGAGCCCACCACGCCCACGACGGCGGCCTCGGTCAGCACGGAGGCCCGCACCTGGGCCGTCGTCGAGCCGATGGTGCGCAGCAGCGCGAGGTCACGGGTGCGCTGGGCCACGAGCACCTGGAAGGTGTTCGCAATGACCAGCGCGGTCACCAGCAGGGCCAGCGCCGCGAAGCCGCCGAGCACCCAGCCCAGCAGGTCGGTGCCGCCGCTCAGCTGCGTCACCGCCGAGCGCACGGCCTCGTCCGGGGTCGCGACGTCGACGTCCGCCCCGGCCGCGGCGGCCTCGGCGCGGGCGGCCTCGGCGACGGCGGGGACGTCCGCCCCGTCGGCCAGGCGCAGCAGCAGGTGGGGGGTGAACCCGGCCTCCCCGTCCTGGCCCTGCACCGCGGTCAGCGCCGCGGGCGAGGCCCACACCTGCGCCTGCCCGGAGAGCATCGGGTCCGGGGAGGGCTGGGTCAGGCCCGTGACCACCGCGTCGACCGGCGTGGTGGCAGGGGCGGGCCCGGACTCGCTCGCCAGCGCGACGACGTCGCCCACGGCCACCCCGTGCCGGTCCGCGGTCTGCGCGTCGAGGGTGACGCCGCGGGCGTCGTCGGCGGCGGGCAGGGCGCCGGCGGTCACGGTCAGGCCCGCCAGGGCCGGGTCGCGGGGCAGGGGCATCACCGTGGTGCCGAACTCGGCGTCCGCGGCGCGGGCCGCCGCCCACGCCATCCGCAGGGCGTACGCCTCCTCGACGCCGTCCAGGCGGGCCAGCGGGCCGGGCTCGGCACCGGTGCCGGCGAGGTCGGAGACGTCCTTGGACCCGCCCGGCAGGACCACGAGGTCGGCGCCGGCGTAGGTGCTGCCGAGCGTGGCGCGCAGGGTGGCCTGCGCCGTCGAGGAGACGAGGAGGGAGGCCGCGAGGAACAGGGTGCCGATCAGGATGGCCAGCACCAGGGAGACGTAGCGGCGCGGCTGGGTGCGCAGCTGGGAGAGGGCGACGGTCCACATGGTCAGCGCACCCCGCCCTCGGCCGGGGCGGACAGGGCGGTCAGGGCCGCGGTGACGGACTCGACCGTGGGGTCCACGAGCTCGCCGGCCAGGTGGCCGTCCGCGAGCAGCACGACGCGGTCGGCGGCGGAGGCGGCCACGGGGTCGTGGGTGACCATGATGACGGTCTGGCCCATCTCCCGCGCGGACCGGCGCAGCAGGCCGAGCACCTCGGCGGAGGTGGCGGTGTCCAGGTTGCCGGTGGGCTCGTCCCCGAACACGACGTCCGGTCGGGTGAGCAGGGCGCGGGCGACGGCGACGCGCTGCTGCTGACCGCCCGAGAGCTCGTGTGGGCGGTGGCCCAGCCGGTCCGCGAGGCCCAGGGCCCGGGTGATCTCCTCCAGCCACGCGCGGTCCGGGGTGCGGCCGGCCAGCTCGAGCGGCAGCACGATGTTCTGCTCGGCCGTGAGCGTGGGCACGAGGTTGAAGGCCTGGAACACGAAGCCCACGCGGTCGCGGCGCAGGCGGGTCAGGGCGGTGTCGTCCAGCCCGGTGATCTCGGTGCCGCCGAGCCGCACGGAGCCCGAGGTCGGCGCGTCCAGCCCGGCCAGGCAGTGCATGAGCGTCGACTTGCCCGAGCCCGAGGGCCCCATGATCGCGGTGAACGCGCCCGAGGCGAAGTCCACGTCCACCCCGCGCAGGGCGTGCACCTGCGCGTCACCGCGCCCGTAGGCGCGGGTGAGGCCGCGGGCGCAGACGGCAGGCGCCGTCGTCGTGGTGGCGGACGACGACGGCGTGCCCGGCCCCGGCGCGACGGGGCCGGGGGTCGTGGGAGAGGCGGGGTGCGAGGTGCGTGGGGTGTCCATGGAACCCACTCTTCCGCGCGGACGCGGCGGGGCGGATCGGAGGAGGGGACCACCTCTGCGGGCGGCGGGTCATGCCCGGGGATGAGGCGGGCCGGCGAGGCGTGGACCCGAGGGCGTCAGGTCCCCGCCGCCGGGCGGTGCCGGGCGGAGTGGGATGATGGGGACATGAGAGCCGACGCCCGCGCCAACCGCCAGGACCTGCTGGCGGCCGCCGGCCGTCTCATCGCCACCCAGGGGGCGGCGATGTCCCTGCGCGGGGTGGCGCAGGAGGCCGGGGTCGGCGTGGGCACGCTGTACCGGCACTTCCCCACGCGTCGGGATCTGCTGGACGCCGTGCTCGAGGACGTCGTGGCCCGCACCGGGGGGATCCTGCAGGCCTTCCTCGACGGGGTGGGCGGGGACGAGCACGGCGGCGGGGCCGAGGCGCGGTGGCGGCAGCTCGCCGAGGACCTGGGGGCCGTGAACCTGGCCTCGCTCGCGGCGGCCCGGGACGACTTCGACCCAGCCGACCGGCCGCCCGAGGCCCTCATCGCCGAGGCCGAGCGTGTGATCCTCGAGCTCGCGGACCAGGTGGTGGCCGAGGCGCGGCGGGCCGGGCTCGTGGGCCCGGACGTGACCGGGGCGGACTACCTGTTCGGCCTGCTCATGGTCACCCGGTCGCCGGAGTGCGAGCTGCTGGGCCACGGCCCGGACCAGCGGGGCTGGCTGCTGGACACGTACCTGCGCGGCCTGCGGCCCTGATGGCGCGGCCGGGTCAGTCGCCCGGGGCGTCCTCCTGGACGGGGCGGGCGGTGGCCCACGCGACGGCGCCGGCGAGCAGGCCGGCGCCCGCGGTGAGTGCCAGGCGGAGCAGCCCCTCGACCCCCGTGAACAGGCTCAGGCCCAGCATCACGACGGCGGCCGTCACCAGCGCGACGAAGAAGGCCACGCATTCGCTGTCCCGCTGCGCCTGTTCGGCGGCTGGGTCGGAGGCGCGGGTCGTCGTCGGGGTGGGGTGGTCCAGGATGCTGCCGGTCATGGTGCCTCTCCTCCAGTGCGCGTCGGGCCGGGGCGGCCGTCGGCGCGTGCACCCCGGCGGCGGACCCGCTGCGGGGCCTGCGTCCAGCATCGCGGAGGGGGTGGGCGCACCGGCAGGGCCATGAGGATGAACCTCGGGGCGCCCGGCTCATACCCAGGTATGACCTGTGATTGTGCTGACAGGCGCCTGGGGAGAGGCTCAGGGAGGGGCCCCGCCGCCCAGGCCGACCGCCGAGGCCCGCGCGGTGGGCGATGAGCACGGCCTGCACGCGGTCGCGGGCGCCGAGCTTGGCCAGCACCCGGCCGACGTGCGTCTTCACCGTGGCCTCGGAGAGCACGAGCTCGGCGGCGATCTCCAGATTCGCGGCGCCCTGCGCCATGAGCACCAGCACCTCGTGCTCGCGCGGGGTCAGCGACGCCACGGCCGCCTGCTGCTCCTCGCACTCGGCGCTGCGGACCTGGTCCGAGCGCAGACGCGGGGCCATGTGCGTCAGGAGCCGGCGCGTCGTGGACGGGGCGATCACGGCGTCGCCCCGGTGCACCGTGCGGATCGCGGCGAGCAGCTCCTCGGGCGGGGCGTCCTTGAGCAGGAAGCCGCTGGCGCCCGCCTCGATCGCGTCGAAGGCGTACTCGTCCAGGTCGAAGGTGGTCAGCACCACGACGCGCGGGGCGTCCGGCCGGCGCAGCAGCGCGCGGGTGGCCTCGATGCCGTCCATCTCCGGCATGCGCACGTCCATCAGCACGACGTCGGCGCCCGCCACGGACACCGACGCCACCGCCTCGCGCCCGCTGCCCGCCTCCGCCACGACCGTCAGGTCCGGCTGCGAGTCCACGAGCATGGCCAGCCCGGACCGGATCAACGCCTGGTCGTCCACCAGGGCCACGCGGACGGGGGCGGTCTCCTCGGAGCTCATGGGGTCATCCTCTCAAGTCGGGCGGGGGCGGCCACCCCTCACACCGCCGAGTACGGCAGGTGGGCGGACACGCGGTACCCGGTCCCGACGCGCGGCCCCGACTCGAGCGTCCCGCCGAACAGGGCCGCCCGCTCGGCGGCCCCCCGCAGACCCTGGCCGCTTCCCCGGGTGGCGGGGTCGGCGGCGGCGCCGCAGCCGTCGTCGTCGATCTGCAGGTCCAGGCCGCGCGCCGTCCAGGCGAGCGTGACGAACGCGTCCGCGTCCGGCCCGCCGTGGCGCAGCGTGTTGGTGAGCGCCTCCTGCACGATCCGGTATGCGGCCAGCTCGCCTCCCGCCGGCAGCGCACGGCGGGGCGTGCCGGTCTCGAGCAGGGACACCTCGAGTCCGGAGAGGCGCATCGTCTCCACGAGCGCGGGCAGGTCCGCGAGCCGCGGCTGGGGCCGGCGGCCCGGGGGCAGGCGGGCGCCGCGGCCGTCGGGGGCGGCGACGACGTCGGCGGGACGGCGGGCGTCGTCGTCCGTCACGCCGGGCACCCCGGCCACGGTCTCGCCGGTCTCGCGGAGCACGCCGAGCAGCTGGCGCATGTCCGCGAGCGCGGAGCGGCCGGTCTGGCCGATGGTCTCGAGCGCGGTGACCGCGAGCGCGGGCTTGGCGGCGGCGGCGTACCGGGCGCCGTCGGCCTGGGAGATGACCACCTGCAGGGAGTGGGCGACGATGTCGTGCATCTCCCGGGCGATGTGGCTGCGCTCGTCGGCGGCGGCGAGCTCGCGCTCCTGCCGGGACTGCACCTCGAGGCGGTGGGCGCGGTCCTCGAGGGCGCGCACGGCGAGGCGGCGGTTGCGCACGACGTCGCCGAACGCCCACGCGGTGAGCACCACGAGCCCGCAGCCGATCGCCATGATGACCATGGCCAGCGGCTCCGCGGGGGAGCGGACGGTGAGGCCGTCGGGGGTGACGAACTGCGCCGGGAACAGCCACACCTTCACCCCGTTGGCCACGCCGCCGACCAGCCCCAGGAGGAGCCCGGCCACGGAGACGCTCCGGGGCGCGTTCGCAGCGAGGTTGTAGACGGTGAGCGGCACCATCAGCAGGGACAGGCTGAACTCGGGCCCGGCGAGCAGGTGCAGGACGGCCGCGGCCGTCACGACGGCGGCCGAGGCCACCGGGCGCACCCGACGCACGGCCCACGGCAGGACCATGCCGGCCCCGGCCAGGAGGGAGACGGCCGTCTGCCGGCCCTGGGGGTCCGGGGCGACCATCGGCCCGAGCGCGATCCACGGCAGCGCCACGAGCACGGTGAACAGTGCCGCGGCGGCCATCACGTCGGTGCGCACGGGGTGCAGGCGCGTCCACTGGTCGAGGCGGCGCAGGGGGTTCACGCGGGCCAGCCTAGGCCGCAGGCCGAGGGGCCGGCGTCAGTCCGCGGGATGATCCGGGACGGTCCTCAGGGCGCGAGGGAGGCGAGGACGTCGGCGGCCGGCGCCTCCCGGACCCGGTGCGCCTCGGTGCCGGCCCACAGGTGGACGCGCTCGAGGTCGCCGGCGGCCGCGGCGACGGCGCGCAGCCCCTTCGTCAGGACGTTGACCTCGGGGTACGCGGCGGGGGCGTCCGGGTGCTCCGCCATGAACGCGGTGGCCAGCGACCGCGCCCACCGCCCCGTGTAGGCGCGGGTCAGGCCGGTGCGGGCCCGCCCGTCGTCGGCGGAGAAGCGTGTCCCAGCCGCACACGCCGCGACGGCGGCCCGGTGCGCCGCCGAGGTGCCCGCCTCCGGGGTGAGGAGGAACGCGGTGCCGGCCGAGACGGCGTCCGCGCCGGCGGTCAGCAGGGCGCGCACGTCTTCGGCGGTGCCCACGCCGCCCGCGGCCACCACGGGCACGGCGCTCGCGGCCCCCGTCCCGACGACGTCGCGCACCGCCGCCAGCACCGTCGGCAGCTCGGCGCGGGTCGGCTCCGCGGCCGGGTCCGACGTGCCCCGGTGCCCGCCGGCGCGGTGGCCCTGCACCACGAGGAACGCGGCCCCGTGGTTGAGGGCGGCCCGCGCCTCGGTCGCGTCCGTCACGGTGGCCCCGGCCGGGATGCCCGCGGCGGCCAGCCGGGCGAACACGTCCGCGGCCGGCAGGCCGAACGTGAAGGAGACCAGCGGCCATGCCTGCTCCTCGGCGGCGGTGAGCAGGGCGTCGAAGTCGGCCCGTTCGGCGTCGGGGTCCGGGACCACGTCCGCGGCCGTGGGCAGGTCGGCGGCGCCGTCGGCCGTCAGGTCCGCCCGGTACGCGCTGACCGCCGCCGCCCGCGCCGACCGTGCCGCCTCCGTGCGCGCGGCGGCCGGGATGGCCGTGTTCACCGCGTCCGGGACGAACAGGTTCACGCCCCAGCGGTCCGGCCCCTCCGCGCCCAGCAGCGCGCGCAGCGCGTCCACCTGCGCGCGCATCTGCGCGGCCGTCCGCATGCCGCCGGCGAGGAACCCGCCGCCGCCGGCGCCCACGACGGCGGCCACCAGCTCCGGGTTCGAGGGGCCCCCGGCCATCGGGGCCACCGCCACGGGCACGGGCGGGATCAGGCGGGCGCGGGTGACGTCGTCGGGGTGGGATGGCTGCGTCATGACCCCCAGAGTAAGGGGAGGGGTGTCGGCCCCACCCCGCGCCTACAGTGGGGCGCAGTACACGAGGGAAGGGGGTGCGCCGTGGAGGTGCTTCTCGCGCTCTCGCCCATCCTGCTCACCCTCGTGCTGCTGCTCACCCGGCTGCCCGCGTGGGTGGCCCCGGCCGCCGGGACGGCCGTGGCCGTGCTGCTGGCCCTCACGGCCTTCGGCGTGGCCCCGGGCGACCTGGGCGGCGCGA
Source organism: Micrococcus sp. KRD096 (assembly GCF_017168495.1). NCBI lineage: Bacteria > Bacillati > Actinomycetota > Actinomycetes > Micrococcales > Micrococcaceae > Micrococcus > Micrococcus sp. KRD096. The sequence continues at coordinate 74,658 of NZ_JABFAY010000016.1, read as the reverse complement.
TCGGCGCCGGCGTGCCCACGCTGCTCGAGATCCTGGCGATCATCGCCGGCGGCATCACCCTGTCCCGCGTCATGGAGTACTCGGGCGGGCACGCGCGCCTGGCCGCGTGGCTGTCGGCGGGCAACGGCCCCACGATCGCGACCGCGCTGCTCATGGTGCACGGCGTCATCCCGTTCCTCGAGACCGTGACCGGGTTCGGCGTCTCCCTGATCGTGGGCGTGCCGCTGCTGCTGGGTCTGGGCTACACGGCGTTCCGGTCCGCGCTGATCTCCGTCCTCGCGCTCACGATCGGCCCGTGGGGGTCCATGGCGCCGGGCACGCTCATGGGCGCCCGCCTGTTCGGCCTGGACTTCCGGGAGATCGGGGTCACCGCCGCGGTGTTCAACCTGCCGGCCTGCCTGGTGGCGGGCGTGGCCACGGTGCTGCTGCTGCGCGGGGCGCGCGGCATGCGAGTCGACGTCGGCCCGGCCCGGACACTGCCCTGGCTCGGCGTCGCCGTGCTCTCCGGGGTCGCCCAGTGGGCGCTGATCCTGGGGGCGAACCTCGTGGTCGGCACCGCGCCGGCGGGCGCGGTCGCCACGTTCGTGCTCACCGTGGCCTGGCTGCTCGTGATCCGCGGCGGCCGACTGCTGCCCGGGCCGGGGCGGGACGTGGTGCCGTATCTGACCCTCATGGCCGGCACCGTGCTGGGCACCACCGTGAAGGGCGCCCTCGGACTCGAGGGGGCGGCGGCCCTGGTGGGGACGCCGGCGCTGTGGGCGTTCGTGGCGGTGGGCGTGGGCGTGTGGCTGCTCCGCCTCGACGACGCTGCCCGCCGCCGCGTCCCCCGCGAGGCCGGGAAGCTGTGGGTGGGCACCGCCATCCCCAACGCGCTCTACGTGGCGTTCGGGCTCATCCTCTCCGCCGGCGGGGTCTCGCAGGCGCTCGCGGGTGCGCTCAGCGGGATGGGGGAGTCCTACCTGGTGGCGATGCCGTTCCTCGGCGCGTTCGCCGGCTTCATCACGGCCTCGAACACCGGGGCCATGGCCCTGATCGGCCCCCTGCAGATGGACACGGGTGCCGCGCTGGGCGTCCCCCCGCCCTGGTCCAACGGCCTGCACAACGCGGCGGCCGGCTGGGGCATCGTCGCCGGGCCCGCTCGCATCCAGGTGGCCCACGGCATGGCCGCGGGGGCGCAGTCGCCGCAGATGCCCGGCTGGACCGTGACGCGGCGGAACCTGTTCGTGGTGCTGCTGCCGGCCATGCTCGCCGGGATCCTCGGCATGGCCGTGATGGGCTGGTTCCTGCTGCCGCGGTGAGGCGCGGGAGCGGGGCCCGGGTGGGGCGGCCCGGTTCCGTGGGCGGAAGCGGCAGGCCAGAGCGTTCCGTGGGCAGAAGTGCCCTCTCTTCTGCCCACGGAGGCGACGGGGTTGTGGGTTCTGCCCACGGAGGCGACGGGGTTGTGGGTTCTGCCCACGGAGGCGATGGGGTTGTGGGTTCTGCCCACGGAGGCGCCGGGACTGCGGTGGCCGGCCGGGCGCGGGAGCCGGCCCGGTCCGCCCCGAGGCGGGGGCCGACGTCGACCTTCGGTGGACGCGCGGCGGCCTGTGCGCCTCCTAGGCTGGACGCCATGATCCGAGTAGTCGTGGCCGACGACCAGGCGTTGATGCGCACCGCCCTCGAGCACTTCGTGGCCCAGGCCGAGGACCTCGAGGTGGTCGGCTCCGCCGAGGACGGGGTCCAGGCCCTCGAGGCGGCCCGCACGCTGGCCCCCGACGTCGTGCTGATGGACATGCAGATGCCCCGCATGGACGGCGTCGAGGCCACCGCGCGCATCTCCGCCGAGGCCCCGGGCGTGCGCGTCCTGGCGATCACCACCTTCTCCTCCGAGCAGTACCTCGTGCCCGCCCTGCGCGCCGGCGCCGCCGGCTACCTCGTGAAGGACGCCCCGCCGGCCGAGGTGGTGGACGCCATCCGCCGCGTCCACGCCGGGGACGCCGTGTTCTCCGCCCGCGTGGCCGCGGACCTGGTGGAGGCCGTCACCGCGGCCCCCGAGCACGCCGCCCCC
>NZ_JABFAY010000016.1:54313-72511 GCF_017168495.1 Micrococcus sp. KRD096 | reverse complement strand
GCCCGGCCGAGCCCCCCGCCCCGCACGAGCGCCTCACCGAGCGCGAGCTGGACGTGGTCCGCGAGCTCGCCAAGGGCGCCTCCAACGCGGAGATCGCCGGCGCCCTGTTCCTCGCGGAGGCCACGGTGAAGTCCCACATCGGCAAGGTCCTGGACAAGTGGCAGGTCCGTGACCGCGTGCAGATCCTCATCCGCGCCGCCCGCGCGGGCCTCGTGGACATCGGATGAGCATCGCGGCGCCCGCCCCGGCTCGGACGACGACGGCGACGTCGCCCCCGCCTGCCGAGTCTCCCCTGGGCTCCCGCCTGCCGGCGATCCTGCGCACGGAACCCGTCTCCCGGCACACGCGGATCGTCCTCTACGTGATCGTCGGGCTCATGGTGCTGGGGGAGATCCTCACCCTGATGCTGGGGCCCACGGTGGCCGCCGGGCTGAGCGCCGACCCCGAACTCGCGGGCATCCTCGAGGAGGACGGCGGGCTGACGGGTGAGGGGCGGGAGCCGCTCCTGCGCTGGGTCCTGTTCCTGGCGAGCGTGCTGGTCACGCTGCTGTTCGGGTGGCAGCCCACCCTCGCGGCGGTGTTCGTGCTGCTCGGGAGCACGTTCGGTCTGGTGGGCCTCGTGGAGGCGGACCACGCGCACCTCACCCCGCAGGCGTTCAGCGGCGGGGTCGTCCTGGGCGCGGCCATGGTGACGCGGTACTCGCACCGGGTGTTCGTCTGGTTCGCCCTGGGCGCCCTCATCCTGCTCACCGTCGCGGGCGAGGTCCTCACCGACGGCACGTGGGCGGACGAGGACAGCGCCAAGGGCGTCATGGTCATCACGCTCATCGTCGCGCTGTGCGTGGCGGTGCCGGCCTTCATGATCCGCCGATCCCGGCATCGGGCCCGGGACCGCGAGGCGGCCCTGCGCCGGGCCGAGGAGGCCGCCGCCTGCGCCGCGGAGGCCGAGCGGCAGCGGATCGCGGCGGAGCTGCACGACGTCGTCGCGCACGGGCTCACCGTGATCTCGATGCAGGCCGCCATGCTGCCCACCCAGAAGGACCCGGAGAAGCGGGCCGCCGCGGAGAAGGCCATCGAGCAGGCCGCCCGACAGTCCCTCGTGGACCTGCGCCGCATGCTCACCGCGCTGCGCGGCTCCTCCCGCAACGCGCAGACGGCGGAGGGGGACGCCGTCGTGGACCTGCCGGCCCGCCTCGACGAGTTCGAGGCCCGCCTGCACGCGGCCGGGTTCGCGGTGGAGCGCTCGCTGACCGAGCTGGACGAGCTGCCGCGCTCCCTGGAGCTGACCGTGCTGCGCGTGGTGCAGGAGTCGGTGACGAACATCCTCAAGCACGCCCCGCGCCGCGGCACGGTGCGCCTGACCTCGCAGCTCGAGGGCGCGGACCGCCTGGTGCTGTGCATCACCAGCCCCATGGACGAGGGCGAGCCCCGCCGGGACCGCGTGGTGGTCGCGATGGCCAGCGGCTTCGGCCTGGCCGGCATGCGCGAGCGCGTAGCCGTGTTCGGCGGCACCCTCACGGCCGGCCCGCTGGGCGGCTGCTGGGTGGTCCGCGCCGAGCTGCCGCTGCGCTGAGCCGGGGCGGCAGCCGCGTCCTCCCGCGTCCTCCCGCGTCCGGGGGCGAAAGTGGGCGGTATCCGCGCGGGATACCGCCCACTTTCGCCCCCAAAGGGACGGGGTGGGGTGGCCGACGACGGCGCCCCTCAGTCCAGTGGGACCGTCAGCTTCTCGCCGGGGGACAGGGTGTGCTCGCGGCCGGCGATGATCATCGGCACGTCGTGCCACATGCCCTCGCCCGCGGCCACCGTCACCTCCCGCTGGGTCATGTGGATGACCACGGGCTGCTGGCGGAACCGGATGGTGAAGCGGGCGCCGGGCAGCTGGGCGGGCATGCGGGGGTGCAGCCGGACGACGTCGTCGCGCGTCTCGAGGCCCGCGTAGCAGCGGATCACCGTGTCCACGGTGCCCGCCATCAGGCCCAGGTGGATGCCCTCCTTGGTGGTGCCGCCCTGCGTGTCCGAGAGGTCCGACTCGAGGGCCTCCGTGAACAGGTCCCACGAGCGGTCCGGGTCCGTGCGGGCCGCCACCCACGCGTGCACCAGACGGGAGAGCGTGGAGCCGTGCGTCGAGCGGGCCTCGTAGTACGTGACCATCCGCTCGAACGCCTCCTGCGGCAGCTCGTAGCCCATGCGGCGCAGGATCCGGTCCAGCTCCTCGGCGGAGAACAGGTAGCCGAGCATGAGGGTGTCGGCCTGCTTGGAGAGCTTGTACCGGTTGGTGGCGTCGCCCTCGGCCTGCAGGATCAGGTCCATGCGGCCGATGTTCCCGTACTTGGCGCGGTAGGCCTCCCAGTCGAACTCGAGCAGGTCCTGGTAGCCCTCGAACTGGGCGAGGATGCCGGCCTCCTCGCCCTCCTCGAAGAACGGCACGGTCAGGCGGGTGCTGACCTCCTCCCAGCGCTCGATCTCCTCCTCGGAGATCTCCATGAGCTCGGGCAGGCCGTCGTCGATCGTGTCCAGCCAGCGGACCAGGCGGGCGGTCTCCGCGAGCACCCACGAGGTCAGCACGTTCGTGTACGCGTTGTTGCGCAGGCCGGAGCCGGGGGTCTCGGGATAGCCGTCGTGGAACTCGTCCGGCCCCATGACGCCGTGGATCTCGTAGCGGTCCGTGACGGCGTTGTGCAGGGTCATGGACATGAAGAACCGGGAGATCTCCACGAGCATCTCCGCGCCGTAGTCCGAGATGAAGGACGTGTCCTTCGTGATCTCGATGTACCGCAGCACCGAGTAGGCGATGTCCAGGGAGACGTGCCGCTGGTTGTGGGAGTTGTCCGGCATCCACATGCGCGAGCGCGGGTTCCACAGCTCGGTGGGCGTCTCCTCGGAGCCGTCCGCCCCGGACTGCCACGGGTACATGGCGCCGGCCCAGCCCTCGGCCTGGGCGTTGGCGCGGGCCTCGTTGAGACGCCGGTAGCGGTACATCAGCAGGCCCCGGGTGATCTCGGGGCGGCGCAGCGTGAGCATCGGGTAGACGTAGATCTCGTCCCAGAAGATGTGGCCGCGGTAGCCCTCGCCGTGCAGGCCACGCGCCCCCACGGAGGCGTCCAGGTCCCGGCGGCGGCCGTAGGCCGTCTGGAGCACGTGGAACGTGTGCAGGTTCAGGGCGAGCTGCTGGCGCAGCGACGCGCCGTCCTTGCCCATCGGGACCGCGGACCCCACCGGGGCCGAGTGGCCGGCGTCGACGACGGGCGGCGCGTATTCGCCGCCGGCCTCCGCCGCCGTGGAGCGGCGCTGATGCCGGTACGGCTCGGCCAGGTCGATGCGCACGGAGAACCGGTCCCAGTTGGTGCCCCAGCGCTGCTCGTGCAGGGTCAGCAGGTTGCGGAAGTTCTGGGCGCGCTGGACGTCCTTCACCGCCGACTCCCACACGGAGGCGTTGGCGTGGTCGTGGCTCGTGGCGACGGCGGCGATCTTCTCCAGCACGAGCGGCACGCCCTCGTCCACGTGGAGGAGGATGTCCTGGCCGACCACCAGGTCCGAGCCGTCCACGGGGCGGCGGATGGGCTCGTGGTGGCCCACCGGCGCCACCTGGCGGGTGCGGGTGGCCATGGCCACGTGGATGCCGGACTGGTTGGTGGCGGTCTCGAGCAGGACGGTCTCGCCGTCGATCTCCCGGGCCTGGACCGGCTCGAGGTGCTGGTTGGCGAGGGTGCGGTCGTCGGAGACGTTGAGGTTGGCCACGCGGCCCTCGATCTTCGAGCGCACCGTGAGGTCCCCGGACCAGTTCTCCGCCACCACGGTCAGCTCGATCGCGGCGAGGTGCCGGTTGGCCAGCGAGGTGAACTGCCGGGTGTGGACCGTGGTGCGCCGGCCCTGCTCGTCCTCGAAGGTCATGGTGCGGGAGAGCACGCCGCGGCGCAGGTCCATCTCCTGGCCGTACTCCACGAGGTTCTCCTCGCCCGGCAGCAGCGGGCGGCCGTGGCGCGGGGTCACCACGAGCGGGGTCCAGTCCTGGATGTTGACCATGTGCTCGGTCTCCACGACCCGGCCCTGGACCATCGAGGTCAGCCGGTTGAACACCCCGGCCATGTAGGTGCCGGGGTAGTGGACGGAGGAGATGTGCGTGCCGGGCACAGCGCCGCGGGTGCCCCAGTACCCGTTGGCCAGGGTGCACAGCACCTCGCGCGTGCCCTCGGAGGCCGGGTCGAAGCGGTCCCAGCGCAGCACCCACGCGGGGTCGAACGGGGTGGTGGTGCGGTCCTCCAGATGCAGGGTCCCGTAGTCCTGGACCACCAGGTGGGCGCCGGCCTCCTTGAGCCGGCCCTTGCCGAGCTCGGGTTCGCGGTCCACGCCGATCACGAGGCCGAAGCGGCCGTCCGCGGCGGCCTTCACGCCCGAGACGGCGTCCTCGAGGACCATCGCGTCCGCGACGTCGACACCCAGCTCGCGGGCCGCCTCCCAGAACATCGCCGGGTCCGGCTTGCCCGGCAGCCCGCGCTCGAGGGCGGTGTTCCCGTCCACGATCACGGGGAAGAAGTCCAGCACGCCGCCGGCCGTGAGCACGGCGCGGGAGTTCTTGGAGCTGGTGACCAGTGCGACCGGCACGCCCTTGGCCCGCAGCCGCTCGAGGAGGTCCTGGGCCTCCGGGAACACGCGGACGCCGTCGCGCTCGAGGACCTGCTCGAAGTAGCCCTGCTTGCGCTCGGCGAGGGCGAGGACCGTCAGCTCCGGGGCTGCGTCCGCCTCGAGGGCGTCGGCCTCCGGGACCTGCAGGCCGCGGGAGGCGAAGAACGTGCGGACCCCGTCCTCGCGGGGGCGCCCGTCCACGTGGTGCAGGTAGTCGGCGGCGGCGTCGAAGGGACGCAGCACGTCCGGGTCCGCGGCGACGACGGCGGCGTTGGCGGGCAGCGCGCCCACGGCGGGCAGCGCCCCGTCGAAGAGCTCCTTCCACGCCTGCGCGTGCACGCCGGCGGTGTCCGTGATGACCCCGTCCATGTCGAAGATGACGGCGCGGTAGCGGCGGAGCCGGTGGCGGCGGGCGTTCAGGTCCTGCGGAGCGGCGGGGGTGAGCGTCTGCGACATGGGAACCAGCCTACGGGCGGGGAAGTGGGGCCGCACGGGGAGTGCCGCGGCGATGTTCACCGCAGCGAGCGCGCCGTCGTTCCGGCCGACCGCACCGCAGCGACATCACAGCGGTTCTCAGCTGCGGTGATGTCGCTGCGGCGCGGTGGGTTCCGGGAATAGGGTCGTGCCGACGGGGCGGACGTGTGCCCCCGCGCGCCGGAAGCGTGGCCCGGGAACGAGCAGGACACACTCGGCGGAGATGGCCGGGGGGGCGAAGGGCTCATGAACTGGATGATGAGCAAGTGATGGATGCGAAGCCGACGCGGTTGCGGAAGAAGGCGACGCGGGAGGAGATCCTGGCGAGTCTGCCGGTGCAGGCGCGGGTGCGTCCGGCGCGGTGGTTGCTCCTGTGGCTGATCGTCGTGGTGTGCATCGCGGTGTTCGTGTGGGTGATCTTCCGGCCGCCGGAGGATGTCTCGGCCGGGTTCGGGGTGTGGCGTGTGGCGTCGTTCATCGGGTTGGCGCTGGCGTTGGCGGTGCTTCCCGCCGCGACGATGGGTCTGTTCCGGCCTCGGCATGTCACGTTCGATGAGCGACGGGTGTGGACGCGGGACTGGTCCGTGGACTGGGCGGACGTGAAGGAAGTCCGTGCTGTGGCGCCAGAGTCGGAGCACACGATGAAGGTGGCGCTCAAGGTGGACGAGCGGCTGTGGAACGAGGGTGGTCTGCGCAAGGCCAACCGGTGGGACTCGGGACGGCCGTTGCAGGGTGGCGGGTTGACCCGTGCGCAACCGCTCGTGCTCACGCAACCCGCGCTCGCGCCGTCGGCTCTGACGCTGCTGCAGGTCTTCGTCGAGTTGAAGAAGCGGAACCGTCGGGCGGGGAGCCCGCGGTGACGCGCCCCGGCTTCCGTCACCGCCGGGTCAGCAGCGTGAGCACCTCCGCGTGCCGGGTCTGGGGGAACATGTCGAACACCTGCACCCGCGCCACCCGATAGCTCGGCATCCGGGCCAGGTCCTGCGCGAGCGTCGCCGGGTTGCAGCTGGAGTACAGGACGGTGGGCACACCCGAGTCCTCCAGCGCGTCCGCCAGCTCGGCGCCGATGCCCCGCCGGGGCGGATTCACGACGACGGCGTCCGGGCGGGGCCGCCGTTTCTTGAACGAAAGCGCCTCCGGAGCCCGCCGTTTCTCGAACGAAAGCGCGGAGGTGGCGTCGCCGGCGGAGAAGCGCGCCCGGTCGGCCAGGCCGAGCTCCGCGGCCGTCTCCCGGGCCGCGGCCACCGCCTCGGCGGAGGACTCCATGCCCCACACGTCGCGCACGCCGGCCCGGGCCAGGTGGAACGCGAACCCGCCCACCCCGCAGTACAGGTCCCACGCCGACGCCGGCACACCGCCCTCGGCGACCCACGCCGCCGCCGTCGCGTACAGCCCCTCGGTCACCGCGGTGTTCGTCTGGAAGAACCCCTGCGGGCGCAGCCGCAGGCCGATCCCGTTCAGTTCCATCCGCAGGGTCGGCCCGCCGGCGAGCACGATCTCCTCGTCGCCCTCGGGCAGGGCCACGTGCTCGGGCAGCAGGTTCGCGCTCACCACGGCGGCGGGTGTCCCGCGCGCCGCGAGGTCATCCAGCAGCCCCGGCACCGCCGCGCGCAGCGCGTCCAGCCGGTCGGCGGAGCGCAGCACGAACCGGACCATCGCCTCCCGGTCGGGGGAGAGCGTCACGATCACGTTCTTCAGCTCGCCCGTGCGGGCGGCGACGTCGTAGGGCTCCAGCCCGGCCGCCGTCACCGCCGCCGCGCACGCCTCGAACACGCCCTCCATGCCGGCCTCGTACAGGCCGCAGTCGCGCAGGTCCACGCCGGCGCCGTCGTGATGGCGGGGGTGCTGCCGCGGGTCCAGGATGCCCAGCCGCGGCGCCGCCGCCGACCCCGTGACCACGAGCTTCGCCTTGTTCCGGAACCCGGCCTCCGCGGAGGCGAACGGCTCGGCCACGACCGTGTCCGCATCGAGCGCGTCCGCCAGCGCGGCCAGGACCGCGGCCTGCTTGTCCGCGAGCTGCCGGGCGTACGGCACGCCCATCAGCGGGCAGGAACGGCACTCGCCGACATCGAAGTGGGGGCACTGCACGGGCGTCGCCTCAGCCCTCGAGGCTGACCCGCAGGCCGGGCCGGTCCAGGCGGATCGCGAGCTGCTCGAGGGCCAGCTCGGCGGCCGCGGCCAGGTCCGCGTCCACGTCCATCACCATGCCGGTGAGCACGGGCAGGGCGGACTCGAGGTCCTCGGGGCGGGCGAGGGCACCCAGTGCGGACGCGGCCGACGCGCGGACCTCCGGGTCCGGGTCGGCACAGCCGGCCCGCACCGCGTCCACGAGGGTGCGGTCGACGGCGGCATCGCGGCGCAGCGAGCCGGCGCGGGAGGCGAGCACGAGGTGGGCCGCCGAGCGGACGTCCGCCTCGGGGGCGGTGAGCGCCCCGGTCAGGGCGGGCAGCGCGCTGCGGTGCCACGCGTGCATCAGGGCCAGGGCGCCGGTCGCGGCGGGGCTGAGGTCGCCGTCGTCGCCGGTGAGGGCGCGGGCGGCGCCCGAGGTGACGTCATCGGGAGTGGCCGCGCCGGTCATCAGGCGCACCGCCAGCCCGGCGACGGCGGCCTCCCCGCGCTCGGCGACGGCGGCCTCGGTGCGGCGGCGCAGGCGGTCGTGCGGAGTCTGGGGCTCCGCGGGCAGGGGGAGACGGTCGAAGGCGGTCATGGGTCCATTGTCCCCCGTGCGCGGACCCGCCTGGGGCGCGGCCGGGAGGTTCCCCGCAGACTCCTGGACGGGGCGTGACCGGCCGCACAGGGCCCGGACTCGGGTGATACGTTCGACGGCATGAGACCCCCCGGAGCCCTCGCCCTCGAATTCCGGGCGGACAGCTTCGATCATCCCACCGGCCTGGTGGACGCCGGCACCGTCATCTCCTGGATCGAGAAGGCCGGCTACGCCGTCGCGGCGAGTTGGGCCGGGACGTTCGTGCGTGCCCGCTACATGGGGCACACCCAGTTCCGGCACCCCGTGCCGGTGGACCGCCGCGCTGTGGTGCAGGCGCGCGTGGTCCACACGGACGGCGCCGAGGTGCACGTCCAGACCCGCCTGCTGCTGCCGGAGATCCGCGACGACGACGGCGACCCCGTGGTCGCCACCTCGTCCCTCGTGGTCTACGCCGCGGAGGAGGGCGGGGTGCCCGTGACCGTGCCGGTCTGGGAGCCCTCGACCCCCGGCCAGATCGAGCGCGACGAACAGGCCCGCCGCTCCACCGTGGCCCGCCGCGCCGTCGAGCGCGGCATGGCCCGACTGCCGTTCCCCGCGCCCGGGGAGGCCCCCGAGGAGATGAGCACCCTCGCGTTCCTGGCCCCCAACGCGGAGGCCACCGTGGGCGGCACCATCAACGCGGGCGCGATCCTGCGCTGGGTGGACGAGGCGGCCGCCGTCTGCGCCGCCCGCTGGACCGGACATGAATCCGTGGTCGCGGTGTTCGGCGGCGGTGTGCGCTTCGTGCGGAACATCCACGTGGGCGACCTCGTGCGCGTGGAGGCCCTCCTGGTGAACACCACGGAGCGGTCCATGCATGTGGCGCTGCGCGTCTACGCGAGCCGACGCACCGGGGCGGAGTCCCGCCTGGTGGCGCACTCGATCGCCGTCATGGTGGACGTCTCCGCGGAGGACCAGGCCCAGCGGGTGCGGCAGTACATCCCCGAGAGCGAGAGCGCCCGGAGGCTGCAGGAGACGGCGATCGAACTCGTGCGCATGCGCTCCGAGGTGAGCGCGGCCTGGACCGAGATGCGCCGCTCGACCGATCCGCGCTGACGGGGCCCTGAGTAGACTGAGCGAATGCGTCGACCGTCCCTGCCGTCCCTGTCCCGCCTGCCGGTCCGTCGTCTCCTCCGGGGAGCGGCCGTGGCCGCGGGCGTCGGTCTCGTGGGACTGCCGCTGACGGTCGCCGCCGGGCTCACCGGCGTGGACATGGTCAAGCGCGGCGGCCGAGTGCGCCGACCCGCGCCGAACCCCGGCGTGTTTGACGCCCACGTGGAGGGCTCCGAGCTGCGCATCTTCACCTCGGGTGAGGACCTCTACAAGGAGATGATCGCCGCGATCGACGGAGCGCAGCGGATCATCAAGTTCGAGACCTTCATCTGGAAGGGCGACCCCACGGGCCAGCGGTTCATGGACGCCTTCAACCGGGCGGCCGCGCGCGGCGTGGAGGTCTACGTCTCCTACGACGGGTTCGGGAACCTCGTGGTCCCGCCCCGCTTCTACCGTCAGCTGGACCCGCGCATCCACGTGTTCCGGCTGCCGGCCTTCGCCCGCCCGATCTGGCGAGGCGTGGTCCGGCACAGCGGGTTCAACCACTCGAAGATCATGGTGGTGGACGACGAGGTCGGCTTCGCCGGCGGCTTCAACATCGGCGACGACTACGCCCGCCTGTGGCGGGACACCCACGTGCGTGAGCGCGGCCCGGCGGTGTGGGCGCTGGGCCAGTCGATCTCCATCAAGTGGAACGCCCACCACCGCGCGGGCGAGCAGATGTCCTGGCGCCCCCCGGACACGTGGGACCCGCGCGTCACCGTGGCCGCGAACCAGCCGCCGCTCCTGGTCTACCCGATCCGGCTGAGCTACCTCGACGCCATCCAGCGGGCGCAGCACCGCATCCTCATCAACACGCCGTACTTCATCCCGGACCAGCAGGTCCTCGAGGCGCTGCTGCACGCGGCCCGGCGCGGGGTGGACGTGCAGGTGATGGTGCCGGAGGACTCCAACCACATCGTGGCGGACTGGGCCTCGCGCGGCTTCTTCGGGAAGATGCTCGAGGCCGGCATCACGATCCTGCTGTACAGGGCCAGCATGATCCACGCGAAGACCGCCACCGTGGACGGCATCTGGTCCACCGTGGGCTCGGCCAACGTCGACCGCCTCTCCCTGGGCTTCAACTACGAGTCCAACGTGGTGGTCGTGGACCGCGACTTCGCCGCCCGGATGGAGGAGATCTTCGCTCTCGACGCCCAGCGGGCCGTCCGGATCGACACCCCGCGCTGGGAGGACCGTCACGGCCTCGCCCGCGTGGTCGAGGCCCTGCTGGTACCACTGCGTCCCCTGCTCTGAGGACCCCGGGCGCTGAGCCAGACGTTTCTGCAGTTCTGACGCCCGATCCGCAGCAGAAACGTCTGGCTCACGCCCCCGTCTGGCGTCGCTCAGTCCTCGTGCGGGTCCGCCAGCGGGTGGTTCGGCAGCCGGCTGTCCGGGGTGCGCCCGCGGCGTCCGACGACGACGGCTGCTGCCCGACCTCCTCGCCCGCGGCTGGGGCACAATGAACCCGGCCCCCTTCGGCCCACCTCCCTGCGGCCCACGCGGCCGTGCGCCCATCCCGACTCCCTGGGAGCCCCATGCTCTGGACCCTGCTCCGCCGTCACGGGCGGCGCTATCGCGGCGCCGTCGCGGCCGTCGTCGTGCTGCAGCTGATCAGCACGCTGGCCATGCTGTACCTGCCCAGCCTCAATGCCCGCATCATCGACGAGGGCGTAGCCCGCGGCGACACCGCCCGCATCTGGGACATCGGCCTCGTGATGCTCGGCGTCGCGCTGGTGCAGGTGGTCGCCGCGATCGCCGCCGTGTGGTTCGGGGCGAAGGCCTCGATGGGCGTCGGCCGGGACCTGCGCCGCGCCGTCTACACCCGCGTGGACGCGTTCTCCGCGGAGGAGCTCGGCCGCTTCGGCGCCGCGACCCTCATCACGCGCGGCACCAACGACGTCAACCAGGTCCAGATGCTCACCCTCATGGCCCTGAACTTCATGGTGGCCGTGCCGATCATGGCGGTCGGCGGCATCATCATGGCCATCCGCGAGGACCCGGGCCTGTCCTGGCTCGTGTGGGTCTCCGTGCCGGTGCTGCTGGTGATCGTGGCGTGGATCGTCGCCCGTCTCATGCCGCTGTTCCAGCGGATGCAGGACAACATCGACGACGTCAACGGCGTGATGCGCGAGCAGATCCAGGGCATCCGCGTGGTCCGCGCGTTCGTGCGCGAGCGCCACGAGACACGCCGGTTCACGGACGCCAACGCCGCCCTGACGGAGACCTCCGTGCGGATCGGCCGGCTGTTCGTGCTGCTCGGCCCGGTCATCACGATGATCCTCCACCTCGCCACCGCCGCCGTCCTGTGGTTCGGCGGCGAGCGCGTGGACGCGGGGCTCGTGCAGGTCGGCGCGCTCACCGCGTTCATGCAGTACCTGCTGCAGATCCTCATGGCGGTGATGATGGGCACCTTCATGATGATGATGCTCCCGCGCGCCGTGATCTCCGCGGGCCGCATCGGCGAGGTCCTGGACACCGTCCCCACGCTCGGTGAGCCGGTCCGCCCGGTGACCCCCGCGCGTCGCGACGGCGCCGTGGAGCTGCGCCACGTCACCTTCCAGTACCCCGGCGCCGAGGCGCCGGTGCTCGACGACGTGAGCTTCGCCGTCGCCCCCGGCACCACGACGGCGATCATCGGCTCGACCGGCTCCGGCAAGTCCACGCTGATCAGCCTGCTGCCGCGGCTGTACGACGCGACGTCCGGCGAGGTGCTCGTGGACGGCGTGCCGGTGACCGACCTGGCCCGGGCCGAGCTGACCGAGGCCGTGGCCCTCGTGCCGCAGAAGCCGTACCTGTTCTCGGGCACCGTGCGGGAGAACATGCAGTTCGGGGCCCCGGACGCCTCGGACGAGCGCATCTGGGCGGCCCTCGAGACGGCCCAGGCCGCCGACTTCGTGCGCGCCCGCACCACCGGCAAGGGAGAGGCGGCGGCTTCCGGTCTGGACTCGCGGCTGTCTCAGGGCGGCACGGACGTCTCCGGCGGCCAGCGCCAGCGCCTGTCCATCGCGCGTGCCCTCGTGGCCGAGCCGCGGATCCTCGTGTTCGACGACTCGTTCTCCGCCCTGGACGTCACCACCGACGCGCGGCTGCGGTCGGCGCTCGACCGCGCGGCGGCCGGGGTGACCCGGATCGTCGTCGCCCAGCGGGTGGCCACCATCACCGACGCCGACCAGATCATCGTGCTGGACGAGGGCCGCGTGGTCGGCCGCGGCACCCACGCCGAGCTGCTGGCGGACAACCAGACCTACCGGGAGATCGTGGACTCCCAGCTGACCGCGGAGGACGTGGCATGAGCGAGCACCTGACGGACGAGGAGATCCTCGAGATCCAGGAGCAGGGCGCCACCGACGACTGGGGCGGCGGTCCGGCCCGCAAGGCCAAGGCGTTCTGGCCGTCCGCGAAGCGGCTCATGAGCCTGTTCCGCACGGAGAAGCTGGGGCTGGCCGTCGTCGCCGTCATGGTGCTGGTGGCCGTGGTGTTCAACGTGTGGGCGCCGCGCGTGCTCGGCCGGGCGATGGACGTGATCTTCGGCGGCGTGGTCTCCGCGCAGATGCCCGGCGGGCTGAGCCGCGAGCAGGTCATCGACGGGCTGCGCGCCCAGGGCGAGGACCAGGCCGCGGAGATGCTCTCCGGCATGGCGTTCACGCCGGGCGAGGGGATCGACTTCACCGAGCTGGGACGGCTGATCCTGACCGTGCTGGCCATGTACCTCGTGGCCCAGCTGTTCATGTGGCTGCAGGGCCGCGTGCTCAACGACCTCGTGATGCGTCTCGTGTTCCGCCTGCGAGAGGACATCGAGGCCAAGATCAACCGGCTGCCGCTGAGCCACTTCGACCGCGGGCAGCGCGGCGACCTGCTCTCCCGCGCCACCAACGACGTGGACAACGTCCAGCAGGCCCTCCAGCAGGCGTTCGCCTCGCTCGTGTACTCGGCGCTGACCGTGATCGGCATCGTCGGCATGATGTTCTGGCTGTCCTGGCAGCTCGCGCTCATCGCCCTGATCGCCCTGCCGGTGGCCGGTGTGGTGGTGGGCGTGATCGGCAAGAAGTCCCAGGCGCTGTTCTCCGCGCAGTGGCGGGAGACGGGCCGGCTCAACGGGCACATCGAGGAGTCGTTCACGGGGCATGAGCTGGTGACCGTGTTCGGCCGTCAGCGGGACATGGCCGCGCGCTTCGACGAGCGCAACGAGGAGCTGTACGAGGCCGCGTTCAAGGCGCAGTTCTACTCGGGGATGATCATGCCGATCATGCAGTGGGTGAACTGGCTGGGCTACGTGGGCATCGCGGTGGTCGGCGGCCTGCGCGTGGCCAACGGGCAGATGACCCTGGGCGCCGTGACCGCGTTCATCCAGTACTCGCGCGAGTTCAACCAGCCGCTCGGGCAGATCGCCGGCATGTCCAACATGCTGATCTCCGGCGTGGCGTCGGCCGAGCGCATCTTCGAGCTCCTCGACGAGCCGGAGGAGACCCCCCGCCCGCACCCCCGACGGCACTTTCGTTTGGGAAACGGCGCCCTCCGAGAGCGCTTTCGTTCGGGAAACGGCGCCCTCCGCCATCCCCGGGCCCGACGGCGTCGCCCACCTCCCGCGCCCGCTGCGCGGTCGCGTGGAGTTCGAGCATGTGCGCTTCTCCTACACGCCGGAGAAGCCGCTCATCACGGACCTGAACTTCGTGGCGGAGCCGGGGCAGACGGTCGCGATCGTCGGGCCGACCGGTGCCGGCAAGACCACCCTGGTCAACCTGATCATGCGGTTCTACGAGGTGGACGGCGGGCGGATCCTGCTGGACGGCGTGGACACCCGCACGGTCAGCCGCGGCGAGCTGCGCGCCGCCACCGGCATGGTGCTCCAGGACGCCGTGCTCTTCGGCGGGACCATCCGGGAGAACATCCGCTACGGCCGACTCGACGCCACGGACGAGGAGGTCGTCGCGGCGGCGAAGGCCACCTACGTGGACCGTTTCGTGCACACCCTGCCCGACGGCTACGACACCGTGATCGAGCAGGACGCCGCCAACGTGTCCGCGGGCGAGCGGCAGCTCATCACCATCGCCCGTGCGTTCCTGGCCCAGCCCTCGCTCCTGATCCTGGACGAGGCCACCTCCTCCGTGGACACCCGCACCGAGGTGCTGGTCCAGGGCGCGATGGCGGCGCTGCGCTCGGACCGCACGAGCTTCGTGATCGCCCACCGCCTCTCCACCATCCGGGACGCGGACGTCATCCTCGTGATGGAGGACGGCGACATCGTGGAGCAGGGCAGCCACGCCGAGCTGCTCGCGGCCAAGGGCGCCTACCACCGGCTCTACATGAGCCAGTTCAAGGGCGGGGAGGACGACGACGGCGCGGCCTCACGAGACGACGCCCGGTGATGGCTGCAGCAAGCGCAAAGGGAATCGGGACGGCCTGAGGAGGCCAGGAAGAATCCCTTGCCGTGGGAGGCCTTAGCGCCTAGTGTGTGACGCGGCTCATATTTGAGCTTGAATCCTGAGGAGGATCGTCACGGGTATGAAGCAGCGGGTTACAAAGGTCGGGGCCGGTATCGCCGTCGCGGGATTGTTGGCCGTTTCTGGGGCAGTGCCGGCACAGGCATTGACGGACTCCGGGCGACAGGACTGCAGTGCCGGAGGTGGATATGTCGGCGTCCGTGGCGAGCAGCAGCGGTACGGGGATTACCTCACGGTGTCGGTTGGGGGAGTGTCGAGTACCAAAGCCAACTACTACGTGAGGTACTGGGAGCCTGGTCTCCGAGGCACCCAGACCTGGAAGGCCGATTCGGTCTCATTGCTTCTTTCGGGTAGCAATGGCTACTGCTACTACCCCTACTGATATTTTCTCTGCGAGCGCTGGGGTGTCTTGTGCCTGAGGGGCGAATGACAAGCGGTTTCGCTGGTGCCATGGTCGGACTCGTCGGGGCCCTCTTGTTGGCGGGGTGTGCTTCCGGCGCGGACGCAGGAGCGTCGGCGCACGCGGAGACAGGCAGTACCCCCTCAAAGGTGTGGGATGCCGCCACATGGAAACCGACCGAGGTCATCGAACCCGTTCTGGCGACGGAGCCGGAGAAGGAAGCGGCCTACCGAGAACAGATGGACCGCCTGGCAGAGAGCGGGGGAACTCCCGAGATCCTTCAGGTCCAGCGGAAGGACTGGTCCACGACTCCCCTGGAATCAGATCAGAAGGTCGCCTCGTGCATGAGGGCAGACGGATTCCCCGTCGAGGTCTCGCCGACGGGCGGTCTCCGATACTCCACGCCGCCGGCTGCGCAGGCTCGCGCCTGGGCGCTGGCGATGAACACCTGCATCGCCCAGCACCCAGTCGACCCGAGCTATACCCAGGATTGGAGCGAACCGCAGCTTCGCCTTGTCTATGACTACTGGGACCAGTACCTCATCCCCTGTCTCGAAGCGCAGGGGTTCACTGTGGACACCAGCACACGGCCGTCCAAGGAGTCCTTCGTGACGGCCTTCTTCACACCAGGCCGCCATGACTGGTGGCCCTTGCAGGCGACCATGAGAGGCGTGCCCGAGGAGCGCCAGACGCAGGTCGTCCAGACCTGCCCGGAGCTGCCCCCGCAGGACGTCTTCTGGGGCACCTCCGGATGACCCGGCCGCTCCGCTGGGCCACGCTGGCCGGGGTGCTCCTGATCGTGGCCGTCCTGGCCTTCTGGGCCGGCCGGGCCACGCTCACCCCTCCGGCCCAGGCCGAGCAGCGTCCGTCCGAGGACGCTCTCGTCACCGTCGCCGAGCAGGAGCTCGGCCGCGTCATCACCCTCGGCGTCTCCGTGACGCGCGAGCAGGCGCCCGCCGCCGTGAACGCGCTGTCCGGCGTCGTCACCCGGGCCGGGGAGTCCGGTGAGGTGGCCGCCGGGGACGTGCTGTACGCCGTCGCGCAGCAGCCCGTGATCACCGTGCAGGGCGAGCTGCCCCAGTGGCGGGCGCTCGGCGAGGGCGCCACCGGCAGCGATGTCGCCGCGTTCCAGCGCATGCTCGCCGCCACGGGGGCGAAGGTGGAGGTCACCGGCACCTGGGACGAGGCCACCGCTGTCGCCTGGAACGGCTGGCTCACCGAGCGCGACTACCCGGCCGCGGACACCGTGGAGCTGGGCCAGCTCGTGGTGCTGGAATCACTCCCCGCCGCGCTCAGCGTGGACGCGAAGGCCACGGCCGTCGGCGGCGCGCTCGCGGGAGGCGAGACCATCGTCGCCCGCCCCGGCGACGAGCCCACGTTCGCCATCGAGGTCAACCAGGACCAGGCCGCCATAATCCCGGCCGGCACCGCGGTGACCGTGCCCCACGGCGAGCACGAGTGGGAAGCCGTGGCCGGCGAGTCCACCGCGGACGACCAAGGGCTGATCCGCATCCCCCTGACCGCCCCCGACGGCGGCGCGGTGTGCGGCGCGGACTGCGACTCCCTGCCCGCCGAGGCCTCCACCTCCCTGCTCTCGAAGGTCAACGTGGTCCCGCCCGTCACCGGGCCCGTGGTCCCCGTGTCCGCGCTGCGCACCCAGCCTGACGGCGCCGCGAGGGTCACCGTGGTTCGCGACGGCGTCCAGGAGGAGCGCACCGTCACCGTCCGCGGCTCCGCGGACGGACTGGCCGTGGTGGACGGCGTGGACGCCGGGGAGACCGTGCGCGTGCTGAACGGCGCCCCGTGAACGCGGAGCTCTCCGTGGCGGACCTGCGCTTCGCGTACACGCGCGGCGCGGAGGAGCTGTTCGACGGCCTGACCCACCGCTTCACCCCTGGCGCCGTCACCGCGCTCACCGGCCCGTCCGGGCGCGGCAAGTCCACGCTGCTGTACGTGCTGGGGCTTATGCTCACGCCCTCGGCGGGCGTGGTGCGCCTGGGCGACGTCGACGCCTCCGCCCTCCCGGACCGGCGCCGGGCGCGGCTGCGGGCCACGTCCGTGGGGTTCGTGTTCCAGGACGCCGAGCTGGACCCGTCCCGGCCCATCCTGGACTCGGTGGTGGAGCCCGGCCTCTACGCCGGCCTGTCCCGTCGCGAGCTCGAAGGCCGGGCCAGGATCCTGCTGGAGCGGTTCGGCCTCGGGCACCGGGCCGAGCACCGGCCGGGCCAGGTCTCAGGCGGGCAGGCCCAGCGCGTGGCGGTCTGCCGGGCACTCGTGAACACCCCTGCGGTGGTGCTGGCCGACGAGCCCACGGGCAACCTCGACCCGGACAACGCCTCCCTCGTGCTCGACGCGCTGGCCGAGGCCGCGGGGGAGGGGCGCACCGTGGTGGTGGCCACGCACGACCCGGCCGTCGTCGCCCGTGCGGACGAGGTGGTGCGACTGTGAACCCGGAGGCCCGCCCGTGAACCTGAGGACCCTGCTGCGCGAGGCCCTCACCGCCGCCCGCACCGCGCCCGTGCCCTCCGCCCTCGTGCTGTTGGTGGTGGCCGCCATGTGCTTCGCGGCCGTCGCCACGGTGGGCCGTCAGGCGGCCACGGAGGCCGCCGTCGCCGCGGAGCTCTCCGGGCCCGCGGCGCGCGTGCTCACCGTGACGGACTCGGGTGGCACCGGCTTCCTCACCGGCGCCACCGTCGCCACCCTCGCCGGTCTCGACTCCGCCGAGGCCGCCCTGGCCCGCGACATGCCCGTGGACACGGTGAACGCCGCGATCGGTGCGGGCGGGACTCGCGTGGCGGTGACCCACGTGGTGGGCACCGTCGACCGCGGCGTCGAGCTCACGCGCGGCCGCCTGCCGGGCCCCGGGGAGGTGGTGGTGCCCGAGGCGAAGCTGGCCGAGCTGGGCCTGGCCCAGCCCTCCGGAGCGCTCGAGTCCGGAGACGGACGCCAGTGGGCCGTGGTGGGCGCGTTCGAGGCGCTCACCCCGTTCGAGGACCTCGCGGACTACGCGATTGCCGTGCCCGCCGCGCCGGCCTCCCTCGTGGTCCAGCAGGTCCGTGTCCTGGCCCCGGACACCGCCGGCACCCGCGCCATGCAGGACTCGGCCCTGGCCGTGATCGACCCCGACCCTCGCTCCTCGCAGGTGCAGACCGCGCGGGCGCTGGCCGCCGGGAACGCGACGATCACCGGGGAGCTGGCCGGACTCGGCCGGTCCCTGCTGCTGCTCATCCTCGGGGCGGGCGCCTTCTTCGTGGCGATCGTGGTGCTCGCCGACGTGCTCATCCGTCGCCGCGACCTCGGCCGCCGCCGCACCCTGGGCATCGGCCGCGCGGACCTCGTGCTGCTCGTGGCGGTCCGCACCGCCGCGCCGGCGGTGCTCGGGGCGGTGGTGGGCGCGGGGACGGGCTACGCCGTCGTCG
>NZ_JABFAY010000016.1:48948-54213 GCF_017168495.1 Micrococcus sp. KRD096 | reverse complement strand
GCGCAGCACCGACTGCCGCCCGCCACGCCCCGCGAGCGGCAGTCGGTGCTGCGCACCCTGCGCACCCCGCGGTGGCTGGGCACCGAGGTGTTGGCCGCGGTCGTGGTGGCGCTCGCCCTGATCCCGGAGGCCATCGCGTTCTCGATCATCGCGGGCGTGGATCCGCGCGTCGGGCTGTTCGCGTCCTTCACCATGGCCGTCACCACCGCGATCGTGGGCGGCCGCCCCGCCATGATCTCCGCGGCCACGGGGGCGGTGGCGCTGGTCGTCGCGCCGCTGTCCCACGAGCACGGGGTGGGGCACCTGATTGCCGCGATCATCCTCGGCGGTGTCATCCAGATCCTGCTCGGCGTGCTCGGTGTGGCCCGGCTCATGCGGTTCGTCCCGCGGTCGGTGATGGTGGGGTTCGTCAACGCGCTGGCCATCCTCGTGTTCACCTCGCAGCTGCCCGAGCTGATCGGCGTCCCGTGGCTCGTGTACCCGCTCACGGCGCTCGCCCTGGTGATCGTGGTGCTGCTGCCGCGGCTCACCACGGCGGTGCCGGCGACCCTGGTGGCCGTGGTCGTGGTCACCTCCCTGGTGATGGCCGCCGGTCTGACCGTGCCGCGCGTGGGGGACCGTGGCGCGCTGCCGGACGCGTTGCCCGCGCTCGGCCTGCCGGACGTCCCGCTGACGTGGGAGACGCTGTGGCTGATCCTGCCGTTCAGCATCGGCATGGCGTTCGTGGGGCTGCTCGAGTCCCTGCTCACCGCGAAGCTGGTGGACGACATCACGGACACCCGCTCGGACAAGACGCGCGAGTCCTGGGGGCAGGGGGTCGCGAACGTGGTCTCCGGGCTGTTCGGCGGGATGGGCGGCTGTGCAGTGGTGGGGCAGACCATGATGAACGTCAAGGCGAACGGCGCCCGCACCCGGATCTCCACGTTCCTCGCGGGCGTGTTCCTGTTGGTCCTCGTGGTGGCCCTCGGCGAGTTCGTGGCGCAGATCCCCATGGCCGCGCTCGTGGGCGTGATGATGTTCGTGGCCGCCGCCACCTTCGATTGGCATTCGGTGCGCCCCGCCACCCTGCGCGCGATGCCGCGCTCGGAGACCGCCGTCATGGTCGTGACCGTGGCGGCCACGGTGCTCACTCACAACCTCGCGATCGGCGTGGGTGTGGGCGTGCTCGCTGCGCTGGTGCTCTTCGCTCAGCGCGTCTCGCGTCTGGTCACGGTGGTCCGCGAGGTCCACGACGACGGCGACGCCGTCACGTATCGCGTGCACGGCGCCCTGTTCTTCGCGTCCTCGAACGACCTCTACTCGCAGTTCGAGTACGCCCTCGACCCGCCGCGCGTCGTGATCGACATGAGTGCCGCGCACGTGTGGGACGCCTCCACTGTGGCCGCGCTCGACTCGGTGCTGACCAAGTACGCCCGGCACGGGATCCACGCCGAGGTGACGGGGCTGAACGAGGCCTCCGCGGCGATGCACGCGCGCCTCACCGGGCGACTCGGCGCCTGAGCCGGCGGGCTCAGGCGGTGACGAACTCCCACTGGTGCCCGTCCGGGTCGACGATCTCGCGGGAGTGCATGCCGGAGTCGGCCATCTCCTCGCGCAGGTCCACGGGCAGGGGCACCTCGGCGGCGCCGAGCTCGACCGCCCGGTCCGCCAGGGCGTCCACCGCCGCCGCGTCGCCGACGCTCAGCGCCATGAGGGCGGAGTTGGTGGTGAGGCAGTCGGCGATCTCACGGTTGCCGATGAAGTCGGTGTAGTAGCCGGGGCTGAGGTACATCGCGTACGTCGACTCGGTGAGCTCGATGCACACCGAGTGCTCGTCCGAGTAGTCGTCCATCGCGGTGGCGCCCAGGGTCGTCCAGAACTCACGGATCCGCTCGGTGTCCGTCGTCGGGAGGTTGATGAACACCGGCTGGGAGAACAAGGCCATGGGGAGCACCGTAGACGAGGGGTTCGGCCCACCGCCACCGCGCGCGTGTCGCGGGCGCGGTGGCGTGGTGTGGGCCACGGGGCCGCTTCCGACGGCGCCCGCGGCCTGGCGCGTCCGCCCCCGTTGGTAGCGTGGCCGCCATGAGCGTTCCTCCCTCCGGCCCGCCGGCCGGTCCGCCCGCCGGCTGGCCGCCGTCGGGTCGGCCGTCCGACCGCCGCGCCGCCGTCGCCCCGAGCCCGTACGGGCACCCCGGCGCCCCCGGTGGCGTCCCCGCCGGCTGGCCTGGCCGCCGGCCCGCGGCCCGCACCGCGCCGGACTGGACCCCGGGCCGGTTCCACTGGGGCGACGCCGTCGTGGTGCTCGTGTACGTGGCGCTCATGGTGCTCGGGCTGGGGCTGTGGCTGGCGGTGTCGCTCGGCCTGGTCCCCGGTGACCTCGAGGCGTTCGACCTGGTCCGCGACGGGTTCACGGTGAACATCGTCAGCTACGCGATCCTCGTGGTGCTCGTGCTGGCCGTGGCCTGGCGCCCGCTCGTGACGTCGCTGCGGGTGTTCCGCACGGGGACGTGGTGGAAGCTGTTGCTGCTGCCCGCCACGTGGCTGGCGTGCATCGTCGTGAACGTGATCGTGCTGAGCCTCATCGGGGAGGCGCAGACCAGCGCCAACCAGGCCGCGCTCGAGGAGATGACCACGCAGGCCCCGCCCGTGCTCATG
The DNA here is from genome assembly GCF_017168495.1 of Micrococcus sp. KRD096. Lineage (NCBI taxonomy): Bacteria > Bacillati > Actinomycetota > Actinomycetes > Micrococcales > Micrococcaceae > Micrococcus > Micrococcus sp. KRD096. The sequence continues at coordinate 51,576 of NZ_JABFAY010000016.1, read as the reverse complement.
ATCCTCATGACCGTGGTGGCCGCCCCGCTCGTGGAGGAGTACCTGTTCCGCCACCTGCTGATCGGCAAGCTCTCCCGCTGGATCAACGTGTGGGTGTGCGCCGTGGTCTCCGTGCTCGCGTTCACACTCCTGCACTTCCTCGGCACCGGCGGCGACTTCCGGCTCGTGGAGACCGTCCCGTACCTGACCCTCGCGGTGGCGATCACGGTGTCCTACATCCTGATGGGCCGCTCGTTCGGGTACGCGGTGCTGCTGCACATGGTGAACAACGGCATCGCCATCGCGATGCTCTACCTCGTGGCCCCCCTGCTGCCGGACACGCTGCCCGGCCCCACTGCCCCGACCACGGCGCTGGCCCCGCTGCTGGCCCTGCTGGGCTGAGATGGCAGGACCCTCCGGCTCGACGGCGGCGCCCGCCCCGCAGGACGCGCGCGCCCTCACGCGGCGCATCCTCGCGCTCGCGGTCCCCGCGTTCGGCGCGCTCATCGCGGAGCCGCTGTTCCTGCTGGCCGACACCGCGATCATCGGGCACCTGGGCACGGCCCAGCTGGCCGGCGTCGGGATCGGCACCACCATCCTGCACACGCTCACCGGCCTCATGATCTTCCTGGCCTACGCCACCACCCCGGCGGTGGCCCGGCTGATCGGGGCGGGGAACCCGGCCGCCGCGATGGACCGCGGCCGCGACGGCATCTGGCTGGGCCTGCTGCTCGGCGCGGTGCTGGCCGTCCTCGGCTGGCTCGCGGCCCCCGCGCTGACGGCGGCCCTCGGCGCGACGGGCGAGGTGCAGGCCCACGCCGTCGCCTACCTGCGCTGGTCCATGCCGGGGCTGCCGGCCCTGCTGGCCGTGCTCGCGGCCACCGGGGTGCTCCGCGGCCTCCAGGACACCGTGACGCCGCTCGTGGTGGCGGGTGTGGGCTTCGGCGCGAACATCGGGCTGAACGTGGCCCTGGTGTACGGGCTGGGCTGGGGCGTAGCTGGCTCGGCCGTCGGTACGTCCGTGGTGCAGTGGGCGATGCTCGTGACATACCTGTTCGTGCTGGCCCCGCGCTTCCGCCGCTCGGGCACGGTGTGGGCGCCCCGTGCGTCGGGCATGCGCGCCACGGCCCAGGTGGGCTCGTGGCTGCTGCTGCGCACCGCGAGCCTGCGCGCGGCCATCCTCATCACCGTCATGGCCGCCGCCGGCGCGGGCGACCTCACCCTCGCCGCGCACCAGCTCGTCTTCACGCTGTTCTCCACGCTGGCGTTCGCCCTCGACGCCCTCGCGATCGCCGCGCAGGCCCTGATCGGCGCCGAGCTCGGGGCCGCCCGGCCGGATGCGGCCCGTCGCCTCACCCGGACGATGGTGCGCTGGGGGCTGGGCTTCGGCGTCGTGACCGGGGCCGTGCTGGCCCTGGCGGCACCGGTGCTGCCGGGGCTGTTCACCACGGACCCGACCGTGCAGGCCGCCGCCACCGTGGGCCTGTGGGTGCTGGCCGCCGGGCAGCCGGTGGCCGGGTACGTGTTCGTGCTGGACGGCGTGCTGATCGGCGCCGGCGACGCCCGCTACCTCGCCCTCGCCGGCCTCGTGAACCTCGTGGTCTACGCGCCGGCGCTCTGGGTGCTCGCGCAGCTCGCCACGGGCGGATTCGGCTGGACCGCGGCCTGGCCCGGACCGAACGCCGCCGTGCCCGACGCCGGCGTGCAGCTGGGCCTGCTCTGGCTCGGCTTCGCAGGGGTCTACATGGGGATGCGGGCGCTCACCCTCGGCTGGCGGGCCCGGCGCGACGACTGGATGCGGCTCGGCGTCGTGTGAGCGCGTCCGGGCGGTGACGCGCGGGCCGGGCCGCGGCCGCACTGCTCCTAGACTGGGGCGGTGGCTACCGTGCAGACCCCCCTCGAGATCTCGTCCGTGGTGTTCAAGCCGATCCTGATCCGCGCCGTGGTGGCGCTGGCGTTCGGTCTGACCACCGTGTTCGTCGCCGAGCCGGGCCTGACGTGGATGAAGGTCATGTTCGCGCTGTACCTGGCGTTCTCCGGTTCGGCGATGTGGGAGTACCTGCGCCGCGACCCGGTGCCCGTGGCCATGCGCTCCCCGCTGTCCCTGGCGGCGGCCGCGTGGATGCTCGGCGTGATCGTGCTGCTGTTCCTGGGGTCCCCGGCGGCGGTGGGCGTGGCGGCCGGCGCCGCCCTCGTGCTCGGCGGCGTCGCCGAGCTCGTGGCGTGGGCCCGCCACCGCCGCGAGTTCATCCCCGCGCGGGACCAGCTGTGGACCGGACTCGTGGGCCTGCTCTCCGGGGGCGGCGTGGTCGTGGCCGCCCTGCAGGGCTTCGGCCCGCACGCCCTGCTCGGCATCGCCGGCGGCGGGGCGATCCTGATCGGCGTGCTCCTGATGGTCTCCGGGCTCGGCTTCCACCACGAGGTGCGCCGGGACCGGGGCACGGCCAGGGGCCTCTGAACCGGGCCGACGTCGTCGTCCTGACCCGCGGGGCGGACGTTCGCCGGGGGAGGACCTCGGGGCCCCGAGGGGCCACCCGTCGGCCGGACGCGTAGACTGGCTCCGGTCCGCCGCGCCCCGAGGGCCTCAGCCCCGGGCGCCTGCGCGGGCCGTGTCGCCCCAGCCGCCCCCAGCCGTCAGGAGTCCCGCCG
>NZ_JABFAY010000016.1:46340-48848 GCF_017168495.1 Micrococcus sp. KRD096 | reverse complement strand
GCCGTCAGGAGTCCCGCCGTGAGCGCACCGTCCCCCCGCCCGTCCGCCGATCGCGCCGGATCCGGCCGCCCGGCACGCGGCGGTCTGCGCACCACGGTCAAGGGCCCGCTCGTCTTCTCCGCCGTGCTCGGCCTGATCGGCGGGGTGATCGCCGGCATCACCGCCTCCGGCGGCACCCAGAATCCACTGCGCGTCGACATCGCGCTGATCGCCTTCGGCGTCTTCTTCATGACCTCGCTCGTGGTGGTGGCCATGCTGCAGCTCGCCGCGCGCGAGAACCCGGACCACCTCTCCCAGGGCTCCGGTGTGAACCGCTCCTCCGAGGAGATGTTCCGCAAGGCCGCCGCCGACCGCCGCGCCCAGGCCGCCGCCGAGCGCCGCGAGCAGGGCGGCACCGGAGGCGACGCCCCCCGCGCCTGAGCCCGGCGCCTCAGAACCCGAGGCTGCGTGCCTCCCGCCGCAGCGCGTCCGCCGAGGCGTGCAGCGCCCGCATCTCCGCGTCGTCCAGCTCGGGCTGGATCACGCGGGTGACGCCGTCGCGCCCCACCACGGACGGCATGGACAGGGCGACGTCCGAGAGCCCGTGGACGCCGTCGAGCACGGTGGAGACCGGCAGAATGGCGTGCTGGTCGCGCAGGATCGCCTCGAGCAGGCGGGTCGTGGCCACGCCGACCGCGTACGTGGTGGCGCCCTTGCCCTGGATCACCTCGTACGCGGCGTGCACCACGGTGTCCGCCACCTCGTCCAGGTCGGCGCGGGTGAACAGCGGGTCGACCGGCGTCGGCCACTCCAGGATGGGCGTCGGGCCGATGCGCGCCGAGCTCCACGCGGGGAACTCCGTGTCCCCGTGCTCGCCGAGGATGGCCGCGTGCACCGACGACGGGTGGACCTGCGCCCGCGACGCCAGCAGCCACCGCAGGCGGGACGTGTCCAGGAGGGTGCCCGAGCCGATCACCCGGCCGGCAGGCAGACCGGTGAGGCGCTGGGCCACCAGCGTGAGGACGTCCACGGGATTGGTGACGAGCACGATCAGCGCCTCCGGCGCGTGCGCCTGCACCTGGGGCAGCAGGCCGCGCAGGATCTCCACGTTGTGCGCGCCGAGGTCGAGGCGGGTCTGCCCCGGCTTCTGCTTGGCGCCGGCCGTGATCACCACGACCTCGCAGCCGGCCAGGACGTCCGGGTCCGCGCCGCCGGTCATCGCCGACGCGGAGGTGAACGGGGTGCCGTGGGCCAGGTCGAGGACCTCGGCGCGGACCTTGGGCTCGTCGATGTCGTACAGGGCGACCTCGCGGGCGACGCCGCGGATCAGCGCCGCATAGCAGATCGCCGTGCCGACGCCGCCGGCCCCCACGACGCCGACCTTGCGGTGGGCGGGTCCGAGGGACGCGGGGGTGTTGTGGGTCATGAGGTTCTTGACATGGGTACCGGGCTGAGATGAGACGAGTGGGCCCCGCCCCGCAGGATGGAGGTTCCTACACCACCCACCTGCCAGAAGAGACCCACTCATGACTCACGCTAACGCACCCCTGACCCCCACTGGCCGTCTCAGGATGGTCCACCGCCACCTGCACGACGGGATCCCGCAGGCACACGTGGCCGCCGAGTTCCGGGTGAGCCGGCCCACGGTGGCCACCTGGGTCGCCCGCTACCGCGCCCAGGGAGAAGCCGGCCTTCAGGACCTGCCCAGCCGGCCGCACCGTTCACCTGCCCAGCTCGATCCGGTCCTGGTCGCCCAGATCCACGCCCTGCGGCGGGAGCGCAAGTGGTCCGCACGGCGCATCCATCACCACCTCGTCTCTGAAGGCCACCGGGTGTGTCTTCGTACCGTGGGACGGTGGCTGCACCGACTCGGGATCTCCCGCCTACGGGACCTGACCCCGGCCGGAGAAGACCTGCGCCAACGACCCCAGAAGATCACCGCGAGAGGGCCGGGGCACATGGTGCACCTGGACGTGAAGAAGATCGGGAAGATCCCTGACGGGGGCGGCTGGCGTGCTCACGGACGTGACAGTGAAGCAGGCCGTGCTTCCAAGCGTGGTGCAGGCCGGCGGGTCGGCTACACCTATCTGCACTCGGCGATCGACGGGTTCACCCGGCTGGCCTACACCGAAGCGTTGGAGGACGAGCGGGCGGCCACGACCGTGAGCTTCTACTGCCGGGCGCGGGCGTTCTTCGCCGCCCACGGCATCACCGTGGACCGGGTGATCACGGACAACGGAAACAACTACCGGGCCGTGGACTTCACCGGGAAGGTGGTCTCGCTCGGGGGCCGGCACCACCGGATCCGCCCCTACACCCCGCGCCATAACGGGAAGGTCGAACGGTACAACCGGCTGATGGTCGATGAGGTCCTCTACGCCCGCCCGTACTCCTCAGAGCAAGCTCGGCGTGAGGCCCTGCAGGTGTGGGTGAACCACTACAACTACCATCGGCCTCATACCTCCTGCGGAGACGCTCCTCCGGCCTCACTGGCACCGACCCGAGTCAACAACGTCATGCCCTCCTACA
>NZ_JABFAY010000016.1:42889-46240 GCF_017168495.1 Micrococcus sp. KRD096 | reverse complement strand
GGGCGGGGGTGTGCTCGCTCATGCCTCGCAGGCTAGGGGTGTCCGGTCGGCCGACGGAACCACGAGGCCGCCCCGTCCCCCGGCGGGTGGGGCCGGGTCAGTCCTTCTTCTTGTCCGACTTCTTCTTGCCGGCCTTCTTCTCCGCCTTCTTGCGGGCCTTCTTCTCCGCCTTCCTGCGCTCCTTCTTCTCCTTCTTGGTCTCCCGGCGGGGCTCGTCGGCGGCGGCCTCGGAGTCCACGACGGCCTCCGGCGCCTCCGCCTCCTCCGGCCCGGCCGGATCCGCCGCGGGGGCGGACTCCGCCGCCTCGGCCAGCCGTGCCCGGTAGGAGCGCACGTGGGTGCGGTTGGCGCAGTTGGCCTCGTCGCAGAACCGCTTGGACCGGTTCCGGCTGGCGTCCACGAGCGCGTTCTCGCAGTCCTCGCCCTCGCACACGCGCAGGCGGGTCAGCTCGCCGTCCATCGCGGTCTCCGCCAGCGCGAGGGCGGCCATCGCGGCCAGCCGCTCCACCGCGTCGGCGGGGACCTGCGCCGGGGCCAGCCCGACGACGTCGCCCCCGGCCGTCAGCCGCAGCGGCCCGGCCGCGGCGAGGAGGGCGTTCACGCGCTCCACGGCGGCCGCCTCGTCCCCGGCGGCGAGGGCCCAGACCTCGGCCAGACGGCCGCGGAGTTCGCGGCCACGCACGGCCGCGGCGGCGGCCAGGCGGAGGCGGACCTCGTCCTCCTGGAGTTCAGGGACGAGGGAGGGCAGCTGCGTGGCGGCGGTGAACCGCTCGTCGGCCGGCTGACCGCCCCGCAGTCCGGGGGCGGTGTTCAGGAACGCGGCCAGGGAGGCGAGGCGGGAGAGCGTCGGCGCGGAGAGCATGGGGAAATCGTACGGCGGGCCCGCCCTCCCGTCACCGGCTTCACGCCGCGTATCGGGTCGCCTCCGGCGCCGTCCCGTCCAGTACCCTGACCCCCACGGACCCCGTCTGCGCGGCGGGGTGCACCCATGGGGCCGGAGGGGCCCCCGAACCAGCACAGGAGACCTCCATGTCCCAGACCTCCCAGGCGACCGGTCGCCTCTCCGCCGGGCACGTCATCGTCAAGACCCTCGAGTCCCACGGCGTGAAGCGCGTCTACTCCGTGCCGGGCGAGTCCTACCTGGACGTCCTGGACGGCCTGTACGACTCGGGCATCGAGAACGTGGTGTGCCGCCACGAGGGCGGCGCCACGTACATGGCCGAGGCCGACGGCAAGATGAACGTGGTCCCCGGCGTCGCCATGGTGACGCGCGGCCCGGGCGCCGCGAACGCCCACGTCGGCCTGCACACCGCGTGGCAGGACTCGACGGCGCTCGTGCTGTTCGTCGGCCTGATCCCGTTCGAGCACCGCGACCGCGAGGCCTTCCAGGAGTTCGACCCGCACGCCTGGTTCGGCACCGGTGCGAAGCGCGTGATGGTCCTGGACCACCCGGAGCGCGCCTCCGAGATCGTGGCCGAGGCCATGTTCGCCGCCAGCTCGGGCCGGCCCGGGCCCGTCGTCGTCGGCCTGCCGGAGGATGTGATCCGCCAGGAGATCGACGCGCACCTGCACCCGCAGATCCCCGTGGCCCCGGGCGGCATGACCGTGGAGGACTGGAAGTCCCTGCACGCCGCGCTCAAGGAGTCCCGCAAGCCGCTGTTCATCACCGGTGGCAACGACTGGACGGACGAGGGTGCGCAGACCCTGACGACGTGGCTGGAGGAGCACAAGATCCCCGCCGCCGCCGAGTGGCGCACCGAGGGCACCGTGCCGTTCTCCTCGCCGTCCTACGTGGGCCCGATCGGCTACGGTCGCCCGAAGCCGACCTACGACATGCTCGAGGAGACCGACCTCATCGTGTTCGTCGGCACCGTGCCGGGCGACGTCGTGACCAACGGCTTCACCATCCGCCAGAACTGGGACAAGAAGAACTTCCTGGTCACCATCGACCCGTCCCTGCGCGGCCGCTCCGGCCCCGTGTCCCACCAGATCGTGGCCAAGCCGGACGTGTTCATCCGCGACCTCGTCCGCATGGAGCTCGAGGTCAAGCCGGAGTGGGAGGAGTGGACCTCCCGCATGCGCGGCGAGCAGGAGAAGTTCGCGGCCCTGCCCCCGGCCGAGCCGTCCGAGGGTCAGGCGAAGATGGCCACCCTCATGGCCAACCTGGTGCCGAAGCTGCCGAAGGACTCGATGATCTCCCTCGGCGCGGGCGAGCACACCAACTGGGCGCACCGGTACTTCCCGACCGAGGGCTACCGCGCCATGATCTCGGCCCGCAACGGCTCCATGGGCTACTCGGTGCCGGGCGCCGTGGCCGCGTCCCTGAACTTCCCGGACCGCACCGTGGTGACCATCGCCGGCGACGGCGAGTTCCTCATGAACGGTCAGGAGCTGGCGACCGCCGCGCAGTACGGCGCGAAGCCCCTCGTGATCGTCATGGACAACCAGGAGTACGGCACCATCCGCACCCATCAGGAGCGCGAGTACCCCGAGCGCGTCTCCGGCACCCAGCTGAAGAACCCCGACTTCGCCGCCATGGCCCAGGCGTTCGGCGGCTTCGGGGTGCGCGTGGAGCGGGACGCGGACGTGCCGGCGGCCGTGGACGCGGCGCTCAAGGCGGTCCAGGAGGAGGGCCGGTTCGCGCTCATCCACCTGATCGTGGAGCAGCGCGTCAAGGCCTACTGAGGCCGGCGGCGCGGTCCCCGCCGTCCCTCCGGTCAGGCCGCCGTCGTGGGGACGTCGAAGCGCAGCTGGGGCACGGGGAAGGGCGCACCGTCGAGGTCCGCCTCGACCCGGTCCCGCAGCACGCCCCCGCACGCACGGATCGTGGCCACGGAGGCGGTGTTCGTCTCGTCGCACGTGAGCAGGGCGGCGGGCACCCCGCGTGCGGCCAGCAGCGTCAGGGCGCCGCGCAGCAGCCGCGCGGCGTGGCCCCGCCGCCGGAACGCGGGGCGCACCGCATAGCCCACGTGTCCGTTGACGTGCCGCAGCGCCTCGTTCAGCTCCCACCGCACGGACACCCGGCCCACCAGCTCACCGTTCTCGTCCACGCCCACGTAGAAGGAGGCGGGCGCGCGGCCGGGCTCGACGTCGCCCCGCGCCTCGGCGGCGAACGCGCGGCGGACCGCGGGGAAGGAGCGAGTGGCCCCGCCGAGGAGGAAGTCGAAGCCCTCCCGATGCAGCTCGGCGTCCGCCTCGCGCGCCGCGATCTCGTCCGCGGCGCGCAGCGGGCGCAGCAGGAGGCCGTCCACGGCGACGGTCGGGCTGGGGTCCGGGCGCATGTGCCGAGTGTAGGGGGGTGGACTCCGGGCGCGGCCGCGTGAGCCGCCCGCCGCCCCAGCCCTCGTCCCC
>NZ_JABFAY010000016.1:32484-42789 GCF_017168495.1 Micrococcus sp. KRD096 | reverse complement strand
CTCTCCACCCCCGCGCCCCCCACCACGCCGGCTGGGGTGACGTGGATCACGTTGGAGGCTAGGGTGTGGGGACCGACGATCGCCCATCCCCAGGAGGTCGCGATGACCGTGCCGTCCTCGTCGGCGGAGCATGCGCTCGACGCTCGCCCCGAGCTGCCGGGCGAAACCGTGTCCCGCGTCGCCATGACGCCCGCGGCGCTCGAGCTGATCCGCCGACTCCTCCCGATCCACGGCCCGCTCATGTTCCACCAGTCCGGCGGCTGCTGCGACGGCTCCGCGCCCATGTGCTATCCCGCCGGCGACTTCACGACCGGCGCCGCCGACGTCCTGCTGGGCACCTTCGCGCTGCCGGCCGAGGGGGACCAGGCCGCCGTGGAGATCCCGTTCTGGATGTCCGCCGCCCAGTTCGAATACTGGAAGCACACCCACCTCACCCTGGACGTGGTGGACGGGCGCGGCTCCGGCTTCTCCGTCGAGGCCCCCGAGGGCAAGCGGTTCCTGATCCGCTCGCGGTTGATGGCAGGCTCGGGATGAGCTCGACCCTCGCCACCGGCGCCTACCGACGCGCCGTGGACCGGGCCCACGAGTCCCTCGCCGCGGTCCGCCTGTCGCTCGCGCCGTCGTCGCCCACCGCTCCGGCCGGCGCAGACCAGGGCCTGCGCGCCGCCCTGCAGGGGCTGCGGCGAGAGGTCCGTGAGTCCTGGCTGCGCTCCCTCGGCGCCCTCACCCCCGCGGTACCCGGCCAGACCGACCCGGCCACCCTCTCCGACGACGACCTCGCCGCCGCCCGCCGAGACCAGCGCCTCGCCGTGGCCCTGCCGGTGGTCCGACGCATGCTCATCCACCCCGCGGCCGAGGCCGGGATGCTCGCCGCGATCGGCAACGCGCGCGGCCACCTGCTGTGGGTCGAGGGCGACCGGACCGCGGTGCGCCACGCCGAGACCATGGGCTTCGTGGCCGGCGCCGACTGGTCCGAGGCGTCCATGGGCACCTCCGCCCCCGGCATCGTCCTCGCGACCGGCGCCCCCACGCAGGTCAGCCGCGGCGAGCACCTGAGCCCGCGCGTGCACCCGTGGAGCTGTTCGGCCGTCCCGCTCACGGACCCGGCCACCGGGCGGCTCGTCGGGGTCCTGGACCTCACGGGCGGCGAGGACGCCGTCAGCCACCTCGCCCTGCCGCTGCTCCAGGCCACCGTGGACGCCGTGCACGCCGCCTGGCGGGACCTGCCCGCCCCGTCCCGGGGCCGTCCCCGCGGCACCGCCCCGACGCCGGGCCCCTCGGCTCTGCCGTCCGCCTCGCCGGCGCCGAGCCCCGCCGCCGCGCCGCACCGCCACGACGCCGCCGCGGGCCTGCTGCGCGTCACCGGCCACCTGCCGCCCACGCTGGACGGGGTCGAGCTCACCGGCCGGCACGCCGAGATCCTCACCCTCCTCGCGTGGCACGGCCCGGGCCTGACCGGCGCCGAGCTCGAGGTCGCGCTGTACCCGGAGGAGACGGCCGGTCCCCGGCCCGCGCCGGGCGCCGCCCCCGCCCGCGCCATCTCGCTGCGCGCCGAGGTGCACCGTCTCCGCCGGGCGTTGCAGGACGTGGGGGCGCCGGTGGCACTGCTGTCCCGGCCGTACCGGCTCGTGGGGGAGGTGCACGCGGACCTGCTGTGCGCGCGGGAGGCGCTGCGCGCCGGGGATCTGGACCGTGCGCTGCACGCGGCGGCCGGGCCGGTGCTGCCGCGGTCAACGTCCCCCGGTGTCGCCTCGATCCGCGCGGAGCTGGGGGAGGCGCTGCGCGAGGCCGTCGCCCAGGACGCGGATGTCGACCAGCTCTGGGCCTACCTGGGCCGCCCCGAGGCCCGCGACGACGTCGAGCTCTGGGGCGCCGCCCTGCGTCTGCTGCCGACGGACTCGCCGCGGCGTGCGCTCGCCGTGGCCACGCTCGAGCGGATCGAGCGGGACCTGGCCTGACTCGGCCCGCCCCTCACCCGCGCTCGGCCGCAACCTTCGTGCAACCTCCTTGTGACTAGCGTCACAGCCACGGCAGGGCGCCACCCGGCGCCGAGGCAACCGCAGGCAAAGGAGCCAGCACCATGACCGTCTACGCATTCCCGGGCACCGAGGGAGCCAAGGTCGAGTTCAAGTCCCGCTACGAGCACTTCATCGGCGGAGAGTGGACACCCCCGGTCAAGGGCCAGTACTTCGAGAACGTCACGCCCGTGACGGGCAAGGTGTTCTGCGAGGTCGCCCGCGGCACGGCCGAGGACATCGACGTCGCCCTCGACGCCGCCTGGAAGGCCGCCCCGGCCTGGGGCGCCACCTCGGCGGCCGAGCGGGCGCTCGTGCTGCACCGCATCGCGGACCGCATGGAGGAGAACCTCGAGATGCTGGCGGTCGCGGAGACGTGGGACAACGGCAAGGCCGTCCGGGAGACCCTCAACGCGGACGTCCCGCTGGCCATCGACCACTTCCGGTACTTCGCCGGCGCGATCCGCGCGCAGGAGGGCGGCCTGTCCCAGGTGGATGAGGACACCGTCGCCTACCACTTCCACGAGCCGCTCGGCGTGGTCGGCCAGATCATCCCGTGGAACTTCCCGCTGCTGATGGGGGTGTGGAAGCTGGCGCCCGCGCTGGCCGCGGGCAACGCCGTCGTGATCAAGCCCGCCGAGCAGACGCCGGCCTCGATCATGGTGTTCATCGAGCTGATCGCGGACCTGCTGCCGGCCGGCGTCGTCAACGTGGTCAACGGCTTCGGCCTCGAGGCCGGCAAGCCGCTCGCGCAGTCGCCGCGCATCCGCAAGATCGCGTTCACGGGCGAGACGACGACGGGCCGGCTGATCATGCAGTACGCCTCGGAGAACATCATCCCGGTGACCCTGGAGCTGGGCGGCAAGTCGCCCAACGTCTTCTTCGAGGACGTCATGGCGGCCGACGACGCCTACTGGGACAAGGCGCAGGAGGGCTTCACCCTGTTCGCGCTGAACCAGGGCGAGGTCTGCACGTGCCCGTCGCGGGCGCTCGTGCAGGAGTCGATCGCGGAGAAGTTCCTCGACGCCGTCGTGGAGCGGACCTCGCGCATCGTGACCGGCAACCCCCTCGACACGGACGTGATGATGGGCGCCCAGGCCTCCAACGACCAGCTCGAGAAGATCACGTCCTACCTGGACATCGGCCGGCAGGAGGGCGCCGAGGTGCTGATCGGCGGCGCCCGCGCCGAGATGGAGGGCGAACTGTCCGGCGGCTACTACGTGCAGCCCACGATCTTCCGCGGGGACAACTCGATGCGCATCTTCCAGGAGGAGATCTTCGGGCCGGTGGTCTCGACGACCACGTTCACCGACTTCGACGACGCCATGCGGATCGCCAACGACACGCTCTACGGGCTCGGCGCCGGCGTGTGGTCCCGGAACGGCAACACCGCCTATCGCGCGGGCCGGGCGATCCAGGCCGGTCGCGTGTGGGTGAACAACTACCACGCCTACCCGGCCCACGCCGCGTTCGGCGGGTACAAGTCCTCCGGCATCGGCCGCGAGAACCACCTGATGATGCTCGACCACTACCAGCAGACCAAGAACCTGCTCGTCTCCTACTCCGAGGACAAGCTCGGGTTCTTCTGAGCCGGTGCCGGCACCGCACGACCCCCCTCCCCACTCCACGAAAGGTGATCCCCATGACCACGATGAAGGCAGCCGTCGTCACCCAGTTCGGCACAGAGGCCGACGTCACGGAGGTCGAGCGCCCGACGCCCGGCCAGCACCAAGCGCTCGTGAAGCTCATCTCCTCGGGCGTCTGCCACACGGACCTGCACGCGATGGAGGGTGACTGGCCGGTGAAGCCGACCCCGCCGTTCATCCCGGGCCACGAGGGCGTGGGCATCGTCGAGGAGGTCGGACCCGACGTCGAGAACCTCAAGGTCGGGGACATGGTCGGCAACGCGTGGCTGTGGGGCGCGTGCGGCCACTGCCAGTACTGCCGCACCGGGTGGGAGACCCTGTGCGAGGAGCAGATCAACGGCGGCTACTCCATGAACGGATCCTTCGGCGAGTACATGCTCGTGGACGCCCGCTACGCGCCCCTGATCCCCGAGGGCGCGGACCCGATGGAGGTCGGCCCGATCCTGTGCGCCGGCGTCACGGTGTACAAGGGGCTGAAGCAGACCGAGGTGCGGCCCGGGCAGTGGGTCGTGATCTCCGGCATCGGCGGCCTGGGGCACATCGCGGTGCAGTACGCCGTGGCGATGGGCATGCGCGTGGTGGCCGTGGACGTCGCGGACGACAAGCTGGCGCTCGCCTCCCGGCACGGCGCGGAGCTGACCGTGAACGCGAACGTCGCGGACCCCTCCGTGGAGATCCAGGAGAAGATCGGCGGCGCCCACGGCGTGCTCGTCACGGCCGTGCACCCGCAGGCGTTCGGCCAGGCCATCGCGATGACCCGCCGCGGCGGCACCATCGTGTTCAACGGCCTGCCCCCGGGCGACTTCCCCGCGCCGATCTTCGACATCGTCCTCAAGGGCCTGACCATCCGCGGCTCGATCGTGGGCACCCGGCAGGACATGGTCGAGGCACTCGAGTTCTACGAGGCCGGGAAGATCCACCCGACGTTCCACACCCGCCCGCTCACCGAGATCAACGACGTGTTCGACGAGATGCGCCACGGCAAGATCGAGGGCCGCGTCGTCATCGACTACGCGATGCAGGACTGACGTGTCGCCTGGGCGTCGGCTGGGCGCGGGGTAGTATCGACACATCACGCGCACCAGTGCGACGGCGGTCGTCCCGCCCGGAGACCCGGGCCGGGGCGGCCGCCGTCGTCGTCGCGGGGACGGGGCGGGCCGCAGCGATTCCGGTGCGCGAGCCTCAGCGGGCCGCGGCCGGGGCGACGCCGTCGCGCAGCCACTCCAGCGTGGCCGGCCAGAAGGTCGGCGCGAACCGCGCGTGGAACAGTCCGAAGTGCCCGATCTCCGCGACACCGAGCTCCTCCGGTCGCACCCGCCAGCGCACCGTCCGCCGACCCGGCGAGTAGGCGTCCGCGCGGTCGAGGGCGGCGTCGGTGCCGAAGTCGTCGTCGACGGGCGCCACGATCAGCGCGTCCGCCGTGAACGCGGCCAGACGACGGCGCAGCTCGTCCAGGCCGGCGGCGGTGCGGGCGCTCGCGGTGAAGTCGCGGCGACTGCGCGCCCAGTCCAGGGCGACCCCGCGCGGCAGGTCCTCGAGCCAGCCGAGCCGCCGCCCCGGGAAGTGCCCGCGGGCCAGCGTGATCGCGGGCATCGCCGCGTGCCACCGCGCCCACATCCGTGCCCGCCCCGGCCGCGCCCGGTAGTCCCGCCAGTAGGCGTGCTGCCCGCCCACGGCCACGTGCCGGGCCACGTGACGCGCCTCGTCCGCGAGCCCGATGCCGAACCCGCCGTAGCTGTGGCCCACCGTCAGGAGGGGGCCGGGCAGGTGCGTCCGGGCCCAGCCGAGCACGGCGTCCGCGTCGAGGGCGCCCCAGTCCGCCCACCGCGCCTGCCGGGCCACGGCGAACGGCTCGCGGGACTCCCCGACACCCCGGTAGTCGAACGTGACCGCGTGGAACCCGTGGTCGGCGAGGAACGCGGCGTAGCGCCGGTAGTACGTGGCCTTCACCCCGGTCGCCGAGGCGATCACCACCGCGCCGGCGGGTCGGGCCGGGGGCGTCGTCGTGGGGGGTCGTGGGGGCGAAGTGGCGGGCCGCGAGCACGAAGCCGTCGTGGGCGCGGAGGCGCACGGGGGTGGAGGCGGTCTGTGTCACGCCGCCACCCTAGGCGCGGGGCGGCGCGACCTGCGACACAGACCTGCGACACAATGGGCCCATGACTGAGACCCCCCAGAGCTCGTCCGGCCGGAGCCGGGACGAGATCCTCGCCCGCCTCGAGGAGATCTACGCGAACGACCCCGCGGTGCGCGAGCACGGCGTCACCCTCGGCGAGGTGGCCGAGGGCCGCGTGGTGCTGCACCGCGACGTCACCGCGGACATGGTGAACTCCCACGAGATCTGCCACGGCGGCTTCCTGTTCCACCTCGCGGATTCGGCGCTGGCGTACTGCGTGGCGACCTTCGGCGCCGCCCCCGTCACCCGGCGCGCCGAGATCACCTACGTGGCGCCCGCCAGGCTCGGCGCGCACCTCGTGGCGACCGCCCGCCAGTCGGTGGAGTTCGGCCGCGACCGCATGATCGAGGTCGGCATCGAGGCGGACGGCCAGCTCGTCGCCTGGTTCACCGGCCACGCCACGAGCCCGCGGGTGCACGCATGAGCGCCGGGCAGGACGCGACGACGGCCGGGCCGGTCGTCGAGTCGGTGGAGCTGCACGTGGCCGCGGGAGCGGAGGCGGCGTTCGAGGCCGCTGTCGCCGAGGCCGAGCCGCTGTTCCGGGACAAGGGCGCGACGTCCTTCGCGCTGTCCCGGCAGGTGGAGGACCCGGCGCGCTACCGGCTGCTGATCGGCTGGCGCACGCTCGAGGACCACACCGTGGCCTTCCGCGAGTCCGACGCGTTCCTCGCGTGGCGTGCGCTCGTCACCCCGCACCTGGCGCAGCCGCCGGCCGCGACCCACTGGTCCGCCGTCTGACCCCCGCACCCCCCGTTTTCGTTCGGGAAACGGCGGTCCCCGGCGCGTTTTCGTTCGAGAAACGGCGCGAGGGCCGACCGTTTCCCGAACGAAAGTGCCCGACACGCCGCCGTTTCCCGAACGAAAGTGCCGACTGAGACGCGGTCGGTTCAGAGGTGACGGCCGGCCAACCGCGTGAGGCTCGACTGGATGCCCCGCCCGTTGTCCGCCGGCACCCGCAGCAGCTCGTACGCGCGGCGCACGGCCGGCCGGGCCCACGAGTAGTCGAAGGTCTCGGTGACCTCGGTGGTGCCGTCCCCGTTGTCCCGGAACGCCCAGCGCCACCGGTGTCCGCCCGGGTGGGCCCACTCCACGAGCTCGTCCTCGTCCACGGCGGTGGCGGTCAGCGTCATCGTGTACGGCACCCCGTACTTTCGCATGGCCACGCGGAACCGGTCGCCCACGGCCAGCCGGTGCGGCCCGCTCACCTTCGGCCGCACGGTCCCGGATCCGTCCGCCTCGTGATGGCGGTGCGGGTCCGCGAGCATCGCCCACAGCTCGTGCGCCGGCGCGGCCACGGTGACCCGGTAGGACACCTGGTGCTCGCCGGTCTCCACGCGCTCGGGCCACGCCGCCTGCGGGGCGGCCTGCGGCAGCCCGGACGACGACGGCGCGGCGGCGGACTCGGTCTCGGGGGTGGCGGACGAGGGGGTCGGCTCGGTGCTCATGCCGCCCAGTCTAGGAACCGCCGCGGACACCGGAAGCGGAGGCGACGGCACCCCTCGGCGGGACACCACAGGACTCTTGCCGGGGGCCCGCCCCGGGCCTAGGGTCAGGTCATGGGCGCATGGGGCAGAAACGTCTTCCAGAACGACACCGCGCTGGACATCGTGGACGAGGTCCTCGACGGCACCTTCGACCTGGACGAGTTCCGCAAGAACTTCCGTCGCGACGAGGACGAGGGCCACCTGACCGCGAGCCAGGGCGCCGCACTCCTCACCCTCGGGGCGCTCGTGCGGATCGCCCGGAACGAGGACCACGCGGACCTCGAGGCCCTGCTCGAGCACGCGGAGACGGACGAGGTGGACCTCACCGCCTTCATCGACCAGTTCTCGGACGAGGACGTCGAGACCCTGCGCGAGCTGATCGGCGTGGTCATCCGCGAGCCCTCCTGCTCCGAGCTCTACCAGCTCTGGGAGGAGTCCGGGGAGCTCGAGCAGTGGCTCGAGTACTCCCGCGAATGCCTGCCCTGACCGGCCGGCCGGGCAGGGGTGGACCCCCGACCGGTCCGCGCTCGGCCCCGCCCCGGCTCAGCGCGCGTAGCGGGTGAGCCGCAGCGAGTTCAGCACCACGAGCACGCTCGAGGCCGCCATCGCGCCGCCGGCGATCATCGGGTTGAGCAGGCCCAGGGCCGCGACCGGGATGCCGAGCACGTTGTAGAGGAACGCCCAGAACAGGTTCATCCGGATGATCCCCAGGGTGCGGCGGCTCAGGTCGAGCGCCTGGACCACCTGGTGCAGGTCGTCGCCCATCACGGTGATCTGCGCGGCCTCGCGGGCCACGTCCGTCCCCGAGCCCATGGCGATGCCCATGTCCGCCGCGGCGAGCGCCGGGGCGTCGTTGACGCCGTCGCCCACCATGGCCACCACGGCGCCCTCGGACTGCAGGCGCGTCACCACGTCCACCTTGTCCTCGGGGCGCACGCCGGACACCACGTCCGCGGCCGGGATCCCGACGGCCTCCGCCACCTGGGCGGCGACGGCGGCGTTGTCGCCGGTCACCAGCAGCGGGCGCAGGCCCATCTGCCGCAGGCGGGCGATCGCGTCGGCGGAGGTGTCCTTCACGGTGTCCCGGACGGACAGGACGCCCGCCACGCGGCCGCCGACCGCGACCCACACGGCCGTGGCGCCGGCCTGCTCCGCGGCCTCGAACGCGGCCCGGTGCTCGGCGAGGATGCCGCCGTCGAGGGCGGTCTCGAGGACGGAGCCGCGGCCGACGGCCACGCGGACCGGATCCGGGCCGGCGGCGCCGTGCGCGCCGGAGCCGGGTGCGCCGTCGTCGTGGGGGAGGGCGACCAGCCCGGACACGCCGCCGCCGGCCGTGGAGGCGAAGTCCGCCACGCCGGGCACGGTCAGGCCGCGCTCCTCGGCGCCGGCCACGATCGCGCGGGCGATCGGGTGCTCGGACCCGCGCTCGACGGCGGCCGCCAGGGTCAGCAGGACGTCGGCGGCCTGGTCCGGCGCCGTTTCGTCAACGAAAGCGCTCCGGGAGGCGCCCGTTTCGGCCACGAAAGCGGGGTCGAGGACGAGCACGTCCGCCAGCGCCATGCGGCCCTCGGTCACGGTGCCGGTCTTGTCCAGCACGATCGTGTCCACGGTGCGCGAGTCCTCGAGCACCTCGGGGCCGCGGATGAGGATGCCCAGCTGCGCGGCGCGGCCGGTGCCGGCCAGCAGGCCGACCGGGGTCGCCAGGCCGAGGGCGCACGGGCACGCGATCACGAGCACGGCCACGCCGGCGCGCAGCGCGGACGGCAGGTCGCCGGTCACGATCATCCACACCGCGAAGGTCAGCACGGCGATCCCGAGCACGATCGGCACGAACACGGCGGAGATGCGGTCGGCCAACCGGGCCACGCGCGCCTTGCCGGTCTGCGCCTCGGAGACGAGCCGCCCCATCTGGGCGAGCGTCGTGTCCGAGCCGACCCGCGTCGCGCGGGCCACGAGCCGGCCCGAGGTGTTCAGGGTGGCGCCGGTGAGGGCGTCCCCGGGGCCGACCTCCACGGGCACGGACTCGCCGGTGAGCAGGGAAGCGTCCACGGCCGAGGTGCCCTCGAGCACCTCGGCGTCCGTGGGCACCTTCTCGCCGGGGCGGATCAGCACGACGTCGCCCGGCGCGAGGGACTCGGCGGGCACCGTGCGCTCGTCGTGGGTCTCGGGGTCGTAGAGGGTGGCCTGGGCCGCGCCCAGGTCCAGGAGGGCCCGCAGCGCGGCGCCGGCCTCCCGCTTGGCGCGGGCCTCGAGCCAGCGGCCCAGCAGCAGGAACGTGGTGATGACCGCGGCCGTCTCGAAGTACAGGCTGTGGTGGGCCATCTCCGCCATGGTCCCGCCCACGTGGGCGGTCATGTCCGGCGCCAGGATCAGCTCCACGGCCGAGAAGGAGAAGGAGACGAGCACGCCCAGGGACACGAGGGTGTCCATCGTGGACGAGCCGTGCCGGGCCGCGCGGAACGCCGCCGAGTGGAACGGCCACGCCGCCCACAGCGCCACGGGCGCCGCCAGGGCGAACGCGACCCAGCCCCAGTGCGGGAACTGCAGCGCCGGGACCATGGAGATCAGCACGAGCGGCACCGTCAGCACCGCCGCGCCGATCAGGCGCGGTGTGAGCACGTCCTCACTCGGACCGTGGGCCATGTGGTCGTGGTGGTCCACGCCGTCATGGTCCGCGGCATGCTCCTCGCCGTGCTCGGAGGTGTGCGCGTGCCCGGCGTGTCCGGCGTGTCCGGCCGGCGGGGCGGGACGGCGCACGGTGGCGCCGTACCCGGCCTTCTCGACGGCGGCCACGAGCTCCTCGTCCGAGACGCCGGCGGGCGCGGTGACGGTCGCCTGTTCGAGCGGCAGGTTCACGGACGCCGTGACGCCCTCGAGCTTGCCCAGCTTGCGCTCGACGCGGCCCACGCACGAGGCGCAGGTCATGCCGGTGATGTCCAGGTCGACGCGGCGGGTGGTCTCGGACTGCGGGCCGGCCGGGGTGGAGG
>NZ_JABFAY010000016.1:3206-32384 GCF_017168495.1 Micrococcus sp. KRD096 | reverse complement strand
TGGGTCATGGGGTCAGGCCTCCACCAGCGTGTAGCCGGCCTCCTCGACGGCGGCGCGCGCGGCGGCGGGGTCGAGGGGGCCCTCGGAGGTGACGGTGGCGGTGGACACGCCCCCGGCGTTCAGGTCCACGTCCACGGCGGAGACGCCGGCGATCTCGCCGAGCTCCTCCCGGACGGAGGCGGCGCAGTGGCCGCAGGTCATGCCGGTGATCTTCAGGTCGGTGGTGGTCATCTCGTGCTCCTCGTGCGGTGGTGGGTGGGCGACGGCGCCGGTCAGCGCAGCAGGCGGCCGAGGGCTGCCGTCGCCTCGGCGACCTTCTCGTCGATGAGCTCGGTGCGGCCCTCCGCCTCGGCCTGCACCGCGGCCTCGGCCACGCAGTGACGCAGGTGCTCCGAGGTGAGGTTCAGGCTGAGGGACTGCAGCGCCTTCGTGACGGCGGCGACCTGCGTGAGGATGTCGATGCAGTACACGTCCTCGTCCACCATGCGGTGGAGGCCGCGCACCTGCCCCTCGATGCGGCGCAGTCGCGCCAGGTGCTTCGCCTTGTCCCGGTGGACTTGGTGCGGGGGCCGGTGGCCGTCGCAGGCGTCCGCCGCGGCGGACGGAAGGGGCGAGGCGGCGGCGGGCGCCGTCGTCGTGCTGTCCGTGCTCATACCCCCGTTCTATACCCCAGGGGGGTATAGGTCAAGGGGTCAGCCGGTGCGGGTGCCCTCGTCCGGCAGCGGGGCGGCGGCGGCTTCCCCCAGATCGGCGATCAGACCGCGGACCTGCAGGTCCAGGGCGTCGCGCACGCCGCGCACCTGCTCGAGGCTCATGCCGCGGATCGACGGCACGGACCACTTCTGCACCTGCGCGCCCTCGGGGATCTCGAACGGATCCGCGCCGTCGAAGAGCACCACGATCTCGGCGGCCCGGAGCACGTCCGGGTCCAGACCCTTGGTGTACGTGTGGTGCAGCGGGATGCCGATCTCGTTCATCGCCTCGAACGCGGTGGAGATGACCTCGCCGGCGGGCTCCGTGCCGGCCGAGCGGGCCCTGACCTCGCCGTGGGTGCGGTTCTCGAGCAGGGCCGCGGCCATCTGCGAGCGGCCGGCGTTGCCGTGGCAGACGAACAGCACACGCGGGTGGCGGGACTCGATGCTGCCCTGGTTGATCGCCCTGGCGCGCAGGCGCGAGGCGGCATGCTGCACCGCGGTGGTCGGCAGCATCTCCGGGTGGCGGCTCGTCGCGGCGAGCTCGGCGTAGGAGTCGAACAGGAGCTGACGCACCGTCGCCTCGTCGGCCACGCCGGGGAAGCGCGCCCTCAGCGGCCCGACCTCGCGCTCGAGCACGTGCGCGGCCATCCCGTGCGGCACGGGGCCCACCGCGGCGGGGGTGTCCGGCGCGGCCGGCGTGTCCAGCGGCATGTCGTCCACCGCCGGTGCGTGATCGGCGTGGGGGTCCGGGGGGATGGGGGCCATGGTGCGAGTCCTCCGGGGAAGGCGGTCGGCTGGACGCGAGGTGAACAGGTGCCCCCACCCTGCGACGTCGGGTGTGCCGGCGCAAGCCCTGGCGGGATCCCACCGCGCACGACGACGCCGCTCGCCGCCGTCGTCGGGGTGGCGGCTGAGGCCCGGGCCCGGAGCGGGGGTCCGCCGAGGTGGGAGAGAATGGGAGCCATGTCTGTCCGCTCCCTGCTCCCGGACCTCGGCACCCCCGCGACCGGGACCCCCGAGGCCGCCGTCCCCCCGTTCGCCCGGGCGGTGCTGTGGGCGCACGGGGACGACGCGTGGCGGGGCGAGGGCGGCTGGACCGTGCTCCTGGACGGCGCCGACCGGCTCCGCCGGCTCTCCGCGCTGTGGCAGGCCGCCGTCGCCGGGCGACCGGACCCGACGGCCCCGCTGCGGGGCTGGATCTCCTCGACCTTCGCCGATGACTCGCCCGAGCCCGCGGTCCTGCGCATCCCCGCGGATCTGCGCCGCGCCACGCCGTCCGGCGTGCGGGACGTGGCCCAGTACGTGGACGCGGACGCGCTCGCAGCCGCCGTCGCCGCGGACGGTGCAGCCCGGCTGCTGGCCGACGGTGCGGTGCCCCTGCCCGCCGACGTCGCCGACCGTGCCTGGGACGACGCCGGCTACGCGGCCGGGGTGCGCGAGCTGCTGACGCGGATGGCCGACTCGGGCGGGGAGCTGGCGAAGGTCGTGATCAGCCGCACGATGACCGTCCCCGCGGACGACGCCGACCTGTGGCGGGCGATAGGGGCCCTGCGCCGCGAGTACCCGCAGACCTGGGTGTTCGCCGTCGGCGGACTGCTGGGCGCCACGCCCGAGGTCCTCGCCACGCGGCACGCGGGGCTCGTGGGCTCACGGGTGCTGGCGGGGTCCATGCCGCGCGGCGCGGACGAGGAGGAGGACGCCGCGCTGCGGGATCGTCTGGCCTCCGACCCTCGGCTGGCGGAGGAGCATCGCTGGGCGGCGCGGTCGGTGCTGGACGCGCTGGCGCCCGTCGTCGACCTCGCCGATGACGACCCCGCGCCCACCGTCCTGACCCTGCCGAACGTGCACCACCTGGCCACGTCCGTGCGCGGCCGGCTGCGGGATGGGCGGGGGACCGTGCTGGACGTGGTGGCCGCGCTGCACCCGACGGCGGCCGTCGGCGGGACCCCCACGCCGGACGCGGTGCGGGTGATCGCGGAGGTCGAGCCCGTGGACCGCGGCCGCTACGCCGGGCCGGTCGGGTGGCTGGATCAGGACGGCGACGGCGAGATCGCCCTGGCACTGCGCTGCGGCCAGCAGGTGCCCGGCGGGGTGCGGCTGCAGGCCGGGGGCGGGATGGTCCCGGGAGCGGTGCCCGAGGAGGAGGTCACGGAGATCCGGGCCAAGTTCCTGCCGATGCGCCGAGCGCTGGGCGTCGCCGAGGACTGAGGCCTCCCGTGCCGGTCGCGCTTTCGTTCGGGAAATGGCGGCGTGTCGCGGTGCTTTCGTTCGGGAAACGGCGCCGCACGCCGGATTTGCGTGGGCGGCGATGGAACGGCGCCCAGGAGCGGAGGTGCCGGATGGCCGCATCAGCAAGGAGCGGTGACGCCGTTTCCCGAACGAAAGCGTCCTGGGGCCCGCCGTTTCCCGAACGAAAGCGTCTGGGACGCGAGAAGACCCGCCGGCCACGGCCCCTCGCGGGGCGGGCCGACGGGTCGTCGCGTCGGTGTGGGGGATCAGGCGGCGACGGCCATGGCCTCGTGGGCCGGCGTCGTGGCCTGGAGGCGGCGGGTGGCCTCGCGCTCGGCGAGGGCCGGCAGGAAGGTGGTGATGCGGGCGCCGCGCTTGAGGTCGGCGACGACCTCGCGGACGACCGAGCGGACGGTCTCGGCGGTGACGGTGCCCTCGAAGCGGCGGAGGAGGGCCTCCTCGACGCGCTGGAGCACGTGGCGCTGCATGAGGGGGCTCGGGGCGGTGGGCAGGTGGTGGCTGGTCGTGTTGATGCTCACGGTGAGCACCTCCTTCGGTTGCCGGACCACGAGTCCGGTGGATCGTCGCGGTGGGGCCGCGGGTGATGAGTTCGGTGGAGTCCCGACCTCGCGTTCCGTAAACGCTAGGTGAACTGCTTGTGAACAAGTTTACAGATTTCCTCCCAGAGTGCAACTCCGTGTTCACCAACGTGACCTGAGGCACTCCGCCACACATGCCTGGATGGCGCGAAATCAGCGCAATCATGCGGTTTTCGGATCGAGGTGCCACGAGCGGCAGGCGAACAGCAAGATGAACAGAAGGTGAACGGCACCGTTCATCTCGGCCCCCTGCCCCTCCTCCCGGCCCGGTGCGAGGCTGGGACCATGCGCCCCGACCGCCACTCCGCCCCGACCTCCGCGGCCGCCCTCGCCCGCGAGGCCGTGATCCTCGCCGGCGCCGGTGCGGCGATCCTGCTCCAGGTGGCGCACCGGCCGGTGGGGGCCGGCGTCGCCGTCCACTCCCGGTTCACCGAGGACCCGATGCGCCGGCTCCGCCACACGCTCGCCTACATCTACGCGGTCACCCTCCCCGAGGCCGCGCCGGCGCGCGACGCGGTCGTCGACCGGGTGCGGGCGGCGCACCGCCCGGTCCGCGGGGTCGACGCCGGAGGCCAGCCCTACGACGCCGCCGACCCGGACGCCCAGCTCTGGGTGGCCGCCACCCTCTACGCGATGGGGGAGCAGGTGCGCCGCCGGATGTGGGGCGCCCTCGACGCCGAGGACGCCGACCGCCTCTACCGCGGGTACGCCCCGCTCGCCACGAGCCTCGAGGTCCCCGCCTCCGCCTGGCCGGTCGACCGCGCGGCGTTCGCGGACTACTGGGACGACCGGGTGGCCCGGCTCGAGGTCACGGACGACGCACGGCGGGTCGCCGCCGACCTGTTCTCCGGCCATGGCGTCCCCGCGCCGCTGCGAGCCGCCCTGCCCCTGGCCCGGTTCGTCACCGCCGGTCTCCTCCCGGGGCGCGTGCGCGCCGGCCTCGGCTGGTCCTGGAGCGGGCGGGACTCCGTCCGGGAGGCACGCCTCTGGGGGCTGGCGCGCACCGTGTACCGGCCGCTGCCGGCGACGGTGCGCGGCGTCGTCGTGGGCTGGGTCCTGCGGGGGCTGCCCCGGACGCGGGAGCCGCGTGGCGCCGTCGTCGCGGAGGCGACCCGCCGGGATGTCCGCCCCGTCTGGGAGAATGGTGCCGATGTCTGACTACCAGCCCCGCCGCCCCGGATCGAAGCCCACCCCGAACCGCCAGAGGGACCGCGCCGGCAAGCCGGCCCTCGGCCGCCCCGAGCGCGGCCTGATCGACGAGTCCGAGGCGCGCCAGCTCGCCGAGGACCGAGAGCGCATGCGCCGCGCCGGCGTCGGCCACCAGCTCTCCGCGCCCAAGCGCCGCGAGGCCGCCACCGCCGAGCGCCCCCAGGTGATGCCGAAGACCGAGGGCTGGACCCAGCCGATGGGCCCGGACGGCCGACCGCAGCTGCAGTTCAAGCAGCCGCGCGTCTCCCAGCCGCCCACCCACCTGGCCGACCTCACGCTGAAGGAACGGCAGGAGAAGGCCAAGGAGATCGGGCTGCCGGCGTTCCGCGCCAAGCAGCTCTCGGTGCACTACTTCGAGCACTACACCACCGATCCGGAGCAGATGACGGACCTGCCCAAGGACAAGCGGGAGGCGATCGCGGAGGCGTTCTTCCCGCCGCTGCTCACCGAGGTCCGGCGCATGGAGACCGACCGCGGGGACACCGTCAAGTTCCTGTGGCGGCTGTTCGACGGCGCGCTCGTGGAGTCCGTGCTGATGCGGTACCCCGGCCGCGTGACGCTGTGCGTGTCCAGCCAGGCCGGCTGCGGGATGAACTGCCCGTTCTGCGCCACGGGCCAGGCCGGGCTGACCCGCAACATGTCCACGGCGGAGATCGTGGAGCAGATCGTGCTGGCCAACCAGGTGATCGCCCAGGGCGGACTGGGCGGCAAGCGCAAGGACGGCGGGCACGACGCCGACCGCGTCACCAACGTCGTGTTCATGGGCATGGGTGAGCCCCTGGCCAACTACAAGCGCGTGATGGCCGCCGTGCACCGCATGGTGGACCCCTCGCCTGAGGGCCTGGGCATGTCCGCGCGGAACATCACGCTGTCCACCGTCGGCCTGGTGCCGGCCATCCGGAAGCTGGCCGAGGAGGGCGTGCCGCTGACGTTCGCGCTGTCCCTGCATGCGCCGGACGACGAGCTGCGCGACGAGCTGATCCCCGTGAACTCGCGCTGGAAGGCGGACGAGGCGATCGACGCCGCGTACGACTACTTCGTGGCCACCGGCCGCCGGGTGTCCATCGAGTACGCGCTCATCAAGGACATGAACGACCACGCGTGGCGTGCCGACCTGCTGGCCAAGAAGCTCAACGCCCGGGGCAAGGGCTGGGTGCACGTGAACCCGATCCCGCTGAACCCGACGCCGGGCTCCATCTGGACCGCCTCGGAGAAGGACGTGACGCGCGAGTTCGTGGACCGGCTCAACGCCGCCGGCATCCCCACCACCCTGCGCGACACCCGTGGCAAGGAGATCGACGGCGCGTGCGGCCAGCTGGCGGCCGAGGACGTCGACTGACCCGCCGAGGCCCCTCGCGCGGCGCTCACCGGCCCGTCCGCGGGCAAGTCGCGAGGCCGGCGTCGGGAGGCGCCGTCAGAAGCGGACGGTCTCGCTGTCGCCCGGGTGGGCCTCGCCGCCGGTGACCTTGGCCTTCACCAGTTCGACGGCGGTGGCCACCGCGCCCGGGGACTCCCAGAACTGGGCGGTCTGCACATCCACGCGCACGAGCACGATCTGCGGATCCTCGGGGCTCGAGCCCTCACCGAAGAACGCCTCGGTGGCCGGGTTCCAGAACTCCTTCTTGCGCGCGTCGTCGCGGACGAGCTGACCGTGGCCCGCGAGGGAAGCCCAGAAGTCCTTGTCCTGGACGGCGACGTTGACCGGGCGCTGCGGAGCGTCCGCGGCGACGTCGGAGGTGGCGCGCGTGAGGAACCAGAGCGTGCCACCGTCCTCGGCCTGCTGCAGGCCCATCGGGCGGGTGACGAGCGTGCCGTCCTGCTCAGCGGTGGTCAGCATGCAGACGTTCACCTTCGCGAGCTTCTCGAGCAGACGGGCGCGGGGATCCTGGGTGCCCATGGCGTGACTCCTTCGTCGTCGGGTGCCGGCGCCCTGATGCGGCCACCGGCTCGTAGCACGGACCCGAGACACGGCCAGGCGGGCCCTGACCAGCGCTCAGCGGCGCACAGCCGCGGCGAGCCAGTCGACGGCGAGGGCGTAGCCCTGGACGCCCGCCCCGGCGATCACGACGTCGGCGACGGCGGAGACGTGCGAGTGGTGCCGGAACGCCTCGCGCCGGTGGACGTTGGAGATGTGCACCTCGGCGATCGGCCGGTCGACGGCGGCGAGGGCGTCCCGGATGGCGATGGAGGTGTGCGAGTACGCGGCGGGGTTGATGAGGACGCCCGCGTGGGAGGTGCGGGCCTCCTGGATCCAGTCGATGAGCTCGCCCTCGTGGTTGGACTGTCGGAAGTCCACGGTCAGCCCGTGCTCGGCCGCGCGGGCCTCGGTGAGCGCACGGACGTCGTCGAGGGTGG
Source organism: Micrococcus sp. KRD096 (assembly GCF_017168495.1). NCBI lineage: Bacteria > Bacillati > Actinomycetota > Actinomycetes > Micrococcales > Micrococcaceae > Micrococcus > Micrococcus sp. KRD096. The sequence continues at coordinate 25,297 of NZ_JABFAY010000016.1, read as the reverse complement.
CCGTGCCGTAGACCTCGGGCTCGCGGGTGCCGAGCAGGTTCAGGTTGGGGCCGTTGAGCACGAGCAGGGGCAGGGCGGGAGTGGCGGTCATGCGGTCAGTCTAGGAAGCGACGACGACGGCTCCCGTCTCGGCCGCGACAGTGCGTGGAAGGCGCCCGTTTCTCGAACGAAAGTGCCGGGACACGCCGCCGTTTCCCGAACGAAAGCGGGGGTGGGGCGGAATAGGTGTGGCGGGGCGTCCGTTGTGGTCGGCAGGATGATCGCCGGCGTGAACGCGTCGGCCCCGCTGACGAAAGGACCCACCGTGGCCACCCAGGACCTGACCCTCGAGGAGTTCGGCTCCACCGTCGCCGAGAACGACACCGTGCTCGTGGACTTCTGGGCCGGCTGGTGCGGCCCGTGCCGCCAGTTCGCCCCCGTGTTCGAGGCCGCCTCGGAGAAGCACGAGGACGTCGTGTTCGCCAAGGTCGACACGGAGGACCAGCAGCAGCTGGCGGCGATGGCCGGCATCACCTCCATCCCCACGCTCATGGCCTTCCGCGGCGGTGTGCTCGTGTTCTCCCAGGCCGGCGCCCTGCCGGGCACCGCGCTCGAGCAGCTGCTCGACCAGGTCAAGGGCCTCGACATCGCAGAGGTCCGCCGCCTGGCCGAGGAGCAGCAGGGCCAGCAGGGCGACGCCGAGCCGGGGCAGGACGAGGCCGTGCAGTCCACCGCCGCCCACCTCGACGACGTCAACGGCCGCTGACGGCCCGCGCGGCGTCGCCGCGCCGGCCGCTCACCGCGGGTCGAACGCCCCCTGCTGCCACTGCTCCACGAGCCACGGGCTGAACGCGCGGGGCACGGCGGCCAGGGCGGCGGTCAGCTCGGCCGGCTCCACCCAGCACCACTCCGCGACCTCGTCCCGCTCCGGGGCGGGGTCGCCGTGCATCCGGGCCCGGAACACGGGGCAGACCTCGTGCTCCTCCATGCCGGAGGCGTCCACGGCGCGGTAGCGGAAGTCGGGCAGCACCTCGACGACGTCGCGCACCGGGACGCCGAGCTCCTGCGGGGCGCGGCGCAGCACGGCCTCCGCCGGGGACTCGCCGGGCCCGGGGTGCCCGCAGAACCCGTTGGTCCACACCCCGGGGAACGCCTTCTTCCCGAGTGCGCGGCGGGTCAGCAGGAACCGTCCGGCGTCGTCGTAGACGTGGCACGAGAACGCCAGGTGCAGGGCCGTGCCGCCGTCCTCGGTGCGGCGGTGGACCGTGGCCTTGGCCTCTGTGCCCACGGCCTCGCCCGCCGGGGACAGCAGGACCACGCGCTCGACGTCGTCGGGGCCTGCGGCCGGGACGTCCGAGGCCGCCATCCACGGTCGGACGACGGGGGAGGGGCGGTCGTGCGGGGAGGGCGTGGCCGGGGTCTGCATGCCTCTCAGTGTGGCAGGCGAGCCGGGCCGCCCATCAGATGTGGGCCACGTCACCTCGGCCCGATCCCGACGGCCGGGCGTGGCTAGAGTGCTGAGGTCGGCGCCACACCCCGGCGCGTCCCACGTCACTCCAGGAGAGCATCCCATGGCCTTCGCCGCCCTGTCCCGTTCCGCCCGTCTTGCCGGCCTGTCCGCTGCCGCGCTGCTGGCCCTCACCGCGTGCGGCGGTCAGGACTCGTCCGACGCCGACGCGTCCGCCTCGACGACGGCGCCCGCCTCCGCGTCCGCGCAGGGTGCGGAGTCGTCGTCCGCCTCGGCGTCGTCGCTGTCCGCGGCCCCGGCCGACTACGAGGCCGGCACGTGCTTCACCGCCCCGCTCGGCGCCCGTGACCTGTCCTCCTTCGAGACCACCGACTGCGAGGGCGCCCACACCGCGGAGTACCTCTGGGCCGTGCCGGCCGTGGCCGAGGGTGAGGAGGCCGACCCGGCCGCCGCCCAGACCTGCACCGCCCAGGCCCAGCGCCTGAGCGAGGAGAAGGAGGACCAGCTGAACGGGGCCGTCCTGACCTCCTCCGAGCTGGGCAACTACGGCACCGACGAGAAGCACTGCGTCGTGTACGGGGTCTCCGGTGAGTGGGAGGGTCAGATCGTGGACCCGGAGATCACCCTGGAGACGGCGTCCGCCGACGCCTGATCCCGCCGGCGGCCCCGTGCGTCGTGAGATCGCGCCGCTCGGGACCGCCGCGGATGGACGCGGGACCGGCGCGGCCCGTAGTGTCTTCTGCGTCCAGAAGTTAGACGGTCGAACAGATGCGGCGGTCGGTGCCGCGTCGTGTCCGCCACCGAGGAGGCGCCATGGGTGAAGCGAGGACTGGCGGCGAGGCCGCGCTCTCCGGGGTGACCGCCGAGCTGGACGCCGCGCTCCGACATGCCGCGGCCCAGGCACCCGGATCCGCCGCCTTCGCCGAGCTGCTCGACTCGCTCCACGTCCATGTGGGCGCCGGCAAGCTCATCCGCCCCCGTCTCGTCGAGCTCGGCTGGCGCCTGGCGACCGCCGACCCGGTCCCTCCGTCCGGCCGCGCTGCCGTCGACCGACTCGGGGCCGCCTTCGAACTGCTGCACACCGCGCTGCTCGTCCACGACGACGTCATCGATCGGGACGTGCTGCGGCGCGGCCAACCCGCCGTGCACGCCTCCGCCCGGCACCGCCTCGAGGCCCGCGGGGTGCCCGCTGCGGACGCCGCCCACGCCGGGGTCGCCGTCGCCCTCATCGCGGGGGACGTCCTGCTCACCCAGGCGTTCCGGCTCGCCGCCACCTGTGCCGCCGACACCGCCCGTGCCGCCGAGGCCGCCGCCGTCGTCTTCGACGCCGCCGCCGTGACTGCCGCCGGCGAGCTCGAGGACGTGCTCCTGGGGCTGTCCCGCCACACCGGTGAGGAGCCCGATCCCGACCGCATCCTCGCCATGCAACGGCTCAAGACGGCGCACTACACGGTCGGCGCGCCCCTGCGCGCCGGCGCCCTCCTGGCCGGGGCGGATCCCGACCTCGCCCGGGCGATGGGCGAGGCCGGCGCCGACCTCGGCGCCGCCTACCAGGTGATCGACGACGTCCTCGGCGTGTTCGGCGATCCCGGGGAGACCGGCAAGTCCGCCGACGGCGACCTGCGCGAGGGCAAGGCCACCGTGCTCACCGCCCACGGCCGCCGCATCCCCGCCGTCCGCGCCCTGCTCGACGCGGGCCCGGCCACCCCCGCGGACATCGAGGCCGCCCGCCGCGCCCTCGAGGCGGCCGGTGCCCGGGAGCACGCCCTCGACGTCGCCGCCGAGCTCACCGTCCGCGCCCGCGAGCGCATCGCGGCCCTGCCCCTGGACGAGACGGTCCGGGCGGAGTTCGCCGACGCCTGCCACGCCGTGCTGACCCGGAGGTCCTGAGATGGCCGCGCCCGCCCCGATCCCTGCCGCGCTGTACACGCGGACGGCCCACGCCGCAGCGGCCCAGGTGATCCGCCGTTACTCCACGTCCTTCTCCTGGGCCTGCCGCACCCTGCCCCGGCAGGCACGCCAGGACGTGGCGACGATCTACGCCATGGTCCGCGTCGCCGACGAGGTGGTCGACGGCGTCGCGGTGGCCGCCGGGCTCGACGAGGCCGGGGTCCGCGCCGCCCTGGACGACTATGAGCGGGCATGTGAGGCCGCGATGGCGTCGGGCTTCGCCACCGACCCGGTCCTGCACGCCTTCGCCGACGTGGCCCGTCGCCACGGCATCACCCCGGAGCTGACCCGTCCCTTCTTCGCCTCCATGCGCGCGGACCTGGGGATCCGCGAGCACGGCGCCGAATCCCTGGACGCCTACATCCACGGCTCGGCCGAGGTGGTGGGACTGATGTGCCTGCAGGTCTTCCTCTCCCTCCCCGGCACGCGGGCCCGGACCCCGGGCCAGCGGCAGGAGCTGCGCGCGCAGGCCTCCCGGCTGGGGGCGGCGTTCCAGAAGGTCAACTTCCTCAGGGACCTGGCCGCGGACCACCACGAGCTGGGCCGCACCTACCTGCCCGGTGCCGCACCGGGCGTGCTCACCGAGGCCCGCAAGGCCGAGCTCGTGGCCGAGGTCCGCGCCGACCTCGACGCCGCCCTTCCCGGCATCCGTGCCCTGGACCCCGGGGCCGGGCGCGCCGTGGCCCTGGCGCACGGACTGTTCGCGGCCCTGGCGGACCGGATCGAGGCGACCCCGGCGGCCGAGCTGGCCCACCGCCGTGTCCGGGTGCCGGACCGCCAGAAGGCCCGGATCGCCGCCCGCGTCCTGGCACGGGGCCGCCGGGGAGGCCGCCGATGAGCGCCCGGGACACCGCTCTCGGCCCGCGCACCGTGGTGGTGGGCGGCGGGTTCGCCGGACTGGCCACGGCGGGCCTGCTGGCCCGCGACGGGCACCGGGTGACGCTGCTGGAGCGCGGCGCCGTCCTGGGCGGCCGTGCCGGACGCTGGTCCGAGGCGGGGTTCACCTTCGACACCGGGCCCTCCTGGTACCTGATGCCCGAGGTGATCGACCGCTGGTTCCGCCTCATGGGGACCTCCGCCGCCGAACGGCTGGACCTGCGCCGCCTGGACCCCGGCTACCGGGTGTACTTCGAGGGGCACCTCCAGGAGCCTCCCGTGGACGTGCGCACCGGCCACGCGGAGACGCTGTTCGAGTCCCTCGAGCCCGGCGCCGGGCGCCGGCTGCGGGCCTACCTCGACTCCGCGTCCCGGATCTACGGGCTCGCCAAGGACCACTTCCTCTACACGGACTTCCGCCGGCCGGCCGCCCTGGCCCACCCGGACGTCCTGCGCGCCCTGCCGGCCCTCGGGCCCCAGCTGCTGGGGGGCCTGCGCTCCCACGTGGCGGCCCGCTTCCAGGACCCCCGGCTGCGCCAGATCCTGGGCTACCCGGCGGTCTTCCTCGGCACGTCCCCCGATCGTGCCCCCGCCATGTACCACCTGATGTCCCATCTGGACCTCGCCGACGGCGTGCAGTACCCCCTCGGCGGGTTCGCGGCCCTCGTGGACGCCATGGCGGAGGTCGTGCGCGAGGCCGGCGTGGAGATCCGCACCGGGGTCGAGGCGACCGCCGTGGAGGTCGCGGACCGTCCCGCCCCCGCCGGCCGCCTCGGACGCCTGGCCGCCCGCCTGCCCAGGCCGGGAGCAGCCCGCGGGGACGAGGGCCGACGTCGCCGCCCGGGCCAGGCGACCGGCGTCGCCTGGCGGTCCGACGACGGCGCCGCGGGACGCCTCGACGCCGATGTGGTGGTGGCCGCCGCGGACCTGCACCACGTGCAGACCCGTCTGCTGCCTCCCGGCCGGCGCGTCGCGGAGTCCACGTGGGACCGGCGCGACCCCGGCCCCTCCGGCGTGCTCGTGTGCGTGGGCGTGCGCGGATCCCTGCCCCAGCTGGCCCACCACACCCTGCTGTTCACGGCGGACTGGGAGGACAACTTCGGGCGCATCGAACGGGGAGAGGACCTCGCCGCGGACACGTCGATCTACGTCTCGCGCACCTCCGCCACGGACCCGGGCGTGGCCCCGGAGGGCGACGAGAACCTCTTCATCCTCGTCCCGGCCCCCGCCGAACCGGGGTGGGGGCGCGGCGGCATCCGGGTCCGTGACGGCCAGGGCTGGCGGGTGGACCGCGCCGGGGACGCCCAGGTGGAGGCCGTGGCGGACCGGGCCCTCGACCAGCTGGCCCGATGGGCCGGGATCCCGGACCTGGCCGAGCGCATCGTGGTGCGGCGCACCTACGGGCCCGGTGACTTCGCCGCGGACGTGCACGCCTGGCGGGGTTCGCTGCTGGGCCCCGGGCACACGCTGGCGCAGTCGGCCATGTTCCGTCCCTCGGTGCGGGACGCGGACGTGGCCGGCCTGATGTACGCGGGCTCCTCGGTGCGCCCGGGCATCGGGGTGCCCATGTGCCTGATCTCCGCCGAAGTGGTCCGGGACGAACTGCGCCACGACGCGCGCAGGGCCCGGCCCGCGGGCCCCGGGGGGAGCGGCGCATGATCCGCACCCTCTTCTGGGCGTCCCGGCCGGTCAGCTGGGTGAACACGGCCTACCCGTTCGCCGCCGCCGCGATCCTGACCGGGGGGCTGCCCGCGTGGCTGGTGGTCCTGGGCGTCGTGTTCTTCCTCGTGCCCTACAACCTGGCCATGTACGGCATCAATGACGTGTTCGATTTCGCCTCGGACCTGCGCAACCCCCGCAAGGGGGGCGTGGAGGGCTCCGTGCTGGGCGACCCCGCGGTGCGCCGCCGGGTGCTGGCGTGGTCGGTGCTGCTGCCCGTGCCGTTCGTGGCCGTGCTCGCGGGCTGGTCCGCCGTGCGGGGCGAGTGGGCCGCCGTGCTGGTGCTGGCGGTGAGCCTGTTCGCGGTGGTGGCGTACTCCTGGGCGGGGCTGCGGTTCAAGGAGCGGCCCTTCCTGGACGCCGCGACCTCCGCCACCCACTTCGTCTCCCCCGCGGTCTACGGCCTCGTGCTCGCCGGGGCGACCCCCACGCCCGCCCTGGCGGCGCTGCTGGGGGCGTTCTTCCTGTGGGGCATGGCCTCGCAGATGTTCGGGGCGGTGCAGGACGTGGTGCCGGACCGGGAGGGGGGCCTGGCCTCGGTGGCCACCGTGCTGGGCGCTCGGCGCACCGTCCTGCTCGCCGCCGGCCTGTACGCGGCGGCGGGCCTGCTGCTGCTGGCCACCGACCCGCCGGGCCCGCTTGCGGCGCTGCTGGCCGTGCCCTACGTGGTGAACACCCTGCGCTTCCGCCGCGTCACGGACGCCACCTCGGGCGCGGCCCACCGCGGCTGGCAGCTGTTCCTCCCCCTGAACTACGTGACCGGCTTCCTCGTGACCCTGCTGCTGATCGGGTGGGCGCTGACCCGGGGGGCGGCGGCATGATCTACCTGCTGGCCCTGCTGGGTGTCATCGGCTGCATGCTGCTGGTGGACCGGCGCTTCGAGCTGTTCCTGTGGCATCGCCCGCTCCCGGCGCTGCTGGTGCTGGCCGCCGGGGTGGCCTACTTCTTCGCCTGGGACCTGTGGGGGATCGCCGAAGGCGTGTTCCTGCACCGGCAGTCGCCCTACATGACCGGGGTGATGCTCGCCCCCCAGCTGCCCCTGGAGGAGGGGTTCTTCCTGCTCTTCCTCAGCCAGATCACGATGGTGCTGTTCACCGGGGCGCTGCGCCTGCTGCGCGGCCGGCGAGGTGACGCCCGTGCCGCGACGCCGGCCGATCCGACCGACGGGGGCAGCCGGTGACCTTCCTCGACCTCGTCCTCGTCTTCGTGGGCTTCGCCCTGGCCGTGCTCGTGGGCGCCGCCCTCGTCGGCCGCGTGCGGGGCGAGCACCTGCGGGCCGTGGCGGCCACCCTGGTGGCCCTGTGGGCCCTCACGGCGGTCTTCGACAACGTGATGATCGCCGCGGGGCTCTTCGACTACGGCCGTGAGCTGCTGGTGGGTGCCTACGTGGGCCAGGCGCCCGTGGAGGACTTCGCCTACCCGCTCGGCTCCGCCCTGCTGCTGCCGGCGCTCTGGCTGCTGCTGACGAGCCGTGGTCGTGCCGGTCGGCGCGGCCCTCGGCCGGGACGCCGCCCCCACCCGGACGATCGCTGACATGCTGCCGCTGATCCCCGCAGACCTGCTGCGCGCGCTCGGCCTGATCCTCGTCCCGGTCGCGGCGGTGCACGCCGGATGGCCGTCCGCGGCGGCGATGCTGCTCGTGTTCGGCTCCCAGTGGCTCACCCGCTGGCTCGCCCCGGGCGGTGCCCTGGACTGGGCCGCGCAGGCGGTCCTGCTGCTGGCCGGGTGGCTGAGCGTCATCGGCCTCTACCCACGGGTGCCGTGGCTGGACCTGCTCGTGCACGCCGCCGCCTCCGCCGTGGTCGCCTGCCTGACGGCACTGGTGGTGGGGGCATGGCTCCGGCGTCGGGGGACCGAGGCCGGGCAGACCGTGGCGCTGCTCGGCCCGGGCCTGGCCGGGCTGGGGATCGCGGCCGCCGCCGTGGCCCTGGGCGTGGTGTGGGAGCTGGCCGAATGGTGGGGGCACACGGCGGTGACCCCCGAGATCGGTGTGGGCTACACGGACACCATCGGCGACCTCGCCGCCGATCTCGTCGGCGCCGGGATCGGCGCCGCCCTCGCCGTGCGCCGGGAGCGCACCCGGTGACCCCGGCCCGCCCCACGGTCTCCGTGATCGTCCCGGTGCTCGACGACGCCGAGCACCTGCGCGTGTGCCTCGCCCTGCTGGCCGCCCAGAGCCGGCCGGCGCTGGAGGTGGTGGTGGTGGACAACGGCTGCGTGGACGACTCGGCGGTGCTCGCCCGCGCCGCCGGCGCGCGGGTGGTGCACGAGCCGCGCCGCGGGGTCCCGGCCGCGGCGGCCGCCGGCCTGGACGCCGCGGTCGGGGAGCTGCTGGTGCGCTGCGACGCCGACACGCGGATGCCCGCGGACTGGCTCGAACGGATCGTGGCCCGGTTCGACGCCGACCCCGGGCTCGACGCCCTCACCGGGCCGGGGACCTTCCACGACCAGCCCGGCCTCCGGGGACAGGTGCGGGCGGCGCTCTACACCGGCGCGTACCGCTGGGGGGCGGGCGCCGCGGTGGCGGCCACCCCCGTCTGGGGCTCCAACTGCGCCCTGCGCGCCGAGGCGTGGCAGGCTGTGCGGACCCGCGTCCACCGCGAGCGCGGGGACGTGCACGATGACCTGGACCTGTCCTTCCAGCTGGCCTTGGCCGGCCGCCGGATCCGGTTCGATCCGGACCTGCGGGTGGAGGTCGCCGGGCGCATCTTCCACTCCCTGCGCCAGCGGGTGCGGCAGGGCCGGATGGCGGTCACCACCCTGCAGGTCAACTGGGCCCGGCTGTCCCCCGGGCGGCGGTGGCTGCGCCGGGCGGCCCGGTCACGCCCCCGGCCCCACTGGGGGCGTGGCCCCGACGGTCAGTCCCGCGACTGAGCCCCGCCGGCGCCGCGGGCTCGCCTGTCCAACGGGTTGCGACGCAGGGGCAGCCGGTCCACCAGCGGCCGCAGCAGGCCGCGGGTGCGGGGACGCTCGCCGCCGTCGTGCCGGCGCCTGGCCTCGGCCAGGATGTTCGCGGCCATCTCCGGGAACACCACGGCGTGGAAGGGCAGGATGGCGGTCCAGTAGGCGCGTCCGAGCAGGCCGTCCGGCATGAAGACCGCCCGCTGGCGGTAGACGGAGCCTCCGCCCTCCCGCGGCTCGGTGCTCAGCTGCAGCCAGGCCCGCCCGCCGGCCTTCATCTCCGCCCGCAGGGTCAGCCGCCGCCCCGGCTCCACGTCCTCCACCCGCCACCAGTCCACGGCGTCGCCGCGTCGCAGGTGGTTCGGGTCCCGCCGGCCGCGGGTCAGGCCGGGCCCGCCGGCCAACTTGTCCATCAGCCCGCGGATCTTCCACAGCAGCGGGGTCGAATACCAACCGTTGGCGCCGCCCACCGACTCGATCACCGGCCACACCTCCTGCGCGGGCAGGTCGGACTCGCGCTCGCGCTCGTCCGTGTAGACCGTGGTGCCGGCCCACTCGGGATCCGAGGGCAGGGGGGCGGCCGGGTCCGCGGAGCTCTGGAGGTCCGCGTCGAAGGTGACGTCCAGGGGGCCCTCCTTCTCCCGCTTCAGCGCCAGCCGCACGGCGTCCATGTAGGAGGTCAGCCCGCCCGGCGGGTCCGGGATGAGGTCGCGGACCGAGCGGTCCTCCACGACCGCCTCCTCGGCGAGGGATGCGGCCAGGGGCAGGGCCACCGCGACCGGGATGGGGGTCACCATGCCGATCCAGAAGCCCGCCAGGGTCTTCAAGGGCAACGGGGTGGGGATCACGATGCGCCGGGACAGGCCGGCGGCCTTGGCGTAGTCCACCAGCACGCTCGCGAACGGCTGGGGGTGCCCGTTGCCGATCTGGGCCCGCAGCTGCACGGGCTCCGGGAGGGCGCAGGCCTGCAGGAGGTAGTACAGGACGTCGCGGATGGCCAGCGGCTCCACCCGGTTCCTCAGCCAGGACGGGCCGGGCATCACGGGCAGCCGCTCGGCGAGGTGGCGGATCATCTCGAACGAGGTGGAGCCCGAGCCGATGATCACCCCGGCCTCGAACGTCAGTGCCGGGGTCGCCGCCCGCTCGAGACGCTCGGCCACGAGGGCGCGGGAGCGCATGTGGTCGGACAGCTCCGCGACGGGGACCGTGTCCGGGTGCAGGCCGGAGAGATAGACGAGCTGGGCCACGCCGGCCGTGTCCGCGGCGGTGCCCACGATGTCCGCGATCCGCTGCTCCTGGGCCACGAAGTCGCCGCCCCCGCCCATGGAGTGCACGAGGTAGAGCACGGTGTGCACGTCCTGCATGGCGGCTTCGACGAGGTCCGCCTCGGTGAGGTCGAGCTCCACCGCCTCGATGCTGTCCGACCACGGTCGGTCCGCGAGGTCGGAGGGGTTCCGGGCGCCGGCCCGGACGTCGAAGCCGGCGGCGAGCAGCTCGGGGATGAGGCGCCCGCCCACGTAACCGGTGGCACCGGTGACGAGGACGCGACGGCCCCGGCCGTCCGGCAGGGACAGGCCGAGGGGGGAGGTGCGGGACGCCGGCGTGGCACCGGCGCTCTAGGGTCCGGGGCGGGTCGGGCTGAAGGTCTCAGGTGTGCGGACCCGGGGCCCGTGAGTGGGCACGCCGCCGGACCTGCGTCGGTCGGAGCGGGCCCGGCACGGTCCGTGAAAGACTGCTCGCTATGGCCACTGCAGATTCCGGAGACGTCCTGCCGCACCTGCGCACCGAGGCCATCCGCGCCGTCGTCGGGCCCACCAGTGCGGACCGCGGCTTCGCCGTGGCCGCGTCGGGTGCCGTGGGGCGCCTGCGCTATGACGCCGCCACCGGCCGTCTGAGCGCCTCCGTCCAGGGCACCGCGCCCAGCCCCTACCGGGTGCAGGTGCAGCTGCAGGAGGCCTACGACGACGCCGCCGAGGACGGCGCCGGCGCCCTCATGGAGCCGGTGGGCGGGCGCTGCACGTGCCCGGTCGGGACGGACTGCAAGCACGTGGCCGCCGCGCTCTACCAGGTGGTCCGCCTCGACGCCGACCAGGCCCTCGACGACGCCCGCCGCAAGCTCGCCGAGATGGTCACCACGGCGGACGCGCTGCCCGCGCCCGCCGGCCGGGGCCACGACGGCGGCGGCCCGGCCGGCCTCGACGCCCCGGCCGCGGACGGGGCGGCGCCCCCACCCGCTGCCGGCCTGGACTGGCGACGGGTCATGGAGCCGCTGGCCGGGCTCGACGGTCCGCGCCGGCTGGGCACGCCGCCCGCGCTGGCGATCGGCGTGGAGCTCGTGGCCGAGTCCTCCCGCAACGCGTTCCAGCAGTGGGGCCCGGCGACGGCCGGGGAGGAGCAGGTGCGCGAGGGCCGCCCGCTGTACGTGACCGTGCGCCCGCTCAAGCGCGGGGCCAAGGGGACGTGGATCAAGGGCGGGCTGACGTGGAAGGCGTTCCAGTTCCCGCGCGCCGAGTTCGCCCCCGCCCAGGAGCGGGCGATGCGCCTGATCTGGCGTCAGGTCCAGGCCGAGGACTCCTACCCGGGCGACGCCTGGTTCGGTCTGCACGTCTTCGACTCCCCGCGGATCTGGCAGCTGCTCGCGGAGGCCCGCGAGGTCGGGGTGGAGCTCGTGCCGCTGGGGCTGCTGACGGACGTGGTGCTGGAGGCGCCCGCCGCCGTCGGGCTGGACGTCACCGGCGCCCCCGACGGCGGCCTGGACGTGGCCCCGGCCCTCGACCCGGCCCCGCCCGTCCCCGGGCTGAGCGGTGTGCACGCCGTGGGCGGCATCGGCTTCTACCGCGTGGAGCTCACGGACGAGGAGGCCGTGCTCCACCTGATCCCCGCCGAACGCCCCGTCCCCGAGGCCGTGCAGCAGCTCGTGCTCGCCGGCGGGCCCGTGCGCGTGCCCGCCGCGGACCGCGAGGAGTTCCTCGGCCGGATCTACCCGCGGCTGCGTGGCGCCCTGCCCGTGACCAGCGGCGACGCCTCCGTGGAGCTGCCCGAGTTCGAGCCGCCCGTGCTGCGGCTGCGCGCCGACTTCCGGCCCGACCACGAGCTCGTGCTGCGCTGGTCCTGGCTCTACTTCGACCCGCCCCGCGAACTCGGCCTCGACGCCGGCGGCGACCCCCTGCGGGACACCCGGCACGAGGACGCGGTGCTGCGCGCCGTGGCCGAGCTCTGGCCGCGCGCCGGCCGCGCCGAGGAGCAGGTCCTCGAGGGCGTGGGCGCCGCCCGGTTCTCCGAGCAGGTGCTGCCGCTGCTGCAGCGCGCCGACCACGTGCGCGTGGACGTCACCGGCGACCGCCCCGACTACCGCGAGCTGAAGGCCGCCCCGCGCATCGAGGTCGGCACGAAGGCCACGCAGAACGACTGGTTCGACCTCGGTGTGCAGGTCTCCGTGGACGGGCACGTGCTGCCGTTCGTGGAGCTGTTCACCGCGCTCGTGCAGGGCAGGACCACGCTGATCCTCTCGGACGGCTCCTACCTGGGCCTCGACCACCCCGCCTTCGACCGGCTGCGCGCCCTGCTCTCCGAGGCCGCCACCCTGCAGGAGTGGACCCCGGAGCACACCCCCGTCTCACGGCACCAGGTCGGCTTCTGGGAGGACCTCAAGGAGCTCGCGGACGAGGTGGACGAGGACCCGGAGTGGACCGCCGCCGTCGGGCGTCTGGCCGCCGTCGAGCGCCTCCCCGAGGCCCCGCGCCCCGCCGGCCTGAAGGCCGACCTGCGCCCCTACCAGGAGGAGGGCCTGCGCTGGCTCGCGTTCCTGTGGGAGCAGGACCTCGGCGGGATCCTGGCCGACGACATGGGCCTGGGCAAGACCGTCCAGACCCTCGCGCTCTTCGCCCACGCGCGCCAGGCCCGGCCCGAGCGGCCGCCGTTCCTCGTGGTCGCGCCGAGCTCCGTGGTGTCCGTGTGGGCGGCCGAGGCCGAGAAGTTCACCCCGGACCTCGACGTGCGCGTCCTGGACACCACCACCCGCAAGCGCGGCACCGCCGTGGCGGACGAGGTGGCGGGGGCGGACGTGGTGGTCACCAGCTACACGCTCCTGAGGATCGACGCCGGCCAGTACGGCGGACTCGACTGGGGCGGGGTGGTCTTCGACGAGGCACAGTTCCTGAAGAACCGCGCCGCGAAGGTGCACACGGTGGCCCGCGACCTGCGCGCCCCCTTCCGGCTGGCCATCACCGGCACGCCGATGGAGAACTCCCTCAGCGACCTGTGGGCGCTGCTGGGCGTCGTCGTGCCGGGCCTGTTCCCGAGCCACCGCCGGTTCCGCGAGACCTACGTGACCCCCATCGAGACCGGGGGGGACCCCGAGCGGATGGCGGCCCTGCGCCGCCGCGTGCGCCCGTTCATGCTGCGCCGCTCCAAGGAGCTCGTGGCGAAGGACCTGCCGTCCAAGCAGGAGCAGATCCTCCAGGTGGAGCTCGAGCCGGCCCACCGCAAGCTCTACGACCGCGTGCTCCAGCGCGAGCGCCGCAAGGTGTTGGGCCTGCTCGGGGACATGGACGGCAACCGGTTCACCATCTTCAAGTCGCTCACGCTGCTGCGGATGCTCGCGCTGGCGCCGCAGATCGTCGACGACCAGTACGCCTCCGTGCCCAGCTCGAAGCTCGAGCGGTTCCTCGACGACCTCACCGAGGTGATCGGCGAGGGGCACCGCGTGATCGTGTTCAGCCAGTTCACGAGCTTCCTGCGGGTGATCGCCGAGGAGCTGGACCACCTGGAGATCGAGCACGCGTACCTCGACGGCTCCACGCGCGGGCGCGCCGAGGTGATCCGTGGCTTCCGTGAGGGCGAGGCGCCGGTGTTCCTGATCTCCCTGAAGGCGGGTGGCTTCGGCCTGACCCTGACCGAGGCGGACTACGTGTTCCTCATGGATCCGTGGTGGAACCCCGCCGCGGAGGCGCAGGCCGTGGACCGGGCGCACCGGATCGGGCAGGAGCGGACCGTGATGGTCTACCGGCTCGTGTCCGAGGGGACGATCGAGGAGAAGGTGCTCGAGCTGCAGCGGCGCAAGGCCGAGCTGTTCGGCGCGCTCATGGACGAGTCCGACGACTCCGGCGCCGGCGCCTTCACCGACTCCCTCACCGCCGAGGACATCCGGGAGATGCTCGGCGCCGAGGAGTGAGCGCTGCGCGAGGCGCGCCGGACGTTTTCGTTCGGGAAACGGCGGCGTGTCGCGACGTTTTCGTTGACGAAACGGCGTCCCGCCCGGCCGTTTCCTCAACGAAAGTCGCCCCCGAGGCGCCGTTTCCCGAACGAAAGCGGGGGGTAGCCTCGGGCCATGCGTCGCCCGTCCCGGTCCAGCACCGCCGCCCCCGCCTTCGCGCCGTCCGCCCGGTCACAGGTGCCGCCGTTCACGGTGATGAGCATCCTCGGCCGGGTCGCCGAGCTGCGTGCCGCCGGCCACGACGTCGTCAGCCTGTGCGCGGGGGAGCCGGGCGGGGGCGCCCCGCCCGCCGTCGACGCCGCGGCCGCCGCCGTCCACGCCTCCGGCCGTGCCCTCACCTACACCCCGGCGCTGGGCCTGCCGCAGCTGCGGGCCGCCGTCGCCGGCCACTACCGCCGCTGGTACGGGCTCGACGTCCGCCCCGAGCAGGTCGCGATCACCACGGGCTCCTCGGGGGCGTTCATGCTCGGCTTCCTCGCGGCGTTCTCCCCGGGGGACCGCGTGCTCCTGCCGCGCCCCGGCTATCCGGCGTACCGCAACATCCTCGCGGCGCTCGGGGTGGAGGTGGCGGACGTGGACGTCGACGCCGGCACCCGCTACCAGCCCACGGTCGCCCACCTGGAGGCGGCGCTCGCGGAGGGCCCGGTCGCGGGGCTCGTGCTCGCCTCCCCGGCCAATCCCACGGGCACGATGGTCAGCGCCGACGAGCTCGCCGAGCTCGCCCGCTGGTGCGAGGAACACGGTGTGCGGCTCGTCTCGGACGAGATCTACCACGGCATCGTGCACACGGACGGGCAGGGGCCCGGCGCCTGCGCATGGCGCACCTCCCGCACCGCGCTCGTGGTCAGCTCGTTCTCCAAGTACTGGGGCATGCCCGGCTGGCGGCTGGGCTGGATGCTCATGCCGGACGACCTCGCCGCCGCGGTCGACGGCCTCGCCGGCTCGGTCGCCCTCTGCCCGCCCGCTGCCGCCCAGGAGGCGGCCGTCCACGCGTTCACCGAGGAGTCCTACGCGTTCTGTGCCGAGCAGGCCGGCGGCTTCACGGCGACGCGCGGCGTCGTGCTGGCCGCCCTGCCCCGGCTCGCCTGGGCCGACGCCGCCCCCGCCGACGGCGCCTTCTACCTCTGGGCCCGTCTCGCCCCGGGCATGCTGGCGGAGTTCGGCAGCGCCGTCGGCTACTGCGCCGCCCTGCTGGAGGAGGCCGGCGTCGCGCTGACCCCGGGGGACGACTTCGACGCCGTCCACGGGCCCGAGTCCGTCCGCCTCTCCTTCGCCGCCGGCTCGGACGCCGTCCACGAGGCGCTCGAGCGGATCGCCGCCTGGCATGCGGCGCGCGGCTTGGCCTGACGGGCCCCGCCGCGCGCCGCACCGGCCGGCGCCTCAGCCGCCCAGCCGGTAGTGGCGCTCAAGCGGCGTGCCGTTGACGGCCCGGTCGCCGAGCAGTCGGGCGCGGTAGATCAGCGGGTTGTGGCTGGCAAGCACCCGCGCATTGCGCCAGTGCCGGTCCAGTCCGCGCGTGCGCAGCGTCGCGGAGGCCCCGCCCACCTCGAACAGGCGGGTCGCCGCGTCGAGGGCGTCACGTGCCGGTTCCCGCGACGGGGGCGCGCCGTCGGCGCCCTCGGGATGACGAGCCGCACCCGCCGTCGTATTGCGAATGATCCGCAACAGTCGTTACTGTGAATCAGTCGCATCTTCTCGCCCTCGTGAAAGGCTCCCCGTGTCCCACTCCGCCCCGCAGCGCCGTGCCGCGCGCGCCGCCACCTTCTCCGCCACTCTCGCCGCCGCGGCCATCGCCCTGACGGCGTGCGGCGCGGACGCCGACCCGTCCGGCCCGACGTCGGCACCCGCCTCCGCCTCGGGCGGCGCCGAGTCGCCGGCGGGTGAGGCGACGGCGGCCTCCTCCGTCTCCGCGGAGGACCGCGTCGACCCGACCAAGACCACCGAGGTCTCCGCGGTGACGCCGCGCATCCTGCTCTCGCACGAGGACGGGCTCACGCTGCTCGACGCCGAGTCCGGTGAGGTGGTGAAGGAGCAGGACATCACGGGCTTCAAGCGGCTGAGCAACGCCGGCAACGGCAAGGACGTCCTGGTGACCACCGGGAACGGCTGGGAGGTGTTCTCCACCGGCATCCAGGCCAAGGCCCACGGCGATCACTTCCACAACTACGAGTCCGCGCCCGGCATGACCGGCGTGACGTTCCCGGGTGAGCATCCCGGCCACGTCGTCACCCACAACGGCAGGACCACCCTCTTCGCGGACGGCACGGGCGCGATCCGCACCTTCGACTCGACCCACCTGGACAAGGCGACCCCGGACCTCATGCCCGTCTTGACGGAGGCCGAGACCGAGGACCCGCACCACGGCGTGGCGCTCGAGCTCTCCGACGGCACCCTCTTCACCACGCAGGGCACCGAGGACTCCCGGAACACGCTCCAGGTGATCGACCCGAAGACCGGCGAGGTCACGGCCGAGACCGACGACTGCCCCGGCAGTCACGGCGAGGCCGCGGCCCAGCCGACGGAGGCGGGCGACGTCGTCGTGATGGGCTGCGAGAACGGGCCCGTCGTGTACCGGGACGGCGAGTTCCACAAGGTGGACGTCGAGACCGAGTACCAGCGCTCCGGGAACCTGTTCGGGCTGCATGACTCGCCCATTGTCCTGGGTGATCACAAGGTCGAGGAGGAGCCGGAGGAGGCCGTCGAGCGGCCCACGGCGATCGCCCTCATCGACACCCGCACCGATGAGCTCACCACCGTGGACCTCGGCTCCTCCTACTGGTTCCGCTCGCTCGGCCGCGCCGAGGACGGCTCCGCGGTCGTGCTGACCTACGACGGCGAGGTCACCGTGATCGACGAGGAGACCGGTGAGGTCACCGCCGAGTACCCGGTGATCGAGCCGTGGAAGGAGAAGGACGAGTGGCAGGAGCCCGGTCCGATCCTGAAGGTCGCCGGGAACACCGCCTACGTCACCGACGCGGAGGCCGACAAGCTCGTGGCCGTCGACCTGGAGACCGGTGAGACCGTCCTGGAGAAGGACCTGGAGTTCGCCCCGGTCGAGATGGCCGTGGTCACCGGCCAGCCGGAGTCCGTGAAGCCCGAGGAGGGCGCGCACGGTGACGAGGACCACGACGACGACGGCCACGAGGGCCACGACCACGGCGCCGAGCCCTCGGAGGGCCACGAGGGCCACGACCATTGATCGTGTGACGAGACTCCGGCCGGGCGCCCTTCGTGGGGAGGGGTGCCCGGTCGGCGGCCGGGGGCGTCGTGGGGACGCTGACGGCCAGGGCCGGCACCTGCCGCCGGCCCGTGGATGGAGGAGGGCGGGGTCGCGTCGTGGGGACGCGGCCCCGCCCGCCTGTCCGCAGGCCCCGCTCCGGGAGGGCCTGCCGGATCCAGGAGGGCCTGCCGGAGAGGATGCCCCGGGGATGGTGGGGTCAGTCGGCCACCGGATCGTGGTCCGTGATCACGCTCAGGCGGTACCGGGTGCCCTCGGGGACCTCGGCGCTCACCACCAGGTCCTCCGCGTCCGACTCCGGCACCATGACGACGTATCCGCCGCAGCGGTCCGACCACCCCAGGGGTTGGTAGGCGGCGAAGCCGTCCGCCCCGAGGATGCCCACCGAGGACGGGCCGGCGTCCGGGTCGTCGCACAGCAGCATCAGGCGCAGGGTGCCCTCGGGGCGTTCGCCGCCCATCGCCGCGCCCCCCTCCCCGGGGGTCTGGAGGCCCTGCAGCTCGGAGGCGATCACGTTGACGTCCGTCGTGGGCGTGCCGGGCAGCTCGACGCCCTCCAGGGCCCGGGCCAGGGGGTCCTCCGTCGGACTGCCCGCCCGGTGCGTGACGGCGGCCTCCGGGAGGGCGGCGAGGAAGCCCTCGCTCAACGGCAGAGCCCCGTTCCTGGCGGGATCGGCGCCCTCGGGCACGAACCCGGCACCGGCGGTGGAGCCGCCGCCCGAACCCTGCGTGGCGCTCCCGGAGGCCGGCGCCGGAGTGCTCGGCGCCGTGGTGCCGGAGGCTGGCCCGCCCGCGGACGGCGTGGTGGTCTCGGACGTGCTCGACGGGGACGGCGTCGTGTCGGAGGACGCCGCAGGGGAGGGTGTGGTGCCGGACGCCGTCGCTGGGCCCCCGCCGCCGGAGCAGCCGGCGAGCGTGAGGGCCAGGGGGGAAGGGGGTGAGGGGGTCAAGGCGGACCTCCGTCGGTCGGGGGAGCCCGTGCTCCCGGACGCCGGCCCGACCGGTCGTCGTGCAGTGCGTGAGGGGAGACTATGCATCGCATGGGTCCCCGTCTAGCCCCCGGTGTGAGGGACGCCGGATGTGCGCTTCGCGCGCGGCGGGGAGGAGTCCTCAGGCGGCCGGTGCCTGACCCCGCACCTGCCGCAGCACCTCGGGGGCGACCGCCGCGGCCCAGTCCTCGTAGCCGGCGCCGTTGGGGTGGAACAGGTCCCGGGCCAGGCGGCTGACCTGGTGCCTCAGATTCCGCCGCCACGTGGCCGCGTGCACGTCCGCCACGCCGAGGCCGTGCCGGGCGGCCACCCGCCGCACCACCGTGTTCGCCCGGCGCACGCGGGCCTCGAACGGCGGGATGCGGAACGTCGGGACCAGGCCCAGCGTGGCGCCGGCGGGCAGGGCGCGGGCGATCGCCTCGAGGGGCTCCTCGAAGGCGGCCTCGCGGAACCGCCAAGCCCAGGTGACGTCGTTGCCGCCGACGACGCACGTCACCGCGTCCACCCCGCTCGCCGGCATGAGGGGCAGCTGGTCGGCGAGCACGTCCTTCGCCATGGCCCCGCTGACGGCGAGGTTCACCACCCGCACGGGCCGGCCGGTCTCGGCGGCCACCCGCTCGGCCACCTGGGCCACGTACGTGCGCTCCACGCTCTCGGCCCCGATCCCGACGGCGGCCGAGTCGCCCAGCACCACCCAGGTGAGCGCGTCGGGGTCCGCGCGGGCGGCGAGGGCGTGCCAGTGGGCGCGGTAGTCGGCGTCGTGCTGGGCCTGCCAGCCGGAGGGGGAGGGCATGCGCGCCAGGCTACCGGCGCCCTGACGTGCGGACACGCGGGAGGGCCTCGACTCGGGCCACCTCATGGGCCAGGATTCGGCCATGACGCTCCTCCGGGCCGTGGGCCGCTTCTACGGACGCTACGCGCAGTTCGGCGGCCGGGCCGGGCGCGCCGAGTTCTGGTGGGTGGTGCTGTACCTGTCCCTCGCGTCCCTCGGCATCACCCTCCTGTTCGGGGCGCTCGGGGCGGACACGACGACGGCCGCCCCCTCCGCCGTCGTGTTCCCCGGCTTCGCGGTCAGCGGTCTCAGCGTCCCCGCCGTCGACTCGATGACCGAGGCCTACCAGGCCTTCTCGGGGGTCTGGGGCCTGCTCCATCTGGTGCCCGCCTGGGCGCTGACGGCCCGGCGCCTGCACGACGCCGGGCTCAGCCGCGCCTGGCTGCTCCTGGCGCTGCTGCCCGTGCTCGGTGCGATCGCCCTGCTGGTGATGGTGCTCCAGCCCTCGGATCCGCGGGTGGCCGCGGAGGCCGCCGCGCCGAGCGGTCAGTCGTCGACGACCTGAACGTCCACGCGGATGTTGCCGCGGGTGGCGTTGGAGTAGGGGCAGACCTGGTGGGCGGCGTCGGCGAGCTGCTGCGCCTCGTCCTGGGGCAGGTCCGGGATGACGACCTCGAGGGTGACGGCCAGGCCGAAGCCCTCGCCGGCCTTGCCGATCGAGACGCGGGCGCCCACGGAGGAGTCGCCGAGCTTCTTCTTGGCCTGGCGGGCGACGCTCTGCAGGGCGGAGTGGAAGCACGCGGCGTAGCCGGCGGCGAAGAGCTGCTCGGGGTTGGCGCCGTCGCCGCTGCCGCCCATCTCGGCGGGGATCGCCAGGTCCATGTCGACGCGGCCGTCCGCGGTCCGGACGTGGCCGTTGCGGCCGCCGCCCGTGGCGATGGCCTCGGTGGTGTAGAGGGGCTCGATCTCGATCACGGTGTGCTCCTTGACGGTGTCTGGCCCGGGGTGCCGGGGGCCGCTCGACGGCGGCCACGGTCCAAAGTAGTCCGCGATCAGGTTGTGTGCAATCCAGTTGTCTGCGGGGTAGGTTGTCCGGGTGGACGTCACCCCCCTCGACCTCGACCGCCAGCTGTGCTTCTCCCTCTACCGCGCCAGCCGGGCGGTGACCCGCGCCTACCGGCCCCTGCTCGAGGAGCTGGGCCTCACCTACCCCCAGTACCTCGTGATGCTGGTGCTCTGGCAGGAGGACGGGCCGGTGGGCGTGAACGACATCGGCGCGCGCCTGGGACTCGACAGCGGCACCCTCACCCCGCTGCTGCGCCGCCTCGACCACGCCGGCCTGGTCACCCGTGCCCGCAGCGCCGACGACGAGCGGCGTCGCCTCATCTCCCTCGCCCCCGCCGGCCGGGACCTGCGCGAGGCCGCCGCCGACATCCCCGCACGCATGGCCGACCTCTACCCCGGGCCGGCCGGACAGCGGGAGGAGCTCAAGGCCTTCCTGGACGAGCTGGCCGCGGGACTCGACTGAGCCGGGGCGCGGGCGGGGGCGCAGGATCCCCGCGACCGCCTGCTGTGCTCAGGACCGCGTCATGAGGACGCGGTCCTGAGCACATCGAGCGGTCTTCTCAGGACGCCGCCCGGGCCACCACACCGCCCCGCCCCGACCGCACCGGCGCGGTGCGGCGGTACCAGTCCAGGCAGAAGACGGCGATCAGCACGAGGTCGATCCAGTCGCCGCCGTAGTACATGAGCTGGGCGCCGGCCTGGGCCTCCGCCACGCCCACGCCCGCCGGCGGATGCGCGTAGACGTGCTTGGAGAGGATCGCGTGCAGCGCGAGGAACGCCACGAGCACACCTGCCCGCAGCGGGTGTCCGTGCGGGTGCGGTGCCGGGTCCACCTGCAGGATCGCGGCGGTGAACACCCACCCGGCCAGCAGCACGTGCACGTGCACCAGCAGATGCCCCACCGCGGAGGCATGCATCCAGGCGTGCAGGGGTGTGGTGTAGAGCAGCCACAGCCCGCCGATGTTCAGCAGCCCCGCCACCACCGGGTGCGAGACCACCCGCACGTACGGCGTGGACAGCACCCGGGACAGCCGCCGCGCCCACGCCACGGGCAGGCCCCGCAGGGCCACGGTCACCGGCGCGGACAGCACCAGCAGCAGCGGGGCGAGCATGCCCAGCAGCAGGTGCCCCCACATGTGGGCCGTGAAGTCGTGGTGGCCGAGCACCCCCAGCGGTCCCACCGCCACGACGCCGGCCACCACCCCCGCGGCCGCGCTCAGGGTGCGCGCGTCGGACCAGGCGCGGCCCCGGCGTCGTCCGGCGCGGACCAGCGCCGCATAGGCGACCAGGAACAGCAGGAGTCCGCCGCCGATGACGACGCCGGCCAGCGGGAACGGGGCGCTCGCCGCCTGGGCGCCGAGCTCCGCCCCGATCCCGCCGGGGTGCTCATGCACGGGCGGCCGCCCGGCGGGAGCCGCGCCGCCACGCCAGGGTGCCGATCATGAGGAAGGCGATCGCAATGGCCATCCACACGAGGTCGTACACGAGGATGTCGTCCACGGGCGCGTACGGGCCGGTGCCCTGCAGCTCCGTGGGGATGACCTCGTACCGGATCTGGTGGATCCTCATGAGCTTGTGCTGGACGGTGCCGTCCCACGCCTGGAACGCGCCCGCGCCGATCAGCACCGCCGGCCACCACCGGCCGACGCCGGGGCCGCCGCGGCGTCGCACGTCCGCGAAGAGGAACAGCCCGGCCACGGCGGCGAACCAGCCGAAGGCGTGGAAGAGTCCGTCGGAGACCAGGCCGACGGCCGCGGTGGACAGGTCGTAGAAGTGGTGCCAGTGCAGGAGCTGGTGCAGGACGACCTCGTCGACGAAGGCGGCCACGCCCACCCCGAAGAGGATCCCGGACAGCAGCAGGCGGCGGTGGAGGTCGGGGGCGGGGCGGCCGACGGGCCGAGCCGTGACGGAGGGGGAGGC
>NZ_JABFAY010000016.1:0-3106 GCF_017168495.1 Micrococcus sp. KRD096 | reverse complement strand
CCTACGTCCTCTTGCTGCGGGGACGGGAGGTGCTGCTGCAGCGCCGGCATCACACCGGGTACATGGACGGGTTCTGGGTGGCGGGCGCCGCCGGGCACGTGGAGCCGGGGGAGGCGGCCCGGCAGGGGGCGGTCCGGGAGACGGCGGAGGAGCTCGGCGTCGAGATCGAGCCTGCTGCCCTCGAGCTGCTGACCGTCATGCAGCGCACGGACGGCACGGACACCCCGCGCGAGCAGCGCGTGGACTGGTTCTGGGCCTGCCGGTCCTGGGCGGGTGAGCCGCGGATCTGCGAGCCCGGCAAAGCCTCCCACCTGGAGTGGTTCCCCCTGGATTCGTTGCCGAGCCCGATTCCGGACTACGAGCGGCTCGTGCTGGAGGGCCTGCGCGACGGCGACCTCACCCCGGACACGGCGGTCGGGTTCGGGGACTGAGGGGCATAGGGGCTCGCCGTCCACCGCCCGGTCAGTCCCGCACCGCCTCCACCACCATGAGCGGGTGCTCGGCGGGGTCGAAGGCCGTGCGGTGCCAGTCTCCGGAGAGCCGTTCCACCCGCAGCCCCGCTGCGGCCAGGTCCGCGCGCACCTGCTCCGCGGAGCGGAACTGCAGGTGCTGGTCCACCTCGGACACCTCCCCGGAGTCGAGGAACTCGGTGCGCACGCGCATCGTCACCACCCCGTGCCGGTCAGGGGCGGAGGTGCGCTCCGACTCGAGGACCCGCCCGGCCGGCATCGTGCGCTCCGTGGGGTCCTGCTGCCAGCCCTCCCACGCGCGCCGGACGGGGTTGCGCGTCTCGAAGACCAGGCGGCCGCCGGGCACGAGCTCCGCACCGATGCGCCGCAGCGACGCGTGCCAGTCGTCGTCGACCAGGTGCATGGCCACGTTGCCGCTCATCACCACCAGGTCGGCGGAGTCCGGCGCGATCAGCCCCGCATCCCCGTGTCGCCACTCGACGCCGTCCCCGCCCGGGCGCGCGCGGGCCGCCGCGAGCATGGCCTCGGCCGGGTCGATCCCGACAACGTCCCGCCCCGGGCCCGCGAGCGTCACCGTCAGGATGCCGGTGCCGCAGCCGAGGTCGACGATGCGGGTGCTGGCCCGCGCGGCCGAGACCTCGTCCGCGACCCGGCGGAAGAACGCGTGGTCCTCGCCCGCGGGGTTGTCCACGTCGTAGATCGCGGCGAGGCGGGCGTCGTCGTAGGTGCGCCGGTTGGCCTCGGCGCGGGAGGGGGCGTCGGTCATGCGCGCAGTCTGTCACCCGGGGCGGGCGCCCCCTGCCGCAGGGCCTGCCCCGCCACGATCAGCAGCATCGCCGCGCCGGCCGCCGCGGCCCCGGCCGGTCCCGCGGCGGGCACGCGGAGCATCGCCGCCAGGGCGCCGACCAGGCCCAGGACCAGCATCGACCCGCCGATCCACCGGAACACCGGCGCGCCGAACGCGCGCGCGAACGGCAGGAAGTGCGCGCCCACCACGGCCGCCACCAGGGCGATCTGCGCCGTCGGCGCGTCTGCGGCCCGGGCCACCAGACGGGTCACCGGGAACAGCAGCAGCATCACGACGACGGCGGCCCCGTACACCCGCAGCGCCCCGGGCGCCGGGGGCGGCAGGGCGGGCAGGGTCCGGCGGCGGAGCAGGACCGCCGCGAGGGCGAAGACGGCGAGGGCGACCGCCGCACTGCGGAGCATGCTCTGAGCGTCGCCGGGCAACCCGGCGATCCCGGCGAGCAGGAAGGCCATGCCGCCGACCACCCCGATCAGCCCGCCGAAGACCACCGGATGACCCGCCCGGCTGATCCCGCGGACGCGCTGGCCGTCCACGATCTGCCTGTGAGCGTTGCCTGTGTGCACCTGTGTCATCGTTCCCCTCCTGCTGTGTGCGACCGGGGCCATCGTGTCACAGCCGTTAGCCTCCTCCCATGCCCTCCGCCTCGATCGACCACGTGCGGCAGGCCCGCCGCGTCCTGTTCCACGGGGTCACGGGGGCCGGGAAGTCCACCGCGGCCGTGCGGCTCGGCGCTGTGCTCGGCCTGCCGGTCACCCTCGTGGACGAGGAGTTCGGCTGGCTGCCGGGCTGGGTCCCGCGGCCGGAGGCCGAGCAGACCGCCCTGGCGGACTCGGTCACGGCGGGGGAGGCCTGGGTGCTGGACTCCGCCTACGGCTTCTACCGGCCGATGGTCATGAAGCGGACCGACGTCGTCATCGCCCTGGACTACTCGCGGGCCCGGACCTTCACGCGCCTGGTGCGGCGCACGATCCGCCGGGTGGTGGGGCAGGGGGAGATGTGCAACGGCAACCGCGAGTCCTGGCGTCGGGTGCTCGGGGAGGAGTCGATCCTGCGCTGGCACGCCGCCACGTTCGACCGCAAGCGGGCATGGGCCCGGGAGCGGGAGGCCGCGGCGGAGGGGGCGCCGGTGCTGCGCCTGAGCACGCCGCGGCAGTGGGAGTGGGTGCTGGCCCGGCTGGAGGGCAGGCGGCAGGCTCCCTGAAGCACGCTGCTCCTCCGGACCTCACGTCGTGCTCAGGACCGCGTCCTCAGGACACGGTCCTGAGCAGAAGGGGAGGTCCTGCGGCCGCCTCGCCCTTCGTCCCGCGCTCTGACAGGGTGGGGCCATGGACGGGATGGAGCGGGAGAAGGTCTGGCACGTGCGGATCGCCGTCGCGGCGGCGCTCGTGGGATGCGCCGGCGTCGTGTCCGGACTGCGGCACGAGCTGGGGCTGGGATGGGCGGTCGGGCTGCTGACGGCGTGCCTCCTGGGCGTGGCCCTCGCCCTGCGCGACGTGCACCACCGGGTGGACCAGGAGGAGGCGGGGCGTCAGGTGTTCTACGCCGGCCGGGGGAGTACGGCGTGGTTCGCGGTGGTGATGGTGGGGGTCGCGATCGTGCCGGGCATGGTGATCCCCCTGCTCGCGGACGGGGCCGCCACGGCGCTGGGTGTGGGACTCTTCGCCGCCGTGCTGACCGCGGCGGCACACGGCGTGCTCGCGGCCACCACCACCGGGGAGCCTCAGCCCGAACCGGTCCCGGTGCCGTTGCGCCGCGAGGACGGCTGAGAATCCGCTGCGGAAGTGACCCTTCTGAGGGCGGTGGCGGTCGCCAGAAGGGTCAGTTCCGC
>NZ_JABFAY010000015.1:184450-203730 GCF_017168495.1 Micrococcus sp. KRD096 | reverse complement strand
TGCCACGCCGCCCCGCACCCCTTCCGCCAGCCCTCGCCGGCCGCGTCTTCACCCGGCGCGAAGCCCTGGACCGCCTCTCCCTCTCCTCCGACCGGCTGCGCAGCCTCGACCTGCGCCAGGTCACCCACGGGGCACACCGCGCGGTCGTCGACGTGCCGGGGTCGTGGGCCGCGCTCGGATACCCCCGCCCCGTGGCGGCCCTGCCGCCGGAGGAGGCCGCTGTCGTGGTGGCTCTGACCCGTGGGGTCGCCTCGCATCTGACGGCGGCGCGGCTGCACGGGCTCGTCCTGCCGTGGTGGGCCGAGGAGGACACACGGGTGCACGTGAGCCGGCCGCACCGCACGGGTCGGACGGGGCGCGCGGGCGTCGCCTGCCACGGACGCACGGTGCCGGCCGAGGACCGCGTGGAGGTGCACGGGGTCCCGGTCACCTCGCTCGAGCGGACGTGGGTGGACCTCTGCTCCCTGCTGCGGCCGGATCAGGTGGCGGACGCCGTCGTCGCGGGGGACGCGCTCGTGAACCGTCCGTGGGTGGACGGGTCCCGACTCCCGCCGCGCACGACGGCGTCGCGGCTCTCCGCGGCGCTGGAGCGGGCGGGCCGGTTCAAGGGCGTGCGGGTGGCTCGGGCCGCGCTGGCGCTGATCCGGGTGGGGGCGGACTCGCCTCCGGAGACGCGACTGCGGCTGGCGCTCCTCGACGCCGGCCTCCCCGAGCCGCGCCTGCAGGCGCAGCTGGTCTCACCGGCGGGGGAGCGGACCGACGCGGACATGGTGGTTGAACGGTCCCGCGTGGCCCTCCACTACGACGGCGGCCACCATCGCACGCCGGAGCAGCAGCGACGCGACGCACGGCGGGACCGTCTCTGGCAGGAGGCCGGCCACCTGTCCATCACGGTGATGGGCGCCGACCTGGCCGAGGACTTCCGGACCGTGGTGGCCGCCGTCGTCCGCCACGACCGGGCCGTGCGGGCGGCCTCCACCTCCGGCCCCGCCCCGCAGAACTTTCGAACGTGAAATCGGGCGAATGGGCACTTTCGAACGTGGGATAGGCCCTCTCTTACGTTCGAAAGCGCGTCGGGCGCGCCACCCGTCAGGCGAGCGAGTCCTCCCAGGCCCGGTGCAGCGCCGCGAACCGCCCGTCGGCCGCCACCAGCTCGGCGGGGCTGCCGTCCTCGACGATCCGGCCGTCGTGCATCACGAGCACCCGGTCGGCGGTCTCGACGGTGCTGAGCCGGTGGGCGATGATCAGTGCCGTCCGGTTCCCCAACAGCCGCTCCAGCCCGGCCTGCACGAGTCGCTCGCTCGGCAGGTCCAGCGACGACGTCGCCTCGTCCAGGATCAGCACGGCGGGGTCCGCGAGGAACGCCCGCGCGAACGACACGAGCTGCCGCTGTCCCGCGCTCAGCCGCCCGCCGCGCTTGGCGACGTCGGTCGCGTAGCCCTCGGGCAGCCCCAGGATGAAGTCGTGCGCCCCCACCGCCCGGGCGGCCGCCTGGATCTCGGCCTCGGTGGCGTCGGGCCGGCCGAGGGCGATGTTCTCCGCGATCGACCCGGAGAACAGGAACGCCTCCTGGGTCACCATCACCACGTTGCGCCGCAGATCCGCCTGGCTGAGCTCGCGCAGCTCCACCCCGTCCAGCGTCAGCGAGCCGGCAGAGACGTCGTAGAACCGGGCGATGAGCTTGGCCAGCGTCGACTTGCCCGCACCCGTCTGGCCCACCACGGCCACGGTCTGCCCGGCCGGGATCACGAGGTCGAACTCCGGCAGCACCACCCGGTCCGGTCCGTAGCTGAACACCGCGTCCCGGAACTCCACCCGCCCGGACGCCACGCCCGTCCCCGGAGCGTCGGCCCCGGGCAGCGGCGTGGGCTCGGCGGCCTCCACCACGGTGGGCTCCTCCTCGAGCAGGCCGGAGACCTTCTCGAGCGCCGCCGTCGCGGACTGCAGCGACGAGTAGAACATCGCCACCATCTCCATGGGCTGGAACACGCGCCGTCCGGCCAGCAGGAGCGCCACGAGCACCCCCACCTCGAGGTCGCCGTCGAGGACGCGCAGGCCCCCGGTCACGAGCAGCGCCGCCACCGTCAGGTTGCCCGTCGCCACGAGCACCGGCTGCAGGATGCCGAACAGGTTGAGCGTGGCCACCATGTCGTCCCGGTAGGCCGTGGCCAACGCGCGGTACCGCGCGTCGTTGTCCCGTTCCCGCCGGAAGGCCTGGACCGCGCGGATGCCGGTCATGGTCTCCACGAAGTGCACGATCGACCGCGCCGAGGACACCCGCGACCGCCGGTACGCCTCCTCGGACCGCACCTGGTACCAGCGCGTCACGATCGCCACCGGCACGGCCGCACCCAGCAGCACGAGGAACGACGGCGGGTCCAGCAGCAGGATGGACGCCGCGGTGAACGACATGAACATCAGCCCGGACACGAGCGAGGACACGCCCTGGTCCAGCAGCTCCCGCAGCGCCTCCAGGTCCGAGGTCTGCCGCGAGATCACGCGCCCGGACGTGTACCGCTCGTGGAACCCCAGACTCAACCGCTGCGTGTGCCGGAACACGCGCAGCCGCAGGCTCAGCAGCATGGCCTGGCTCGCCCGCGCGGTGAGCCACGTGTACGCCCCCAGGAGGCCGCCGGAGACGAGGGCCGCCGCCACGTACGCCCCGCCCACGGGGACGAGGATGGGCCAGACGGACTCGCCGGCCCGCACGGCCTCGACGACGCGCGGCAGCTCCGCGTCGATCGCCCAGGCGATGATCAGCGGCCCGGCCGCCCGCGCCGCGTTGGACACGAGTACGAAGACCACGGTGATCAGCAGCGTCCCCCGGACCGGCCGCGCGAGCTCGCCGAGCAGCCGGAAGGACCGGCGCCGGATGTGGCGGCGCTCCGCGCGGGTGTAGTCGAGGTCCTCTTCGGCCCCCACGCCGCGCACGCGGCTCACGTCGGCGGCGCTCATGCCTGCTCCTCCGGTCGGCTCGAGATGATGTGCCGGTACACGGCGCTGCGGGCCAGCAGTTCGGGGTGCGTCCCCACGTCCTCGATCCGCCCGTCCGCCAGCACCGCGACCCGGTCCGCGAGGGCCACGGTGGAGGGACGGTGCGCCACGATCAGGGTGGTCGTCCCGTCGAGGACCTCGCGCAGGCGCGCGGTCACGGCCTCCTCGGTGCGCACGTCGAGGGCGGAGAGGGGGTCGTCCAGCACGAGCACGTCCGGGCGTGCCGCGATCGCGCGGGCGAGGGCGATCCGCTGGCGCTGTCCGCCGGAGAGGCTGAGGCCCTCCTCGCCGATCTCGGTCTCGACGCCGTCCGCCAGGTCCGCCACGAAGCCCGCCTGCGCGGTCTCGAGCGCGAGGTCGAGCAGGGCGTCCGCCGCGGGGGAGTGGAGGCCGTCCGCGAGCACGTCCGCCGGGGCGCCGAGCAGCACGTTCTGCCGGATGGTCGTGGAGAACAGCGTGGCGTCCTCGAATGCCACGGACACCCGCCGGCGCAGCTCCTCGAGCGGCATCCGGCGCACGTCCACCCCGTCCACGCAGACGGAGCCCGCCGTGACGTCGAGCAGCCGGGGGACCAGCTGCAGCAGCGTCGACTTGCCGGCGCCGGTCGCGCCGACCAGGGCCATCGTCTCGCCGGGCACCAGCTCGAGGTCGACGCCGTCGAGCAGGTCGCGCTCCCCGCGCCCCGGGTCCGCGTCCGGCCAGCGGAAGCGCACCCCGCGGAACGCGAGCGCGCCGGTGGCCGGGGGCACGACGGCGGCCTCCCCGGTGGGCGAGGCGATGTCCACGGGCGTGGCGAGGACGTCCACGTGGCGGTCGATCGCCGTGCGGGCCGAGAGCGTCATGCCCATCAGCTGGCCCACCGACTCGACCGGCCCGGCCAGCACGGCCGCGGTGGCGAAGTAGGCGGCGAGCGCGCCCACCGTCAGCTCCCCGGTCGCCACGAGCCACAGGCCCAGGGCGAGGCCCAGGCCCAGCACCGTCTCCGGCAGGGCCACGATGAGCGCGATGAACCGGGCCAGCACCGAGGCCTTGTGCACCTCGGTGCCCTGCAGCGTGCGGGCGCGCCCGCGGAAGCCGTCGAGGGCGTGCGCGCCGCGGCCGAACGCCTTGAGGACGCGGATGCCGTGCACCGACTCCTCGACGGACGTGGCGAGGTCCCCGGCCTGGTCCTGGGAGAGCCGGGACGCGGCGCGGAAGTCGTTGCGGAACCCGAACGACGCCCACATGATCGGCACGGCCGCGGCGAGGTAGAGCAGGGCCAGCTGCCAGGACAGCAGGAACAGCAGGACGAGGCCGACGGCGATGGTCACCACGTCCACCACGAGCATGACCGAGCCGAACGCGATCCACCGCCGCAGCAGCGAGAGGTCGCCCTGGGCCCGGGAGAGCAGCTGCCCCGAGGGCCACGCGTCGTGGAACGCCACCGGCAGGCGCTGGAGCCGTTCGAACAGGGCGATGCGCGCCCGGTTCTCCACCCCGGCGGCCGGCGGGAGGATGAAGTACCGGCGCAGGCCGATGAACGCGGCCTCGGCGAGGCCGAGCACGGTGAGTAGGCCGGCGGCCCGCCACACGTCCGCGCGGGAGTCGGGGGAGGAGGGCCCGGCGAGCACAGTCTGCGTGAACACGGTGTCCACGAGCAGGTGGATGACCTGCGGGATGGCCAGGGCCACGAGGCCCGCCGCCGTGGCCGAGGCGAGCCCGAGCACCCAGCGCGCCCGCACGCCCTCGAGGTACGGTGCGATCCCGCCCAGGGCGTCACGCAGGGACGAGGCGGCGGGAGAGGTGGCGCGGGTCACGGGGCTCCACTGTACCCGCGGCCGCGGACGGGACAGGCGGCTCAGCCCCGCGGGACCAGGTCCAGCACCACGGCCTCGGGCCGGCACGCGAACCGCACGGGCGCGGACGGCGCGGTCCCCAGGCCGGCCGACACCTCGAGGGGGACGGTCCGCCCCGCGGCCGTCCACGTCGAGACCCCGGAGGCCTGTCGGCGGGGCAGGTCGCAGTTGGTGACGAGCGCGCCGAGGAACGGCACGCACACCTGCCCGCCGTGGGTGTGGCCGGCGAGCAGCAGGTCGGCGCCGTCGGCGGTCATGGCGTCCAGCACGCGGCGGTACGGGGCGTGGGTGACGCCCAGCCGGAACCGCCCGTCGTCGCCGGGCCGCCCGGCGCCGTCGTCGGGCGCGGAGCCGGGGAAGCCGGCCCAGGCGTCCAGACCGAGGTGCGGGTCGTCGGTGCCGGCGGCGAGGACCTCGAGCGTGGTCCCGGCGCGGGTCGGCACGGCCAGAGCGGCGCCCCGGTTCGTCAGGTCGGCCCAGCCGGCGGCGCGGAACGCGCCGAACAGGACGTCGGAGGGAAGCCGGGGCCGGTCCGCGTCCATGCGCGAGGGGCCCGCGAAGTACCGGAGGGGGTTGGCCGCCTTGGGCGCGTAGTAGTCGTTGGAGCCGGGCACGAACACGCCGGGCCGCGCCAGCAGCGGCCCGAGCGCGTCGAGCACGAGCGGCACCGACGCCGCGGCGGACACGTTGTCACCCGTGTTGACCACGAGGTCCGGCTCGAGTGCATCCAATCCGCGCAGCCACGCCCGCTTGGCCCGGTGCCGGGGCAGCAGGTGGATGTCCGAGAGGTGCAGCACCCGCAGCGGCGCCGACCCGGCCGGCAGCACGGCCAGTCGGTGCGTGCGCACCGTCCGGGCCTCGGCCTCGGCGAGGCCCCAGGCCAGGCCGAGGCCCGCCGTCGCGGCCAGCCCGGCGGCGGCAGGCGCTGCGGCGCAGAACATGCGCCGGGCGGGGGAGGCGGCGGGGCGCATCGCGGTCAGAAGCCCGGGACCGCCTGGGGCTGCGGCCCGCCCCGGTCCAGGTCGTCGATGGTGAACTGGCGTCCGTCCGGGTGCTCGCCGGCCTCGCCCGGGTCCTCCGACTGCGGGCCGTCCCACTCGGGCAGTTCACCCGGCGGGAACTTCTCCTTGGCCAACTGGTTGTACTCGAGCCAGGACGGGCCGTTGATGGAGGTCGAGTAGAACGGGTTGCGGACCTCGCCATTGACGGTCTCGCCCGTCATGGACTTCAGGTTGTTGTAGCGGCCGGTCCACACGGCGGTGGCCAGCTTGCTGGTGAATCCGACGAACCACGTGGAGGACACGTTGTCGTTCGTGCCCGTCTTGCCGCCGAACTCGTAGCCGGCGCCCTCCTCGGCGATGTTGAAGCCGCCGATGTGGCGCAGGACCGGCATCAGCTCCCGGACGTGGTCCGGGTCGATGACCTGGTCGCACTGCGGGTCGGCGACGTCGTACTGGTTGCCGGCGGTGTCCGTGACCTCCAGGATGGCGCGCGGCTCGCAGTACAGGCCGTTCGCGGCGATGGCGGCGTACGCGCCGGCCAGGGAGAGCGGTGCCACCGAGTCCTTGCCGAGCAGGAAGGACGGGTCGTCCGGCTGCAGCGGGGAGCTGTCCAGGGCGCGGGTGATGCCCAGCTGGGTGGTGAGGCTCGTGATGTCGCACAGGTCCA
Organism: Micrococcus sp. KRD096; assembly: GCF_017168495.1. Lineage (NCBI taxonomy): Bacteria > Bacillati > Actinomycetota > Actinomycetes > Micrococcales > Micrococcaceae > Micrococcus > Micrococcus sp. KRD096. Next base: position 197,233 of record NZ_JABFAY010000015.1, on the reverse strand, counting down.
GCTGGTACGCGGTGGCGACGGTCGGGGTGTTCACGGACCAGAAGAGGCCCTCGTCCACGCGCACCTGCCGCAGCATGTCGGGGATCACGTTCTTGAACTGCCAGGTGCCGCCGATCGTGGTGTAGCCGCCCGGGCGGCACGAGGCCGCGAAGCGCGTGCCCGTGGGGTAGACGTTCCGGGAGGCGTCCACGGAGTCGACCAGGCGGTTGCCGTTGCGCAGCCACGTCAGGGCCACGAAGGGCTTGAGCGTGGAGCCGGCCTGGAAGCCCTGGCCGCCGCCCCACTGCTTGTCCACGTTGAAGTTCAGCGAGGTGTGGCCGAGTTCGTCCTGGATGGCGTACTCGGTGTTCTGGGCCATGGTGCGGATGTTGCCGGTGCCGGCCTCCACCGAGGTGAGCGCGTGGCCGGCGCCCAGCGACTCGTTGTTGGGCACGGAGGCGCGCAGGTTCTTCTCGGTCTCCTTCTGGAGCGTCGAGTCGATCGTCGTGCGGATGGTGAGTCCGCCGCGGTCCAGCAGGGCCTGGCGGGACTGGACGTCCGGGCCGAACGTGGGGTCGGCAAGGATCTGCCGCTCCACGTAGTCGCAGAAGTAGGCGCCGAACTTGGCGTAGAGGCAGCCCGAGGGGCGGGACTCCATCACCACCTCCATCGGCTGGGCGACGGCGTGGTCGTACTCCTCCTGGGAGAGGTAGCCGTTGTCCTTCATCGCGTTCAGCACGAGGTTGCGCCGCTCCGTGGCCTCCTCCGGATTGCGGGCCGGGTTGAACCGGGTGGGGGACTGGACCATGCCGGCCAGCGTGGCGGCCTCCCAGCTCTCCAGGTCGGCGGCGGACTTGCCGAACACGTACTGCGAGGCGGCCTCGACCCCGTAGGCGCGGCCGGAGAACAGCACGATGTTGAGGTAGCCCTCGAGGATCTCGTCCTTCGACATCTGCTTCTCGACGGCGACCGCGAGCTTGATCTCCTTGACCTTGTCCGCGATGTTCTTGGAGCCGGAGAGGGTGAGGCGGGAGTCGCCGCGGATCTGCTGCACGTTCACCAGCATGTTGTTCACGAACTGCTGGGTGAGGGTGGAGGCGCCCTGCGTGGAGTCGGAGGTGGCGTTGTTCACGGTCGCGCGGATGAGGCCGCGCGCGTCCACGCCGTCGTGATCGTAGAAGCGCTCGTCCTCGATGGCCACGATCGCGTGCTGCATGTGCTCCGAGATCTCGTCCAGCGGGACCGGGGTGCGGTTCTCCTCGTAGAAGACGGCGATCTCCTCACCGTCCTCCGAGAGGATGCGCGACGGCACGGAGACCGGCTCCGTGGGCAGCTCGTCCGGCAGCTCGTCCAGCATCTCCCGGCCCGACGCGGCGGCGACACCGGCCAGGCCCGCGACGGGCAGCAGGAGGGCCGCCACGAGCAGGCCGGCCACCGCCGAGAGGCCCACGAAGGCGAGGAGGCGGCCGAGGGCGCTCGAGGGCGCGGGGAAGCGGGTCGTGCGGGAGGCCATGGGCGCGAGTGTAGCGCGGGCGCCTGGGACCTCTTCCGGGGTCCGCACCGGTGGCTAGGGTGGGTCCCATGACTCAGCAGACGCAGTGGGAGTACGCCACGATCCCCCTCCTCATCCACGCGACCAAGCAGATCCTCGACCAGTGGGGCGAGGACGGCTGGGAGCTCGTCACGGTGATCCCGGGTCCCGAGGGGAACAACCCCGTGGCCTACCTCAAGCGTCCGAAGGCGGCGTGAACGTGACGGAGCAGTCCTCGGCCCCCACCTGGGGCGACGGCGCCGTCGCGGCCCGCCTCGCGGAGCTCGGCATCGACCGACCCGCCGTCGCGGCACCGGTCGGCTCCTACGTCCCGGCCCTGCGGGACGGCGACCTCGTGCTGACCTCCGGCCAGCTCCCCTTCGTGGCCGGCGCCCTGCCCGCCACCGGCAAGGTGGGCGCGGAGGTCACCCCCGAACGCGCCCAGGAGCTCGCGCGGGTGTGCGCCGTGAACGCGGTGGCCGCGGTGCACGAGCTGGTGGGCGACCTGGACCGGGTCGCCCAGGTCGTCAAGGTCGTCGGCTTCGTGGCCTCCGACTCCGCGTTCACCGGTCAGCCCGGCGTGGTGAACGGCGCCTCGGACGTGCTGGCCGAGATCTTCGGCGAGGCCGGCCGCCACGCGCGCTCCGCCGTCGGCGTGGCCGTGCTGCCCATGGACGCTCCCGTCGAGGTGGAGATCACCGTCCGTGTCCGCTGACCCGGCCGGCCTGCTGCTGCCGGTCCCGGGGCAGGAGGAGGACCTCACCCGCCAGTGGCTGGACCGGCGCTTCCGCCAGGTCCGCCCCGCCCGGCCCGGGTCGTCCGTCGTGCTCGTGCGGGACGGCGACGACGGCCCGGAGGTCTTCCTCCGTCACCGTGCGGGACGCACCCCGCTCGGCCGCGTGGGTCTGCCCGGCGGCGCGCTCATCGAGTCCGACGCCGACTCGTGCCCGTGGTACGGGCCCGAGCCCTCCCAGTGGGCCCGCACGTTCGGGACCACGGACCGGCGGCGTGCGCGGCAGCACGTGGTGGCCGCCGTCCGTGAGCTCCACGACGAGGCCGGAGTGCTCCTCGCCGGTCGCTCCGACACGGACGTCGTGTCCACGGCGCGCATCGAGACCTGGGGCGGGGGCCGCAGCTCCCTCGAGGAGGGCTCGGAGAGCCTGCCCCATCTGCTGGCCGCGCGTGGCCTCGGGGTGCGCGCCGACCTGCTGCGCCCCGTCATGCGCTGGCATTCCGCGCCCCACGTCCACCGACGTTTCGACACGGCCGTGTTCGCCACGATGACCCCACCGCTGCAGTCCGCGCCGGCATCCGAGGAACCCGGTCCCGAACTCCGGGCGTGGGTGCCCGCGCGTCGCGCGCTCGCCGGCCCGCTGCGGCTGCCCGGACCCGCCGGGGCGGAGGGCACGGCACCCTTCGACCAGGTGGCGACCCCGCTGACGCAGGTCATCGTGCGTCGGGTCGCGGCGCACCGGACGGCCGCCGCCTTCCTGCTCTCCGTCACGCCCTGTGCCCGGCGCGGCCCCGTGCCGGAATACCACCTGGTCACCGAGGCCGGCGACGGCGGCACACCCCGGATGCGCGTGGAGCGGGCCACCCGGGACTGACCGGGGTGGCCCGCTCCACAGCGGCGGGGGGGCGTCAGCGCGAACGCTGGCGCAGACGCTGCAGGTCCAGGATGACCACGGCGCGGTTCTCCAGGCGGATCCAGCCGCGCTGGACGAACTCGGCCAGGGCCTTGTTCACGGTCTCGCGGGACGCGCCCACCAGCTGGGCGAGCTCCTCCTGCGTGAGGTCGTGCGCCACCAGCAGGCCGTCCGCGGCCGGGCGGCCGAAGCGGTCCGCGAGGTCCAGGAGCGCCTTGGCCACGCGGCCCGGCACGTCCGAGAACACCAGGTCCGCCAGGGACTCGTTGGTCTTGGACAGGCGCTGGGCCAGGGCCTGGAGCAGCTGGACCGACACGTCCGGCGAGGAGGCGATGGCGCGGCGCAGGTTCTCGTGGCGCAGACCGGCCAGGCGCGTGGCGGAGACCGCGGTGGCGGTGGCGTTGCGCGGGGCGGGGTTGAACAGCGCCATCTCGCCGAAGATCTCACCGGGGCCGAGCACGGCCACGAGGTTCTCGCGGCCGTCCGAGGCGGTGCGGCCGAGCTTGATCTTGCCGGACATGATCACGTACAGCTGATCGCCCTGGTCGCCCTCGTGGAACGCGGACGCGCCGCGGGAGAGCTCCACCTCGGTCAGCTCCGAGGTGAGGATGGCGAACACCTCGTCGTCCAGGTTGGTGAACAGCGGAGCCTTCCGCAGAACCTCGAGATCCATGTGTGCGTGTCCTCTCTGTGGGCAGTTCCTCACACCGCGGCGGAGGAGCCGCCCGGTTCACTGGCGTCCATTGTGCCCCATACCCCCGTGCGGGCCGATACCCTGGATCCTCCACCGGGCGCGCGGGCGGTCCCCGTGCGTGGCCGGTGCCGTCGCATCCGAAGGAGGTCGCCCATGCCGCTGGGTCTGACGTGGCTGGACGTCCTGCTCATCGTCGCGCTGGCGATGCTCCTGGTCCAGGGCCACCGTCGCGGCCTGTGGGTGGTGCTGGGCAACCTCGTCGGCCTGGTCGGCGGTGCCGCGATCGCGTTCTACGCCCTGCCGGAGGTGGCGGAGTTCGTCACCGCGCCGCAGTGGCGGTGGGCCGCGCTGATCGCCACCCTCGTCCTGCTCGTGGCGGCGGGCCAGTACGTGGGCGCCGCCATCGGCGAGGCGATCCGGCTGCGCGTGAACCTGCCGGCCCTGCGACTCGTCGACCGCCTGCTCGGCGCGCTCGCCGCCGGTCTCGCGGGCGCCCTCGTCCTCTGGCTCGTGGCGTTCTCCATCGCGGCCTCCGGCTCCACCGCGGTCACCCGTGAGGTGAACCGCTCGCAGGTGATCACGGCGCTGGACACCGTGATGCCCGACTCGCTCCTGGCCTGGGCCGCCCGCTCGCGCTCCGCCGTCGCCGACCTGGACGTGCTGCCGGAGCTCGAGCTGCCCGCCCCCGTCCCGGTCAGCCGGACGACGGCCGCGCAGTGCAACCAGGTGCAGAGCGGCTCGGGCGTGGCCGTGGCCCCGGACCGCGTGCTCACGAACGCGCACGTGGTCCTCGGCGTGGACGCCCCCACCGTGACGGACCGCGCCCGCGGCGTGCACGCGGCGCGGATCGTCCACCTGGACACGGCGCACGACCTCGCCGTCCTGGCGGTCGACGACGCGAACCTGCCCGTCATGCCGGTCGGCGCCGAGCTGACGGGCGGCGCGTCGGCCTCCGTCCTGGGCTATCCCGACGGCGGCCCGTTCGCCTCCACCCCCGCGACCGTGCAGGCCGTCGGCGAGGTGCCGCTCGGCGACGTCCTGACCGGGGCCGCGAGCATGGTGGACGTGTACACCCTCGCGGCGGACATCCGCCACGGCTACTCGGGCGGCCCGGTGGTGGACACGGCCGGGAACCTGGCCGGTCTGGTGTTCGCCCGGGCCCCGGGCTCGGACGCCGTCGGCTACGCCCTGACGGCGGACACCATCGCCCCCGTCGTCGCCGCGGCCCCGGGGATGACGGCCACGGTCCCTTCGGGGGACTGCGTCCCGGGCGGCTGAGCCGGCGCCGCGCCACGCGCCTGATGCCCGCATTCCGGACCGGACTGTCCGGCAACGGCCCGTGTCGACTATTGTGTTCTCCGTCACACTCGAGTTTTCCCGACCCCCGGAGGTCCTGCATGTCCAGCACCGTCTCCGCGCCCGCGTCGGCGCCGAAGCGCACCCGGGAGGAGTTCACCGGCCGGTGGGCCTTCATCCTGGCGGCCATCGGCTCCGCCGTGGGCCTCGGCAACATCTGGCGCTTCCCCTACGTCGCCTATGAGAACGGCGGCGGCGCGTTCGTCATCCCCTACCTGATCGCGCTGCTCACCGCGGGCATCCCGCTGCTGTTCTTCGACTACGCGATCGGCCACCGCTTCCGCGGCTCCGCGCCGCTGGCGTTCCGGCGCCTGTCCCGGTGGACCGAGACCGTCGGCTGGTGGCAGGTGCTCATCTGCGTCGTCATCGCGATCTACTACGCCGCGATCATCGGCTGGGCGATCATGTACACCTGGTTCTCCGTGGACCAGCGGTGGGGCGACGACCCGGAGACCTTCCTCATGGGCGACTACCTGCAGGTCGCCGACGACCCGTCCCCGTCCTTCGACTTCGTCTCGGGCGTCTTCTGGCCCATGCTCGCCGTCTGGGTGATCACGCTGCTCATCATGGGCTTCGGCGTGCGCCGGGGCGTGGCCCTGGCCTCGATGGTCGGCATCCCGCTGCTCGTCGTGATGTTCCTGATCCTCGTCGGCATCGCCCTCACCCTGCCGGGCGCCGCCCAGGGCCTGGACGCGCTGTTCACGCCGAACTGGGCCGCGCTGGCGGACCCGGGCGTCTGGATCGCCGCCTACGGTCAGATCTTCTTCTCGCTGTCCGTCGGCTTCGGCATCATGATCACCTACGCCTCCTACCTCAACCGCCGCACGAACCTCACCGGCTCCGGCCTGGTGGTCGGCTTCTCCAACTCGGGCTTCGAGATCCTGGCCGGCATCGGCGTGTTCTCCGCCCTGGGCTTCATGGCGCAGGCCTCCGGCGTGTCCGTGGCCGAGGTGGCCGGCAGCGGCATCGGCCTGGCGTTCATCGCCTTCCCCACCCTGATCTCGCAGGCCCCGCTCGGCGCCCTGATCGGCGTGCTGTTCTTCGGCTCGCTCGTGGTCGCCGGCTTCACCTCGCTGATCTCGATCCTCGAGGTCGTCATCTCCGCCGTGAAGGACAAGCTCGGCTGGGGCCGCTGGACGGCCACGATCGTGGTGATCGGCCTGTCCGGGGTGGTCTCCCTCGCCCTGTTCTCCACCACCACGGGCCTGCAGATGCTGGACACCATGGACGCGTTCGCCAACAACTTCGGCATCGTGGGCGCGGCGCTCCTGTCGGTGCTCCTGGTCACCGGCGCGCTGGGCTCGGCCCGTCGCATCACGGCGCACCTCAACGCCGTCTCCTCCTTCAAGGTCGGCCGCGGGTACGTGCTGCTGATCGGCGTGCTCATGCCGATCGTGCTCGCCTACATCTGGCTCTCCTGGATCATGAAGGTGATCGCGGAGGGCTATGAGGGCTACCCGGGCGACTTCCTCGGCGTCTTCGGCTGGGGCATCGCGCTCGGCTCCGTCGCCCTGGCGATCCTGCTCTCCCTGATCCCGTGGTCCCGCAAGTCCAACCTCTACGCGGAGGATCTGGACAGCGAGATCCACGGCGACCTCATCCCGCACAACGCCGTGCCCGAGGGCACCGTCCCCACCGGCGCCCTGCCGGTGGTGCCCGCGGCCGCCACCCGGAAGGAGCTCTGACCGATGAGCACCGCAGCGATCGTCATGATGTCCCTGGCCATCCTCCTGGTGTGGGGCGGCCTCGCGGTCTCCGCCGTCCACCTGCTCCGCCACCCGGACGACTCCTCGGGCGATCTCGCCATCGAGGACGAACTGGCCCCCGCCGTGTGGGAGCGCGAGGATGGCCGTCTCGACGCACGGCACCGGTGAGTCGATGAGGGCCACCGGTCCGTCCCCAGCGGCCCCGTCCGCGGCCTCGGTCGCCGACGGGGCCGCGGGCGTGGTCTCCGCCTCCCTGCCGGTCGTGGCGGTGGACGGGAGCCTGCCGGCCCCGCCCTACCGGCAGATCGTGGACGCGGTCCTGGCCGGCGTCGCCTCCGGATCCCTCGCCCGCGGGGACCGACTGCCGCCCGTGCGCGCGCTCGCCGCCGAGCTCGGCGTGGCACCGGGCACCGTGGCCCGGGCCTACAAGGAGCTCGAGGCGCACGGCACCATCCGCACCCGGGGGCGCGCGGGCACGTTCGTGGCCGCCTCGGCGGACGCCCGCGCGGACGCCGCGCACCAGGCCGTGCGCCGCTGTCTCGACACCCTGCTCGAGCGCCTCGGCTACACGCCCGAGGAGGCCGTGGAGCTGGTCCGCCGGGACGCGGCCGCCCGCACCTGAGCCGGGCCCGCCCACCGACGACGCCGCCCCGGACCGCACACAGCGTGCGGACCGGGGCGGCGTCGTCGTGCCGGCTCAGGCCTTCGGGGCGAGCGTCTCCACGATGCGCTGCATGACCGTGGGGTCGGCCAGCGTGGTGGAGTCGCCCGGGTCGCGGCCCTCGGCCACGTCCTTGAGCAGGCGGCGCATGATCTTGCCGGAGCGCGTCTTGGGCAGCTCGGGGACCACGAGCACGCGCTTGGGCTTGGCGATGGGGCCGATGTCCTTGCCCACGTGCTGCCGCAGCTCCTCCTCGACCTCGGCGACGTCGCGGTCGGCCGCGGCGGCGACCGCGGTGAGCAGGACGAACGCGACGACCGCCTCGCCCGTGGTCTCGTCCTTCGCGCCGACCACCGCGGACTCGGCCACGGACGGGTGCGCCACGAGGGAGGACTCGATCTCGGTGGTGGACAGGCGGTGGCCGGAGACGTTCATGACGTCGTCCACGCGGCCCAGCAGCCAGATGTCGCCGTCCTCGTCGTAGCGGGCGCCGTCGCCGGCGAAGTACATGCCGGGGAAGCGGGACCAGTAGGTCTCCTTGAAGCGCTCCCGGTCGCCCCAGATGCCGCGCAGCATGGACGGCCACGGCTCGCGCACCACGAGGAAGCCCGCGCTCGTGTCCGTCATGTGCTCGCCGAGCTCGTCCACGACCTCCAGCACGACGCCGGGCACCGGCCGCTGGGCGGAACCGGGCTTGAGGGTGGTCACGCCGGGCAGCGGGGTGAGCATGTGGGCGCCCGTCTCGGTCTGCCACCAGGTGTCCACGATGGGGCAGCGGCCGGCGCCGATGACCTCGTGGTACCAGCGCCAGGCCTCCGGGTTGATGGCCTCGCCCACGGAGCCGAGCACGCGCAGGCTGGAGAGGTCGTACTCGTCCGGGATGTGCCGGCCCCACTTCATGAACGTGCGGATCGCCGTCGGCGCCGTGTAGAGGATGCTCACGCCGTACTTCTGCACGATCTCCCACCAGCGGCCCTGGTGCGGGGAGTCCGGGGTGCCCTCGTAGATCACCTGGGTGGCGCCGTTGACCAGCGGCGCGTAGGCGACGTAGGAGTGCCCGGTGACCCAGCCGACGTCGGCGGTGCACCAGAAGACGTCCGACTCCGGGTGCAGGTCGAAGGTGTCGTGGTGGGTGGCCGCGGCCTGCACGAGGTAGCCGCCGGTGGTGTGCAGGATGCCCTTCGGCTTCCCGGTGGTGCCGGAGGTGTACAGGATGTAGAGCGGGTGCTCGGCGTCGTGCCACACGAGCTCGTGCTCGTCGGACTGGGCGTCCACGACGTCGTGCCACCACAGGTCGCGGCCCTCGGTCATCTCGACCTCGGCCTCGTTGCGGCGGACCACGAGCACGTGCTCGGCGGTGTGGCCGGGCGCGGAGAGGGCCTGGTCCACGGCGGGCTTGAGCATGGAGGGCTTGCCGCGGCGGAAGGAGCCGTCGGCCGTGACGACGAGCTTGGCCTCGGCGTCGTCCACGCGGGAGCGCAGGGCGTCGGAGGAGAAGCCGCCGAAGACCACGGAGTGGACCGCGCCGATGCGCGCGCACGCGAGCATCGTGATGACGGCCTCCGGGATCATCGGCAGGTAGACGGCCACGCGGTCGCCCTTGGTCACGCCGAGGGACTCGAACGCGTTGGCGGCGCGCCGGACCTCGGCGGCCAGGTCGGCGTAGGTGTAGGTCCGGGTGTCGCCGGGCTCGCCCTCGAAGTGGATGGCCACGCGGTCGCCGTGGCCGGCCTCGACGTGGCGGTCCAGGGCGTTGTACGCGGCGTTGGTGGTGCCGCCGACGAACCACTTCGCGAAGGGCGCGTCGGACCAGTCCAGGACGTCGGTGAAGTCCTGCTCCCAGTGCAGGATCTCGCGGGCGCGGCGGGCCCAGTAGGCCAGGCGGTCCTCGGCGGCCTCCTCGTACAGGTCGGCTCCGGCCACCGCCTGGGCGGCGAACTCGGCCGGGGGCGGGAACGTGGGGATCTGCTCGTCCATCGACGGGTCCTTTCGGGGTGGTGCGGTCGGTGCGCGGCGCGGATGTGACGCGTCCCACACTAGTCTCCCGCCTCAGCATGCCGCCCGCGGCGTCGTCGCCACAAATCCTCGGGTCCTGTGTGTCGCATCGTGCCCGGAAGCGCCGGCCGGGCGCGATGCGGACGTCGGCACGCGCCCCGCTCCCTAGGATGGTCGGACCTGAGCGGATCGCACGAGGGCGGGAGGACGCGCGGATGGAGACGGAGCCGACGGACACGCCGACCGGGGAGACCCGGCTGGCCCTGGTGCGCCGGGCGCGGCGGATCGACCGGATCCTGGCCGAGACGTACCCGTACGCCGTCGCCGAGCTGGACTTCGAGACGCCGTTCGAGCTGCTCGTGGCCACGGTGCTGTCCGCCCAGACCACCGACGTGCGCGTCAACGCGGCCACGCCGGCGCTGTTCGCCCGCTTCCCGGACGCCCACGCGATGGCCGCGGCCACCGAGCCCGAGCTGCAGGAGCTCGTGCGCTCCACGGGGTTCTACCGGAACAAGGCCTCCGCGATCCTGCGGCTGTCCCAGGAGCTCGTGGCCCGGCACGACGGCGAGGTCCCCGCCCGTCTCGAGGACCTCGTGGCGCTGCCCGGGGTGGGGCGCAAGACCGCGTTCGTGGTGCTCGGCAACGCGTTCGGCCTGCCCGGGATCACCGTGGACACGCACGTCGGCCGGCTCGCCCGGCGACTGGGGTTCACGGACGAGACCGACCCGGTGAAGGTCGAGCACGCCGTGGGCGCCCTGTTCCCGCGCCGGGACTGGACGATGCTCTCCCACCGGCTGATCTTCCACGGCCGCCGCGTGTGCCACGCGCGCCGCCCGGCGTGCGGGGCGTGCCCGATCGCCCGCTGGTGCCCGTCCTACGGCGAGGGGGAGACCGACCCCGAGCGGGCGCGCGCCCTGCTCGCCTACGAGCTCAAGCCCGGCCGGGAGGAGCTGCTCGAGCTCCTGCGCGCGGGGCGGACGCGCCGGGAGCTGCGCGCCCTCGGCCACGGGCTGGAGGCCTGAGCGCCCGGCCTGCCCGCTCAGCCTTCGGTGAGGCCCGCGAGGATCGCGTCGACGGCCCGGCGCGCGTGCACCCCCACTCCCGCGAGCGTGGCCGAGGCGGCCCCGCACCAGTCGTCGTAGCCGAGCAGGTGCAGTCCCGGCACGTCCACCGAGGCGGTCGGCAGCGCACGCTCCGTCGCCGGCGCCCCGGAGGGGCGGCGGGTCAGCTCGAGGCCCCGCAGATGGCGCAGGTCCGCCCGGAAGCCCGTGCACCAGACGACGTCGTCCACCGGGTGCTCGGCGCCGCGCACCCGGGCCGCGGCGCGGCTGGCGGCGGGCCAGCCGTGGCTCGCGCCGGCGTCGTGGTCCCAGCGGACGCCGTCCGGCGTGAGCGCGGTGGGCGCGGGGACCGCGTGGAGCCCGGCCTCGTCGCGGGCGCGGATCACCGAGGGCACCATGACGATGTCCCCGAGGTCGCCCACGCGCGCCTCGGAGCGGCCCAGCACGCGCGCCGAGGCCCGGTCGAAGAGCACCCGCCCGTCCACGTCGTCCGGCATGAACCGCGGCGGACGCCGGGTGGCCCACGTGGTGGCGACACCCGCCAGCAGCAGGTCCGCCGCGATCTGAGCGCCCGAGTTGCCGCCGCCCACCACGAGGACGCGCCGCCCGGTGAACGCGTCGGGGGAGCGGTACGCGGCGGAGTGCCGCTGCGTGCCGCCGAAGCGATCGGCCCCCGGGAGGGCCGGCACGAACGGGCGGGTGAACGAGCCGGTCGCGGAGATCACCGCGCGGGCGCTCAGGGTCGAGCCGTCCTCGAGTCGCAGGGTGAACGGCGGGGACGCGGCGGCGTCGTGCGTCACCGCCGTGACGCGCACGCCGCGCCGCACCGGCAGGCCGTAGCGGTCCTCGTAGTCGGCCAGGTACGCGACGACGTGCCCGGCGTCCGGGGTGCCGGGGCCGGGCGACGGCGGCATGGGTCGGCCCGGCAGGGAGGAGTGCTCGGCGGGGGAGAACAGGCGCAGGGAGTCCCAGTGGTGCGGCCACGCGCCGCCGGGCTGGGCGGCCGCGTCGAGCAGGACGAACGACGGCGGCGGGCCCGGCCGGCGCCCGCGGTCGACGTCCCGCGCGGCCCGCGCCAGGAAGTAGCCGGCCGCCAGCCCCGCCTGGCCGGCGCCGATCACCGCGACGTCCACCGGATCCGGGAACGCGGTGGCCGCCGGGGGCGAGGTCAGGGGAGCCGTCATGCCCCGAGGCTACGACCGGCGGCTAGCGTGGGGGCCATGCCTGAGACCCCCGCGAGCCCCCGCCCGACCTCCCGCGACGCCGCCGGGACGTGCGCTGCGTCGCTGACGGGTGCGAGGGACCAGCTGGCGGACCTCGTGGCCCGGTGGGGCGCGGCCCCTGCGGACGCGCCCGGTCACCACGACCCGGCTTCGCTCACCACAATCCCGCCCGAGGCCGTGCCGATGTGGGGCTTCGACTGGCCCCGGTCCGGCGATCCGCGCCCCTCCGCCGTGCTGATCCTGTTCGGCGCCCTCGACGACGTCCCCGCCCGTCACGACGCCGGGCGCGTGCACCCGCACGTGGACGTGCTGCTGACCCAGCGCGCCGCCACCCTGCGCCAGCACGCCGGGCAGATCGCGTTCCCCGGCGGTCGCGTCGACCCCGAGGACGGCGACGTCGTGGCCACGGCCCTGCGCGAGGCGCAGGAGGAGACCGGCCTGGACCCGGCCGGCGTGGAGGTCCTGGGCGTGCTGCCGGCGGTGCCGGTGGTGGTCTCCGGGCACGTGGTGCACCCGGTGCTCGGGTGGTGGCGGGACCCCAGTCGCGTGGCGGTGGTCGACCAGGCCGAGGCCGCGGCCGTGTTCCGGATGCCGGTCGCGGACCTGGTGGACCCCGCGAACCGGTGCCGCGTGGCCCGGCCCGGCGGCCGCCGCGGCGAGACGCCGGGCTTCCTCGTGGGCGAGCGCCTGGTGTGGGGGTTCACGGCGGCGCTGCTGGACCGTGTGCTGGCGCTGCTGGGCTGGGATGTGCCGTGGGACGACTCCCGCGTGCGTGAGGCGCGGACCCACCGAATCCTGCGCGATTGACGGCTGCGCGCCGCCGTCCGCTCCTGCACAGGTGCGGTGGGTCCGCAGCTGTCCCCAGCCGGACGACCGGGGCAGGCGGGCGCAGGGGCGAGGCGGTGGACTGGGCGGGCCGGCGGCCGCGGAC